>PMSX01000061.1 GCA_003167495.1 Bryobacterales bacterium | reverse complement strand
CGTCGCCTCGCAAAACATTTACCAGCTGCGGCAATTCATCCAGTTTTGCCTTTCTTAAAAACCCGCCGATCGCCGTGAGTCGCGCATCGCCGGCTTTCGTAACCGTCGGCCCTGATCTGCTCTCGCGCATGGATCGAAACTTTAAAATCTCAAATGCCCAGCCGTTTCTTCCCATCCGCGTTTGCCGGAATAGCACCGGCCCTTTCGACGTAAGCTTCACCGCCAAGGCTACCAGCAACATAACGGGGCTGAGAATCACTAATGCCAGCGCAGCAACCGCGCAATCAAACATCCGCTTGGCGGGCGAATTCGACCAGTTGTAGGGTTTCAAACGTCTACCGACTCCTTTTTTGAACTTATGGCTACAACTTGTTATCGGTTTAATGGCCGAAACTCAGGAGCCCCATCTTCCATCGATGGCCAAGTTCATCGCGAAAAAAATTACGACCATCGCACTAAGTTCCTGGGTGATGTTAAGGTCATCAGCGCGCAAACTAATATTCCTCGTGGCCTACTTCGTTCTCGGCGCGCGGCACGGCCTGCCTTCGCCGCAAGACACGGCCCCACGAAGTTCGCCTTACGTACCTCTGGATAGCTGGGTCTATCCAGCCTTACGCCGCTTGGCTGCGTTGGGGTACATTACCGGCCAGGTCACCGACACCGCTCCCTGGACCCGAGCCGAGTGCCGCCGCCAAACCGACGAAGCTGCCAGCCACGAAACCTTCAACCTTACCTATTTCGTGCAGCGCGACAGCGACCAAGACGTCCACTCGCTCATCGCCGATCTCGAGGCCGAGTTCCCGGCAGAAGAACCGACCACCGAACTTCGCCTCGCCACGATCTACACTCGCCTGTTGGGCATTGGCGGAACGCCACTCCACGAGAGCTATCACTTCGGACAAACCCTGGTTAATGACGATGGCCGCCCTTACGGAAGCGGTCTCAGCAACGACACAGGTTTTTCCGCTTACGGCACAGCCAGTCGTTTTTCTTTTTACGTTCGCGCCGAAGCGCAAGCCGCGCCCGGCCGCAGCGCCTACTCGTCTGCCGTCCAACAATTCATTGCTGGTGCCGACGAAAATCCCATTAGTTCCTCCGCCATCGCAAAGACCAACAATTTTCAAACCCTCGAAATGTACGCTGGTGTGCAACTCGGTCCGGAGAACATCACCTTCGGTAAGCAATCTTTGTGGTGGGGTCCGGGCGAAGACAGTGCCTTTGCCTTTTCAAACAATGCAGCGCCTATCTGGATGTTCCGCTTCGATCAAACCAAGCCTCTTATTTTGCCTGGACCTTTGCGTTACCTTGGCAAGATTCACACACAATTTGTATTCGGCGAGCTGTCGGGCCATTCCTGGCCTCCGCATCCTTATATGAACGCTCAAAAAGTCACGTTCGACTTAACCGACGATTTTGAGCTAGGCTTCACCCGTTCTACGTTCTTTGGAGGCGTTGGCCATCCACTCACTTGGCATTCCTTTTTGGAATCCATGTTTTCCGTCACCAGCCCAAACGGCGCTGGTCGGGGCGCACCGACGCCCACCGCGCTGGATCCTGGCGATCGCCACAGCGGATTTGATTTCCGCTGGCACCTTCCCGGGCTGCGGCGCCGCGTCACACTGTATTCCGATTCTTATTCCGACGATGAGCCGAGTCCGATTGACGCGCCACGGCGCTCCGCCTGGGGCCCGGGAATCTACTTCACACAACTTCCTAAACTCAAACATCTTGATCTGCGCGTGGAAAGCTATTCCACCTGGCTCTTCCGCAAAGATTACGGCGGCTTGTTTATCTATTGGAACGATGCCTATCACGATGCCTACACTAACGACGGCAACATCATTGGAAGCTGGGTAGGCCGCGATGGGCGCGCCCTCGTCGCAACCAGCCGCTATTGGCTTTCAGGTAATACGTTTGTGGAAGGGCAGTACAAGCAAATCAAAACGGGCAGCCAGTTTCTGCCGGGTGGGGGCACGCAAACTGATTTCTCGATCAACGGCCAGGTTGCTTACAAACAACAGTGGATTTTCGGGGTGTGGCTGCAAGCCGAGCGGTATGACATTCCATTGCTTGGATCTCCCCAATATGATGTTGCCGCTTGGCTGCAAGTCACGTTTGCGCCGCGAGATTGGGCGATTCACAGAAAATAATCGCTGCCCTGCTATTTCACGAAACCAAGTTTTTGCAAATCGGGCTGTGGCAGCGGTTCGTTGAACTGGGCTTGGGTGAATGTTTCTTTGACTTGTCCATCCAGCAAAGCCACGCCATACGGTGGATCGACAAAGGGAAACGCTTTTTTCAACTTGTCTAACTCCAGGCTCGTGGTTGCCTGTTTAAATCCGGTGTCGTGCAGAAACGATCCCGCCCATTGCGGATTCACTGTGGGAATCGCCACCACTTTGGTGTCGCCCCAATTCAGCTTCGACATAAACCTCGCCGCCGCGTCGCAATGCATGCACGAAGGATCATAGAAAAACAGCAAAACTTTGCCTTCGGCTAAATTCTGCGGCTTGCCTTCGACAATCACCGGCGTCGGCACTTGCACGTTGCTGTGCTTCCAGGTGTTCACTCCATAACTCACTCCGGCCAGCAGAGCGATCGCCGCCAGCGCCGTTGCCGGCAATTTTGCGCTCACCACTTTCGCCGACCAGGCAAACGCCGCCAGCCCCAACAGCAGCATCACACCGTCGCCTAAAAAAAAGCCCGGGCCAATACTCCGCTTGATAATAGGAAAGCAACTGCATTCTTTTCCAACCAACGCGCTGTAGTAATAGCCAATCCATCCAAGGAAGAAAACAATCAGGCCCGATCCCAGCAATCCGCCCCAGCGCCGCAGCCTCGGATAAAAAAGCATAAACGCCGCCAATACCTCGAGAGTGCCCAACGCCGACGCGCCCAACCTGCCGAATCCGGCCGGAACCTTCGCTTGTTCCAGTAGCTCACCCGTCTTAAACGGATCGAGCACCTTCCACACCCCCGATACCAGGAAAATGATGCCCAACAAGATGGCACAAACCGCCGCCACCATTCGCTGCCAACTCACTGCTGCCGCTGACTCCTGGCCGATTGCTGTATCCGCTGCGCTTTGCATATCTACTTAGATTGTATTCTTGTTGCTTACCCATGAGAAAACTTTGCGCTGCCGTTTTAGTACTGTCCGCTTTGTCACTCCCTGCTGTGGGTTCAGACAAGATTGACGCTGAAGTTAAAGCCATCACCAAATCCGCCATCCTGATCGACACTCACAACGATATCCCGAGCTTTACAATCGATGGCGCCGATATTGCGAACGCGCCCAAAAATCACACTGATATTCCAAGGCTGAAGCAAGGCGGCGTGGGCGCAGTCTTTTTCTCCGTCTACGTGTCATCTAAATATGTAGAGGGAAACCATTCCGCTAACCGCGCGCTGCAAATGATCGATACCGTCTATACCGATATCCTTCACCGCTATCCGAAAGATTTCTCTCTCGCACTCACCGCCGCCGATATTGAGCGCGCCCACCGTCAGCACAAAATCGCCGGGTTGCTTGGCATAGAAGGCGGCCATGCCATTGAAGACTCACCCCGCCTTTTGCGCGACTACTACCGCCTGGGTGTGCGCTATATGACTTTGACGCATACGAACACGAATAGTTGGGCCGATTCCTCGGGTGATATGAATAAACCCGGCGTGGAACATCATAATGGCCTCACGCCGCTTGGCAAAGAGATCGTTCATGAGATGAACCGTCTCGGCCTGATGGTGGATATCTCGCACGTTGCCGACAAGACTTTCTACGATGCCCTGGAAACCAGCCAAGCTCCGCTCATCGCCTCGCACTCCGCCTGCCGCGCACTGACGAACGTTCCGCGCAACATGACGGACGACATGATCAAAGCTCTCGCCCAAAAAGGAGGCGTGATTCAGGTCAACTTCTACTGCAACTTCATTTCGCAAAAATCCGCCGACGCGCCCAAAGGCGCTCCGGTGCGCGCCACTCTCGCCGATGTGGTAGCTCACATCGATCACATCAAACAGATCGCGGGTATCGACGCCATCGGCATCGGTACGGATTTCGACGGCATCGAATGCGCGCCCATCGGGCTCGACGATGTATCCAAATTCCCGAATCTCACCCGCGCGCTGCTGGAGAAAGGGTATTCGCCCTCGGACATTAAGAAAATCTACGGCGGCAACACTCTGCGGCTGATGCGGCAAGTTGAAAAAGTAGCGGCGGGCAACCAGCACTAGACTGGCCACGCAACCTATAATGATTCGGGGGAGACACGATGTCGAACTTTTGCGCAAGCTGCGGCGCGGCCACCGGCGGAGGTAGATTTTGTCCAAAATGTGGCAGCCCGCAAACAACCGGCCGGGCGCCTTCTTTATCCGCACAGGCACCTTATCCGGCGGCTCCACGGAAGCCTCCCGTTTTGAAGATCGTTATCATCTCACTGGCCGTACTCTTCGTGCTTGGGATCTTTGGTGTTGTGGAAGGCTACTACTTCTTGAAAGATAGACTGCTGGAAGCTAAACAAGAACTCAGTAAAGTGAAGGTCGGCCCCGTACAGCGAACCCAAGCCGGCTGCGATCTGCTTAGTAAGGACCAGGTGGCTGAGATTCTGGGAACCAAAATCGCCCGCGCCGAAGGAAACGACGCCGGCGAGATACGCGAGTATTGTAATTATTATTCTCAGCCAAGCGCTGCCTCCGATCGAGACAAAGCCGAGGAACCGAAGGACGGCCAGGTCGGACTGAAAGACTTGGAATCGATTGCCAAGAAGATTTCCGAGATCCCGAAGAATAGACCGCTGCTATCTGTCCAGATTTATCGTGGGAACGCAAGGGCGGCGGTCATTGGGATAAAAACTGTCGGCCGCCTTGCCGGCAATGAGGAGCCCAGCATCCCGGGACCTTGGGACGAAGCTTACTATGGGCCGATGGATTCGACGCTCGCCGTTCGCAAAGGGGAGAACGGAATGGTGATCACTTTGACTGTCGTCGATAAGAAACGCGAGGTCGGCTTAGCAGTCGCCAAAGCGATGGCGGCGAGCCTCTAACGCTGCTATATCTTGTCGGGATTCGGCAGCATGAGCTCGCGGATCAGCGCCTCCAACTCATGACAAGCTTCAATGAATTGGCGCAGGGTGCGCACGGTTGGTCCAAACGTATCGAAATCCTCAATCGCTATACCGCCTTCAGTGGAGGCGCGAACAAAATCGGGAAACTTGCTCGCTAAATCGTCGACGATCTCTGGATCCACCGGCTTGGCGATCCGGCTCTCCACTTTTATGTCACTCGCGTTGAAGCGCCTCTGCCACTTACAGGGAGGCGAGACGACAACATCACCGCCGATAAATTCACTCCATTGCATATGGTTGCGGTAGGCTGCGGAAAGCAAGCGGATCCTGTATCCGCGCTGCTTGAAGAGTTGGTAGGTCTTTTTAAAGACCGCCACGCCGGCCCATTCAAGATGCCCAGGATCGGTGGTGATGCTCTGTTTGTCAGCCTGCACCTTGAGCCAGTCATCCAACCGTCCCACCATGATCGTGCATACAGGCCCCATGGAGGAGATGCTCAAGCGCTCCCGCTCTCGCCGCTGCAGCCCTCGCTCTACAGCTTCGGCCACAGCCACGCACTGTGGGAGTGAGAACGACACAGTCGCGTTGACGCTGATGCCGCGGTAAGTGACTTCTTCGAAAGCGGCGATGCCGGCGGTGGTGGCCGGAATTTTCACGATCATGTTTGACGCGAGACCACTGAAACGCGTCGCTTGCTGGATCAGCGCCTCCGTGTCGCGGTAGAGCATTGGGTCAGTCTGAATCGAGAGACGGCCGTTCTTCCCATTCTCGGCAGCGAAGATGTGCTTGAGCATGCCGGCGCGCGTGGCCGAAATTTCTTCGACCAACGCCCAAGCGATTTCACGCTCGGTCGCCCTCGGCCGTTGCCGAATGAGTTCCACGATGTGGTCTCTCCAGAGGGGCATCTCCTGCTTGAGAACGTCGAGTACAATCACCGGATTGCAAGTCGCGCCCACCGCTCCATGCTCCAGCGAATACTTGAGCTCTTCAAACGCAGCCGAATCGTTCCACAGACAAGTGGGCGTGGTCTGGGTCATCTCGTGAAGCGGACTTTTGAAGGTGACGGCTGCGCTCAAACGTTTCGATGGTATCAGGGGGGAAATGGTACGCTCAGTTTTCTTACGATGCGAGGCAAAGTGATTGTGGTTTCGGGCGGCGCGGGCGGCATTGGTGCTGAAGTGAGCGCGCGGCTGGTAGGCGAAGGCGCACAGGTAGTGGTTGCCGATCTAAATGCGGGCGACGGAGGCATGGCGTGCGACATCACGAATCCAGAGCAATGCGAAGCTGTGGCGGAAGCGGCGGTCAAACAATTTGGGCGATTGGACGGCGTGGTCAACTGTGCGGGCCTGAGCAAGCCACACGACAGCATTAGTCTGCCGCCTGCCGATTGGGCGCGCATGGTGGATGTACAGTTGAATGGCGCATTCTATTTCGCGCAAGCCTGTGCCAAGCGCATGATGGAGAGCGGCGGCGCGATCGTCTTTATTACCAGCACCAACGCGGAAGCCGCTTTCCCCAGGCGCGCTGCCTATTGCTGTGCCAAGGCTGGAGTGGCGATGCTGACTAAGGTTCTGGCCATCGAGTGGGCCGAGAAAGGTATCCGGGTAAACGCCGTTGGCCCCGCCTATGTCGCAACGGAGATGACTCAGCGCAACATCGCCGCAGGCAACGTGAACGAAGCGCAAATCAAAGCGCGCATTCCATTGGGCCGCCTGGCGCAACCCGCCGATGTGGCGGATGCTGTCTGCTTCCTGCTCAGTGAGAAAGCGAGCTTCATTACCGGCCATTCTTTATATGTGGATGGCGGCTGGCTCGCATATGGTTACTTTTGATCGGCTAGTTTCTTTCCCTCCTGCCACCACTCTTCCATCTGCTCTAATGGCGTCTCGTTTAAGTCCCTGCCCGACTCGGCGGCCCTTGTTTCGACATGCGCAAACCTCCCACGAAACCGTGCCGTACTCTTGCGCAGCGCCTGCTCCGGATCAATCTTTAAATGGCGCGCCAGATTCACAATCGTGAAAAGCAAATCTCCCAACTCATGCTCGATGTGTTTCGCGTTCTGCGTGTGCTGCGCGTTCGCCAGTTCTTCCGCCTCTTCGCGAACTTTGTCCAGCACACCGCCAATATCCGGCCAATCGAACCCCAACCCCGCTGCCTTGTGACTCACTTTGTCGGCTTCCATCAGCGCCGGCAAATTTCGCGGAACGCCATCGAGCACCGAAGCCGATGCGACTGTTCCCTGCTCCGCTTTCTCGCGCTTCTTGATTTCATTCCAGTGCACCATCACCTCTGCCGGGGTTTCGGCGCGCGCATCGCCGAACACATGCGGATGACGCCTCACCAGCTTCTGATTGATCGCGTCCAGCGAATCCGAAACCGTGAACAATCCTTGTTCGGCCGCTATTTCGGCAAAGAAAACCGGTTGGAGCAGCAAATCGCCCAACTCTTCCTGAAGTCCGCGCCAATCCTCGCGATCAATCGCGTCCATCACTTCATAGGCTTCTTCCAGCAGGTAGGTTTTAATGGTTTCGAACGTCTGTTTCCGATCCCAGGGACAGCCGCCCGGCGCCCGCAAACGCGCCATCACCTCTACCAATTCCCCAAATTTCTTGCCTGCTTCCGCAAATCTTTCTGCCATGGCACGATCCTCGCACAGCCGTCAATAAGTAAAATATGTAGTGTCGTATGGCTGAAACTCAAAAGATCCCTTCCGATTACCCGCTACCGCCTGCAAACTTTACTTTTCTCGTAGAGTCCATCTTGATGCAAACCCAGATGCAGTTGGGTTTACTGCGTTTTGGCGAAACTGACGAGGAAAACGAACCCAACCTGCCACTGGCCCGCCATTCCATCGACGTTCTGGGAATGTTGCAGGAAAAGACCCGCGGCAACCTCACCACCGAGGAGCAGCGCATGATCGAAAACGGCTTAACCGAGCTGCGCTTTCGCTTCGTCCAGGTATCCGATGCGCTCAAGAAGAAGGACGCGCCCGCCGCCGCTGCTCCTCCCGAAAGCAAGGATGATCGTCCACTCATCATCACACCCGACGGCGGGAAGGGAACGAAGACCTAATAGATGCTCGAGAATTTCGAGCGGGCCTCGATTCGGGTGCTCGGCTCCGGCACCAGCGTCGGCGTCCCCATGATTGGTTGCCGCTGCAAGGTGTGCACCTCGACGGATTCGCGTGATAAGCGTCTCCGTCCCTCCGTCCTCCTGTCCTTTGGTGATAAGCGCGTCCTCATCGACTCGACGCCCGACTTTCGCTATCAGGCCCTGCGTTTCAATATCGATCGGCTTGACGCTATCCTCTATACCCATTCGCACGCCGATCATATCCTTGGCCTGGACGACGTACGGCCTTTCAACTTCATGCAGAAAAACGATATCCCCATCTACGCTTCCGCCGACGCTCTTGTCACCATCCGCCGGATATTCCAATACGTGTTTGACGAATCGCCCACCGAATCCAGCCGTCCCCGCCTGACTGCCAATGTTTTCGATTCTGCTCCTATTCAAGTGGCCGGCGTGGAAATGCAACCCATCCTCGTGGCTCATGGCCGCGGCGTGGCGCACGGTTTCCGCTTTGGCGATTGCGCCTATCTCACAGACCATAGCGAAATTCCCGCCGCCAGCATGGAGATGTTGAGGGATTTAGACGTGCTCTTTCTTGATGCGCTGCGCCACAACCCGCACCCCACACACTCGACAGTGGACGAATCTCTCCGCACCGTTGAACTACTCAAACCCAAACGCGCGTTCTTCACTCACATTTCCCACGATCTGATGCACTCTACCTTGGCGGAGCGCCTTCCTCCCCATGTCCAGATTGCCTATGACGGCCTCGAAATCCCGATCGGGCGGTTAAGTGCATGAGCACGCAAGTGTACTTTTCCATGGATTCGGCGCAAGGCCGTTTCGGACCTTGCGCGCTCACCATCGGCAACTTTGACGGTGTTCATCGCGGTCATCAAGCGCTGCTCCAACTCACCTGCGAATATGCGCGGGAACATCAGTTGCAACCCGCCGTCTTGACGTTCCATCCTCATCCGGCCGTTTTTGTTGCGCCGCATCGCGTGCCGGAGGCGATCTGCAGTCTGGAAGATCGCGTTCGTCTGTTGAGCGAGGTTGGCGCGGAACGCATTCTGGTTCTGCCGTTCAACGAACATCTGGCGCTCTTTACTCCGGAAGAATTTGTTTCGCAGATCATCGTCAAGGGTCTGCACGCACAGGCTGTCTTCGTTGGCGAAAATTTTCGCTTTGGCAACAAACAAGCCGGCACGATAGACACGCTGAAAGAACTCGGCCAGGGATACGAGTTTGCCGCTCGGTTTCTTCCCGCCGTCACTTATCGCGGCAAAGTGGTTTCCAGTTCCGCGATCCGCCAATGCATCCATGCGGGCAATGTTTCACTAGCCGGCCGCTTTCTGGGCCGATGTTTTGCTTTGCAAGGCGACGTGGTGAAGGGTCACGGCATCGGTTCCCAACAAACCGTTCCAACGTTGAACCTAAGTCCCCCAGCCGGTCAAATCATCCCGCGCGGCGTTTACATTACAGAAACGCTGGAGCCCATTAGCGGCAGACTTTGGCCGTCTATTACCAATGCCGGGACTCGCCCCACATTCGATGGCGCTGAACTCACAGTCGAAACCTTTCTCCTCGCACCGCTTGACGGCCGCTCGCCCGAGCACATCCAAGTCCGCTTCCGGCGCTTCATTCGTAAGGAGCAACACTTCGCCGACGCGGCATCGCTGAAAGCGCAGATCCTGCGCGACGTTGGTCGTGCCAAGGCATTTTGGCGGCGCGTTGTTCCGGGAGATGCGTGAACGGCGAAGCGGGGTTCCGCAGGGCGCAGAAATCACTCCCCTTACACAAAAGGTAATTTGGGTCGCTCGCCGAGGACGAAGCGCTGTTTGGCGGCGAATTTGAAGGAATGGGGATACTGTGGCGAATCGTGATATCGTTTTCGCCCACCAGTACCTCTTTGACCAGGAGGCGTACGATTCGCTGCCGTTCAGCGACGTCCAGCGTTTCAGCAGTACTGCGCAGACGGGTGAGGAATGCCGTGAGAGTCTCGGCTAGGCGCAGGAATGCAGCCCGATCGTCGAGTTGGTCAGCGATCGCTCGCATCTGAGTGCGGAGAGTCTGGTCTCGATTGCGTAAAGCTGGCATGCGCTCGCGCAACTGTTCGATCGACAACAGTCCCTCCTGATAAGCATTGAGCAGTCGTTCGATGCCTTTGCCCACCTGTATGAGTTCCCTCTGCAGACTCTGCTCGTGTTTTTTGGTTGGATCGGAGGAGCGCGCGGCGGCCAGCCGACGGTCGAGTTCCTGTTGTATCAAGGTCGGTTCTTCCAGTAGTCGAATCACCTCGGCCCAGACGATCTGGTCAAGGAGGTCCTGTCGAACGAGGCGGCGGTTATCGCAAACAGGGCCACCTAGTTTGCGCCAGCCATCGGAGCCAATGCACTTGTAGTAGTGGATTTTGCGTGCGCTCGTGCGCGTCGAGGTACGCGCGAAGGCGTAGCCACACTTCTGACAGCTGACCAGCCCCTGCACGACACTGGGCTCGATGGTGCGCCGGCGAGATCGGATTTTGTTTTCCTGGAGAAGTTCTTGGGCACGGGCGAAGCTCTCTTCGCTAACCAGGGCCGGCACCGGAATTTCGATCCATTCTTCCCGCGGGCGTTCGTGACCTACTGTCATGCTGGGCGCAGTCACACCCCGCCGACGCTGGGGGCGCATAACGCGGGTCCGAGCAGAAGCCCGCGTCTTGCCGAAGCAGGCGACGCCACGATAAGCAGGGTTGCGCAGGACAGCCCAGACCGTCGAGCGTTCCCAGCGAGCACTGACTTTGCGAGTGGGAATGCCTTCCGCATTGAGTCGGCGCGTGATCTCGCCAATACTGCATCCTTGCGCCGTATACATCTCGTAGATGCGCTGCACTACAAGAGCCTCCGGTTCATACACGCTGTAAGCGGCCGGCACCTGATCGGTTTTGCGGGATATAACGGTAGCCATACGGAGCGCCGCTCAGCACGCTAACCTCGCCAGAGTGGGCTCGATGTCGCTTACCGCGGCGCGATCGCTCCAGGATCTGCGCCCGCTCATATTCGGCAATCATCCCCTGGAACTGCACCAACAAATGATCTTCCGCGCTGTCACCTTGCGGCGCTTCACAAACAGTTGTCTCGACTCCGTGGCGAGCGAGTTCTTCGATCAGCAGAATCTGGTAGGCGTACTTCCGGCTGAGACGGTCGGGTGCGTACGCCAGTACAACCTGGATCTGCCCTTCGGCCGCTAGGTCTCGCGCGCGCTCCAAGCCCGGCCGCTCCAACGTCGCGCCACTATAGCCTTCATCTTCGAAGACCCACTCTTGCGGTACCTCCAGATCGTGCTTCTTTGCGAATTCGATCAGCGACGCCGCCTGGCTCGCAATCGTGTTCTCCTCGCGCTGTTGCTCGGACGAGACCCGCGCGTAGATGGCTGCCATCCTCATTCTCGGACTCCTTCCCACCGACGGGACGTTCCCGTGTGGGCACCAGAATATTGTAGGCCTGCGCGAGCTTTGAAATCGAGCAGGCGATCAAATGAATAAGAAACGTGAATTTGCCAGGCGCCGCTTTTGAGCCGCTGCTCAGCCATGTCTTTTTAGAAACGCACTTAATGCGGTGGTTACGATCGCCCCCATGGTGAGGCCCCTGCGCCGCGCGTATTTCCGCAGGTGCTTCACTGTGCTCGGCGGAAGCTTGAGCGTGACCGGCACTGTCACTTCAGTGACTTCGACCGGCCGATCCAACTCGGATGCCGCTTGCAGGTATCGATACGCTTGCCGCTCTGACAGATGGAACCTGCGTGACAAGTGCTGCACTGCTTCGGGTAGGGCAATATGACGCTGAAGTAGGCTGAGAGCGGCATTCAGCTGCCGAGCCTTGGCCACCTTGGTCGAACGCGCCATATGTCATAAATATATTACTTCTTAAGACTGCGGTCAAGCGCCAAGTGCTTTACTCGCTCGCCTGCGCGTATTTTTCGCAGCCCGTTCCACTATGCTCGACGGAAGCCTGCGCGTGACCCTCACTTTCGGTGACTGCGGCGGCGGGTATCGATACGCTTGCGGCTCGCCAGATGGAACCTGCGATAAGCGCTGCACGGCTTCGGGCCATGCAACATGGCGCTGAGTAGGCTAAGTGCGTATTCGGCTGCCAAGCATTGGCCGCGGTCAAAAGGGCGATATGTCACAAATATATTACCTATTAAGGCGAATCAGTCAAGCCGCAGGCCGGCGCCTTTGTGGGCGAGTTCTTCGATAGGATCACGGGGATAGCGGCGGGTTTGCCAGCACCCAAGCACGGCACCAACAACAACTGCGCGAAGAACGGATCGAAAATCCCGCGCGACACTGGTCAGTGAAGGGAGCGTCGCACCTGCCTGTCTTAAGACGACGGTCGGCCACCGAGTACTTTGCTCGCCAGCCCGTGACTATGCGTTCGAATTGGAAGTTACCCTTTGTGTAAGGGGAGTGCTGGCGAGGCGGTTGGTAAGTTGCGGCGGTTTGACGGCGTTTAGGCGGCCATTTCGAGGTCTCCGGGGGTGGTTTCGGGGATAGGAGCCGGTCGGTTTTGCGAAGCAGGCGCTGCGAAGCGTTCTTTTTTCAGTTCGAGCGCTCTTTCCTTTAGTTCGAAGGCTCTTTTCTTTAGTTCAAACTCTTGTTTTTTCAGGTTGTGGGCTTCGGCGGCGCGTTGTTCGACGACCTCTTGACGTTTTTGCGATTCGAACCCAATTTGCTCTTTTCTCCTTTCAGATCTTAGCTTTTGGAGTTCGCTGAGGGCTTTGTAGAAGGCGCGTTCGTGGGTGGTTTGGTAGCGCATGTAGAGACCGAACTGCTCTGTGGCTAGGATGTGCTCGTCTTCGAAAATGCAAGTTTGTTGGAGGCGCAGAGCGCGGGCGCGGAGCCATTCGTGCTGGGCCATGCGGCGTACGAAAATGCATTCGGTTTCGGTTTGCGGTTGGTGTTCTTCCTTGAGGCGGGCGTGAAGGGCGTAGTATTTTTCTTGGTCTTCGTCCTCGAGTAGGTAGAACATCGCGTTGTGGTGGGGGCAGAGACCGTGAGTGGTGCGGTTCCGGGAAGAGGTTTGCTTGCCGGTTTTGGTTTTTGGACCGCAGGATTTTTGTGCGTTCGCCTGGTTAGCGTTAATTTGCGCGGGGGAGGACATGATTTTGGTTCCTTTCGAGGGTTGTCTGGCGAGAATGAACTCTTCGCGATGTTTGTGCGCGCGACGGCGATTACAAACGACTTCAATTTACAGAGTGGGGCGAACGGTGAAAGGATTTTTTGAGTGGAGGTGGTTGAAAAGGAAGGAGATCGAGGTGTGGGATCTTTGTGACTGATAAAGATCGCATCGGCTTTTGCGGAGTGGATGTTGAGGAACGGAGAAGTGGTGAGGCCGCAAAAGGTGATATGATCACTCGGTGAACTAAACCCAGGCGGTTTGGCGGAACGATTGCTTTTTGTGGCGCAGGATCGATGGTAGTGTCCGATTTACCCCAGTCGGTACCTCGTCAATATTTACGAACCGAAACATAATGTGTCGACCAATGTTCTTAGGCTGGTTTCGTACTCAACACGAAAGTCAATGTTCTGGAGACGGCGAAGGCGAAAAGGCATTGTGCATTCACCACAAAGAATAGGAATTACAGTTTTGTTTTCGTCCAAAGCGAAACTGAACTCGTCGGTAACTCGGTAACATGGTCCGACGCAATCGAAGAAGCTGAGAGTACAACTAAAACCCGCGAGCACGCAGTTAATGCATCCGCGACTACTTTGTCCCATCGCTGACCTGGCTTGATATCGAGCTGGTCTAACCAAACCAGCACCCCAGAGGACTTGAGGTCTTTGGCAAGCCGCAGAACGAAGGGTGAATCTTGACGCGAGTAAGCGAAGAATGTCAGCGGTGTTTCCTCCCATGAGGTTCCGTTCTTGATCGCTGCAGTTGCTTCGTCCGTATTAGGGCCGAAACTTTCCGAGTGCTCAGGGCCTGGAAGGGACCACCACATAGTGTCAAGCGTCCAGAAATCTACTCCCAAATCCAGCCGCAATCTGGTAAATAGAGCGTTAATATTTTCATAGCGTCCGCCTAACCCCTCACCGTGTTCCGAACCCGGCCAAAGTCCGTAGTGTCGCAAAGCCGCTTCGGACGTGCTATTCCAAACGCCGTACTTATCTGGATACGCAACGGTCAGAATGCCCGTCGCTATTCCCTTGCCAAGGCCCAATACTGTAGCCAGCGCCTCTTTAAATCTTATTCGAATCGGCTGATTCTCATCCAGTAGGATGCTAAGGGCTTCTTTAAGCTGATTCATGTCTTCTGCTGCTTGCAAACCTTTGCGATACAGCCCGCTCCAGTGGCAGTTGTTATTCGGATAGAGGAACGAAGTGAACTCTTCTTTGGACAGATTGGGAATGTGTTCAACTGAAAAAATCGGCTGATACCTGGCGATCACTCGGTCCCGATCCGCCACGCGTTCGTCGTATTCTTTCTGCCCAGGTTTAAATCTAGCAACCTTCCCGAGAACTTCTCGAAGGTCTGCGAGAAGCTGGTTAAATGCAGCTTGATCAACCATTGACTCCTCCGTGTGACTTTGGGCTGCCGGTTATAGAAACCATCAGCATAAATTGGACTCACACTCGCCGACGACGCCCACCTATTCTCGGCTGACCACCACTAGCCCGGATTGAGTTTATCATGTGATCGCGCCCATCATTTGGTATGTGCACTGTCGCGATTTACCCCTTCTGGCTTAGAGCCTGGTAGCCCTTCCCGCGATTAGTGGTTCGATTGCTGTTATTGGTGCTTGAGCGGTTTTGCATACACTTCCAACGTGAGAGTCGCGTTCGGGAAGCCAAGCAAGATGGGCGAAATTCAAAGTGAGCTACTGCCGGTGCCGCAGCAAGGCCTGGAGCGCGGCGCGTCTTCGGCGGCTAACGGGAACTCGCGAGCCGTTGCGCAGCACGATTTCGTCGCCGTGCAAAGTTGTACGCAACTGGCGCACGCGGTCGAGCTGGACGATTGCCGACCGGTGGACGCGGACGAAGCGGCGTGGGTCGAGCCGAGTTTCGAGGGAGGAAAGGGACTCGCGCAAGAGGTGGCTCTTGGCGCCCAGATGCAGGCAGGAATAGTAGTCGTCGGCGCTGATCCAATCGATCTCGGCAACCGGGATCACCAGGTCGGCCGCGGCAGTGGAGACGACGAGGCGCTGAACGCCATCTTTCTCACGTTGCGCGCGCTCAGCCGCCAGCAGGGCAGTGAGCCGCCCGGCACGCTCAACAGCCTGCTTCATCTGCAGCCGCTCACGCACCCGGCGCAGCGCGGTATCAAAACGCTCGACGTTGAGCGGCTTCACCAAATAATCGAGCGCATGCGCTTCGAACGCGCGCACCGCGAACTCATCGTGCGCGGTTACGAATATGACGGCGGGGATTCGCTCGACACCGCAAGCGCGAAGGACTTCGAATCCGTCCATCTCAGGCATTCGCACGTCGAGAAAGAGGAGATCGGGCGCCAGCGCGTCGAGAGCGCGCAATGTCTCGGGACCATTGCGGCTTTCGCCTGCCACGATCATGTCGGCGTGCGGTGCGAGAAGCTGGCGGACGCCGCGACGCGCCAGCGGTTCATCGTCCGCTACCAAGACACGTTTTTTAGGCGGATTACGAATCACGCGAAGGATCGCTCTCAGCCTCATGATACGGGAGCCGCACGGTGGCGACAACTCCTGGGCCGTCCGCTGCATTGGTGAGATGGAGCGAAGCGCGCTCGCCATAGAGGGCAGCGAGGCGAGCCCGGGTATTGGCAAGTCCGACGCCGCCGGGGGCAGGAGTGCCCAGGGCGAGCCCGGGACCGTCGTCGCGCACGGTGAGCACTAAGTTGCCGGCTTCGCGGCGCGCGGTAATTTGGAGTTCTCCCGCAGCGGCCCGCTGCGCGATACCGTGCCGCAGTGCATTCTCTACGAGCGGCTGGAGCAAGAAGCGCGGCACGGCCGCATGGGCAATGCCGGGGTCGGTTTCGATACTTGGGCGCAGACGGTCGGAAAAGCGAACCTGCTCGATTGCCAAATAACGCTCAAGGAATTCCAACTCCGTGGCCAGCGTGGTCTCGTTCGTCTCGTCCGAGCGCAGCACTTGTCGCAGCACGCCGCTCAACAGCTCGAGCATTCGCGAAGCCGCGGTGGTGTTCTGATCGCGCACCAAAACCGTAATGGCGTTCAGACTGTTGAAGAGAAAATGCGGGTTGAGCTGCATGCGGAGGGCGCTGAGACGGGCTTCAGCAAGTTGGGCAGCCAGACGCGCGGCCTGCGTCTCGCGCTCACGCGCTTGGGCGAAGTAGAACAAGGAGTGTTCGATCCCCACCAGAGCGAAATACACTCCAAAGCCAAATGGGAGGGTGGTGAAGACCCAAGCGATGAACTCGCGGAGCACCGTCAAGCCGGTGAGTTCGGGGGACAAAGGGAATATCGCCAGCCGGAGCAGAGTACCGAGCCCGGCCCATGCCACGCACATGAGGAGGGCTCCCGCGAGATGCAGCAGAATATTGCGCGCGAGGTGCGGGGGTTCGAGGGGCAACCTCCTACCGGCGCGAAACACAAATGGTGTGAGCAGCGCGTAGAGCAGCCAATCGAACGAGTTGAAGGATACCCAATGCCAATCGGGAGAACGCCCTTCCAACTGACTCTGCATAAAGGTGTTAAATCCCGAGAGGAGGGCGGGAACCAGCCACGCGGCAAAGATCAGAGCGAACGCGGGAAGGGGCACGCGCGTACGATCGGCGGGAGGATGGGGGATGGGTGGCATTTCGCGAGGATAGCGCAGGACGCAGCGGCTTGCGTTGCGCTCCGAGCGGAGGAGACGGAAGGCCGAACTAGGTCGCTGACGCTCCTGGCTCGGAGTCGGCACTCGGTTGATGTTCATTATCATTGATGGGCCGCCGTTGGCTGCGCAGACGGTACCGCTCACTGCACGCATTTGCATGGGCGCCACTTTAGGAGTTAGCTTTGGTCTATGAACTCGCTCGGCAGTGAGCCTGGGCCGCGCATTCAATCGATCGATATCGTACGTGGGGTGGTGATGGTGCTGATGGCTATCGACCATGTGCGTGTGTACTCGGGAATTCCGGCGGGCGGCTCGACCGGGGGCATCTTTTTCACGCGCTGGATCACGCATTTTTGCGCGCCGGCTTTCGCATTGCTGGCGGGCACGGCGGCGTTCTTGTATGGAAGGAAACTGGGAGATGCGCGTGCGCTAGCGCGCTACCTACTCACGCGTGGCCTTTTGCTCGTGCTTCTCGAACTTACTGTCATCCGTTTCACATGGACATTCAACTTCAACTACCGGCAGTTTACGCTCGCCGGCGTCATTTGGATGCTTGGCTGGTGCATGGTGTTGCTGGCGGGGCTGGTCCGGCTACCAGCCAGGGTTGTCGGAGGGATCGGATTAGGTATCATCTTCTTTCAACAGATCTTCCGCTACCCGCCGCATCTCCTACCGACTCAGTTCCAAGGGACCGTGGGGTGGATTTGGGAGTTTATCTACCCTGCCGGGATTGAGAACCACTCCGGCATCAGTATCCTTTACGTCTTGGTTCCGTGGATCGGGGTCATGGCAACGGGTTATGGTTTCGGCATGATCCTGACACGTGAGCCCAGGGAGCGCCGCCGGCTTTGCCTACTGATTGGCGGGTCTGCTACGTTGGCTTTCCTGATAATCGGCGGCTTCGAGGTTCTCTTGAATCCCGCGCCTGCGAATGCTCCACCTATGATATTCCGACTTCTTAACCAGCAAAAATATCCGGCTTCCCAGCTTTACCTATTGATGACGCTGGGTCCCACTATTGCGCTTTTACCGCTGGCGGAACAGGCGCGCGGCTGGTTGGCGGGCGCACTGGCGACTATTGGCCGCGTACCCATGTTCTATTATTTGCTGCACATTCCACTGATTCACCTAGCTGCGCTTTTTGTGATGCTCTTGCGCGAAGGACATCTCGATTCCGGCTGGTATGCGACTGCGCCCTACACGTTTCTACCTCCGGAACATAGATGGGGGCTGCCGCTGCTGTATTTGGTGTGGGCGATTGTGGTTGCGATTCTCTACCCTCTATGCCGCTGGTTTGCGGGCGTAAAAGCGCGCGGCCACGAGCGCTGGTTGAGCTACATTTAAGTGCCGCTCCAGTATCTTTGGGCTTCGGTACAATGATCCGGATAGGATCAAATGCCCAAGGTTGATATAAACCCGTTTTCGCGTCGAGCGTTCTTGCAAGTGGCGGCTGTGCCATTGATGGCGAGGGCGCCCGGGGGGCCACAGGTCTCGTTTCCGACGGAGGCGCGGCAGAGGCTTGCGGTGACCTCCTATCCGTTTCGGACTCTTATTGATAGTCCAACGAATCCGGCGCGGGACAAAAGCGTGGCCGGCATGGATCTGAAGGAGTTTCCCGCGATGATTGCGAAACGCTTCGGTGTTCACAATATCAATCCGTTGGGAGATCATCTGAGTTCGACAGAGCCTGCGTATCTGACGGAGTTCCGAGCGGCGGTAGAAGCTGCCGGCTCTCATATGGTGGATCTGGGGCTTGGGGGCCGGGACTTCGGGCACTCGGACAAAGGGATTCGGGACGAGGCTGTGGCGTATGGGCGGCGGTGGATCGATGTGGCAGTTGCGGTTGGCTCTCCGAGTGTGCGGCAGCACCTCAGAACAGCTAAGGGCGCGACTCCCAATGTTCCGAATGCGGTTGAAAGTCTGGGGCGTTTGGCTGATTATGGGTCGCAAAGGGACGTCGTGGTCAACCTAGAGAACGACAGTCCGGGAGCGGAAGATCCTTTCTTCATTGTGGAGGTTGTGAGCAAGGTGAGTAGCCCTTATCTTCGCGCGCTGCCTGATTTTGGCAATTCACTGAGAGGGCACGATGCCGCGTACAACGAGAAGGCGGTGAGCGCGATGTTTCAGCATGCTTACAACATGAGTCATGTGAAGGACGTGTTGCGGACTCAGAAGGGCGAGGTTTACCGGGTGGATGTGGCGCGGATGTTTGCGGTGGCGCGGGCGAATGGGTACAAGGGTTACTTTTCGATGGAGTTCGATACCGGCTCGGGTGATCCATTTCAGGGGACAGAGGAGTTGGTGAGTCAAAGCTTGAAGTATATGTGAGTTATGCCGAGTCTTTCGGGGCAACATTTGAACCTCTGGAAGAAAGGGCTGGGGCAAGTGCCGGACTCAGTGTGGGCACAGACGGAGCTTGAGACTCTGGTGCTGGCCGACAATGGGCTGTGTGAGGTCTCAGAGAGGATCGGCGAACTGAGAAGGCTGCGGATGCTGGATCTAGGGCACAATCAGTTGACGAGTGTGCCGGAGGTGCTGGGTGAGATCGAGCTTCTTAGCGATTTTCTTTACTTGCATGACAACCGGCTGAGCTCATTGCCGGAAGCGCTGGCGCGTTTGAAGAAGCTGCGATATCTGAACATCAGCGGGAATGAGTTTGTTTGTTTTCCTGAATGTGTCTGTGAGATGGCGGGTTTGATTGAGCTGAGGGTAACTGACAATCTACTGACATCGATGCCGGATTCGATTGGCCAGTTATCGCGGTTGAGGGAACTTCATCTGAGAAACAACAAGTTGGCTACGTTGCCAGAGGCAGTGGGAGAGTTGAGGGAGTTGCGGCAGATCGATTTGCGGGAATCCCTTGGCTTCGCTGCCGGAGTGTCTTGCGTTGCTGCCGCGGTTGGAGAAGATTGATTTGCGGTGGGTAGAAACTCTCCCGGTGCCGGGTTGGATGGCGGAGCTTGAGGAGCGAGGGTGCGTCGTTTATCGGTAAAACAACGGGGAGCAATCGTGCGAACATTAGTGAATAGAGGTTAGAGCGGCATGAGGTTCTTCGTCGAACGCCGGATTGGCATGCTAATGCTCGCGGTGAGCGGGTTAGCGTGTGCACAGGACGCGTACGACAAAAAGATTCGGGAAACGTACGATTTCGCCTTTGGGGGAGATAGGCTCTCCGCGCCGGGGAATGCGGCGACTGAGGGTGGAGGGTTCATTTCGCCGAACGCCTTTCCGACTGCGGACTATTGTGGACGCTGCCATGCCGAGGCGTACAGTCAGTGGCGGCAATCTTTACATTCGAATTCGTTCCGAACGCCGTTTTACCGCACCAGCGTGAACATCTTGCGCGATACCAAGGGCATTCAGTTTACGCGGCATTGTGACAGCTGCCATAACCCGATTGCCGTTGTTGGCGGCGGTTTAACGAAGGATTCGCAAGTGGACCGCAGCTTCGATCAGGATGGTCTCACCTGTACGACTTGCCACTCTATTCAACGAGTGCAACCGACTTTGGGCAATGGGAGTTACGTGATGGGTGTTCCGGCCGTGATGGTGGATGAAAACGGTAAGCGCGTTCCTGGCGAGGTTCCGGACGCGGAAATCAGGGCGCATCCTGAGCGGCATGCCAAGGCTGTGATGCAGGATTTCTACCGTACGCCGGAATTCTGTTCCGCTTGCCATAAGGCGAACCTGCCGAACCCGTTGAATGGCTACAAATGGATTCGGGCATTTACGGTTTACGACGAATGGCAGAACTCTAAATTTTCGAAGCGGACTCCGCTGACGTTCTATTCGGCCGATGTTCAAACTTGTCAGAACTGCCACATGCGGCGAATGATTCCCACGCTGCAGGAAGATGGCGCGAAGAAGGGTACATTTGTTTCGCATCGCTGGCTGGCGGGCAACACGGCTGTTCCTTTTTACTATGGCTTTGATGAGCAGTTGGCCAAGACCGAGGAGTTTTTGAAATCGGGACAGTATTTGAACGTTGATTTTTTCGCGATCCGGAAACCTAAGACGGATGAAGTGGTAGGGCCTTTGGGTTCGGTGCCATTCACGATTTCGCCGGATGAAACCATTGAGACGATGGTGATCATTCAAAACAAGAATATTGGCCATTCGCTGATTCCAGAAGTGCGCGATCTCTATGAAGCATGGGTGGAATTTAGCGTGCGGGATGCGACGGGAAGGACGTTTTATCGTAGCGGGTTTCTGAATCCAGACGGCACGATTGACGAGCGCGCCCATAGTTTCACCAACCGGCCAGTAAATGCGACAGGCGAGTTCGTGGATAACCACAAAGTTTGGACGATTCATTCGGTTGCTTACGACAACACAATTCAAGCGGGGCGTTCGGCGCTGGTTCGGTACCGGTTTCGCATTCCGGCGGATGCGAAAGGCCCACTTACTTTTAGCGCGCGAGTGAATTACAGGCACTTGCGGCAGAGTTACCTGAATAATGTGTTGGGATTGGATCATCCAGCGTATCCGGTTGTGGAATTGGGCGCGCGCAGCCGCACATTCAACCTAGGCAAGAATTCGGCGGGCGTGACGGATGCTCGGGATAACCCCGATTGGATGCGTTGGAACAATCTAGGGATTACGTATCTGGACCAATTGCAATACTCCGATGCGTTCGCGGCTTTCCAGAAAGTTGTGCAACTGCGGCCGGATTATGCGGATGGTTATATCAACCTTGCATTGACTGATATCCAATGGGAGAAATATGCGGAAGCGCGCCCTTATCTGGATAAAGCGATGGAGTTGAGCGCCGGGAATGCGCGGGCTCTTTATTACTTTGGATTGGTGGAGCGGCGCGCGGGGAATTCAGACGCGGAGATTGCGGACTTTGAGGAAGTCGTAAAGCAATATCCGATGTCGATTGACGCGCGGCGGGAGTTGGGCATCTCTTACTATCAGTGCCATCGTTACGATGAGGCGCGAGCAACATTCGAAGCGTTGCAAGGAATTGAACCGGATGACTTAGCAGCGCATTACAATCTGGCGGTGATTTACCGGCGCATGGGGATGAAACAGAAAGCAGCGGAACAGGCGGCGCTGTTTGCGACAAAGCAGATTGATCCGGGTGCGCCCACTTACTCGCTGGATTTCTTGCGTAAGCATCCCGAGATTTCGATAGAGAGCTCGCCGTGGCATGTGCATGAAGAGTTGCCGGCCGATGGGGCGATTGCTAAGAAATAATAGCCGAAAGGAATACTATATTGAACCGGAATCGCCGCCATTTTGTGCGTTCGCTGAGCCGCTCCGCGCTAGTGCTACCATTTGCGGATTTGCTGGCAGTGGCGGGACAGCAGATTCAACTGCCTGGACCGACGGAGCGGAGTTACAACGCGAAGGCGATGCCCGCGCCGAAAGGGCCGAAGTCTCCCATTGAGGGAACACCGCTGGGGATTAGTTTTGTGGATGTGGTGAAAGAGTCGGGTCTGGCGGTAAAGACTATATATGGCGGCGAGGGCAAGAACAAGTTTCTGCTGGAAACGACGGGCTGCGGACTGGCGTTTTACGACTACGATAACGATGGCTGGCTAGACATTTTTATGGTGAATGGCTGGCGGTTGGAGGGTTTTGCGAAAGACCAAGAGCCGCGCTGCCATTTGTTCAAGAACAATCGTGACGGGACATTCAGCGACGTGACAAAGGGCTCGGGTTTGGAGCACCGCACGGGTTGGGGACAAGCATGTTGTGTGGGAGATTACGACAACGACGGGAATGACGATTTGTTTGTCAGCTATTACGGACAGAATGCGCTGTATCGCAATAACGGAGACGGCACGTTTAGCGATGTTACGGAAAAGGCGGGTTTGCAGCAGCCGGGTCCGAAAACGCGTTGGAATACGGGCTGCACGTTTGTGGATTACGACAAAGACGGCCATCTGGATTTGTTTGTGGCTAACTACGTCGAGTTCGATTTGAAGACGGCGCCGCCGCCGGAGGCCGGTCCATGCACATACAAGGGGCTGCTGGTGGCGTGCGGGCCGCCGGGTTTGCCGGGCGGCAAGAACATTCTGTATCACAACAATGGCGATGGCACATTCACTGACGTGAGTGAGAAAGCTGGGATCTGGAATACCGCGGGCACTTACGGACTGAGTGTGGCGGCTTCTGACCTTGATAATGACGGTTGGCCGGACATTTATGTGGCTAACGATTCGAGCACGGCCACGCTGTATCAAAACCAGAAGGACGGTACGTTCAAGGACATCGCGATTGAATCGGGCGCGGCTTTGTCTCCCGAAGGAAAACCACAGGCGGGCATGGGAGTTTCCATAGGAGACTATAACCGCGATGGCAACCTGGATGTGGTGAAAACAAATTTCGCCGGCGATACGGATTCGCTTTATACCAATTTGGGAGATGCGACGTTTGAAGACAGGACGTATCCGAGCGGCATTGGCGTGAACACGCGGTTGTTGGGGTGGGGGGTTGGGTTTTTCGATATGGACAACGACGGATGGTTGGACATATTGATGTCAAACGGGCACGTTTATCCGGAGGTGGATAAATCAAAAGCGGATTTAAAATACGCCGAGCATAAGTACCTCTATCGCAACCTACAGAATGGGAGGTTCGAGGAGGTGACGGAAAAAGGCGGGCCGGGGATTATGGAAAACGCACCGGCGCGCGGGTGTGCGTTTGGCGATTACAATAATGACGGCGTGATGGATATTGCGGTGAATTGCGTGAACGCGATTCCGCAGTTGTTGCGCTGCGATTCGACGCTGAATCGGAAGTGGATCAAGATTAAGCTCGTAGGGGTGAAGTCAAACCGCTCGGGCATTGGCACGCGAGTGATTGTAACGGCGAAGACGAAGGCGGATGCCGCGAAACCGCTGATACAAATGGATGAATTGCGCAGCGGCGGGAGTTATTTTTCGCAAAACGATCTGCGGATGCATTTCGGTTTAGAGGATGCGGCCAAAGTGGATATGGTGGAGATCCGCTGGTTGAGCGGGCAAGTGGATCAGTTGAAAGACTTGGATGTGAACCGGCTTTACGTGATTCAGGAGGGCGGCAAGATTCTGAAGGCGGAAGAGCTTAAACCGGCGAAAAGGTCAGCTTGATCCACCTATTGTTGCTGTTTGCCGGAGGGATTAGCTGTCCGGTGCTGAACACGGCGACAGCGCGCGGGGCAATCGGTGAAGTGCAAGCTTCAGTGACTCACTCGGAGAAGAATGCCGGATTTACTTGCCGGTTTGCGGGCGCGGAGGCGGAGTTGACGGTTGAAGTGAGTAAGCTAACGGCTGCGAGTGAGTTTGCGCATTTTGCGGAGAGTGCGTGTGAGGGAGGGCGGGAGGTTGTGCCGCTGACGGCGATCGGCAACGAAGCTTTTGCCTGCAGTTTGGGAGCTGGGGGGCAGATTGCGGAGAAAGTGGTGAGCCGAGTGCGGAATCAGGCGTTTGTGATTCAGGTGAGCGCCAGTGACAAGGCCGCGACGGTTAAATCAATGCGAAGGAAGATTATGATGCTCGCGGAACAAGTGGCGGGGAATTTATTTTAGGATCGGGCGTCAGGTCGAAAGTCTTTCGTTAATATCGGATGCGAGGGCTTTTGTGGTTTCTGAAGAGGCAGCGGAAATCGATCGGATCGTCGCAGAGTTCGGCGGCGATCGAAGCAGGCTCATGGACGTTGTCCAGACCGTTCAGCGGCGGTATGGTTATGTTTCGTATGATGCCGTACGCACGATCGCAGCCGGGCTTGGCATGCACGCAGTGGAGGTAGAAGACATGATGTCGTTCTACACTTTTCTGAATCGATCACCGCGCGGCCGATTTCACATTCGCCTGTCGAAGACTCCAGTGTCGCTCATGAAGGGAGCGGCGGACATTGAGCGCGCCTTCTCTGAAGCCACTGGTACAGCGGTTGGCGGGACATCCGCCGATAACGAGTTCACGCTTGAATGGACCAGCGATATTGGGATGGCGGATCAGGAACCGGCAGCGCTGATCAACGACACTGTGTTGACGGGACTTTCAGCGGCTGACGCTGCGGCCATCGTTACGACTCTGCGCCAACATGGCGATCCTTCGGTTTTGCGCAATGCGAAAGTCGAATCAAGTCTCATACAGGCTGGGCCGATTATTTTCCGTGAGGGCGCCAAGGTTGGCGATGGCGTCAGGGCAGCGGTTGCTCTTTCGCCTGAGGCCGTAATTAAAGAGATCTCGAAGTCGAAGCTGCGCGGGCGGGGCGGGGCTGGATTTCCGACGGCGCTGAAGTGGAGGCTTTGCCGCGAGTCGATGGGAGATGGGCACCATGTGGTTTGCAATGCCGACGAAGGCGAACCGGGGACGTTTAAGGATCGAGTGCTTCTGACAGTGGCTCCGGACCTGATGTTCGACGGCATGACGATTGCGGGGTACGCGCTGGGGGCGCGGCACGGACTGGTTTATCTGCGCGGCGAGTACGCCTATCTATGGGAGTCGCTGAGCCGTGTGTTGGAGAATCGCCGCAAACTGGGTCTGCTTGGTTCGAATATCTGCGGCTTAGCGGACTTCGATTTCGAGATACGAATGCAACTCGGCGCTGGGGCTTATATCTGTGGGGAGGAATCGGCACTGATCGAGTCACTCGAAGGTAAACGCGGAGCCCCGCGCGACCGGCCGCCGTTCCCCACCGAGCGCGGCTATCTACAGCAACCGACAGCCGTTGATAATGTAGAAACTTTTGCCTGCGCGGCGCGAATTTTGGAGCGGGGTGCGGAATCGTTCACACGCTACGGCACTCACGATTCGACGGGCACAAAACTACTGAGTGTCTCGGGAGACTGCGCGGATCCAGGTGTCTATGAGGTTGCCTTCGGTATCACGCTGAACGAGTTACTCGATCAAGTGGGAGCTCCCGACGCCGAATTTGTGCAAGTGGGAGGACCGTCAGGGCAGTGTGTAGCGCCGAAAGATTTCGGGAGGCGCATTGCGTTTGAAGATTTGGCCACAGGTGGCTCGATCATGGTTTTCGGTCCCGGGCGCGATGTACTGGATGTTGCTCTGCAGTTCACTGAGTTCTTCGTGGATGAGTCGTGCGGTTGGTGTACGCCTTGTCGAGTGGGCACGACACTCCTGAAAAAAGAACTGGAAACAATTCTGGCGAAGCGCGGCACGCTTGCCGATGTAGCTTCTCTGGAGACGCTGGCGAACACGGTTATGCGGATGAGCCGATGCGGCCTCGGCCAGACGGCGGTGAATCCGATTCTCAGTACAATGCGCAACTTTCCAGAGCTTTACGAAGCGAAGCTGCAGCCCGAGAGCTTTGTGGCGCGAGTCACTTTGAGCGATGCATTGGCGGAGGCAACCAGCATTCGAGGAAGCAAAACGACGGTTGAAAGGGAGCAGGCATGAGCGAAGACAGGTTTACTTTCATTGTCGACGGAAAAAAGGTGGAGGCTACGCAAGGGCAGACAATTCTGGAAGCTTGTGACGCCGCGGGGATCTATATTCCGCGGCTTTGCTACCATCCTGATCTTGAACCGGCGGGGCATTGCCGAATGTGTACCTGCAAAATCGATGGGCGCCGCGCCAGTACATGCACGATGTCGGCTGTTGCCGGCATGGTGGTGGAAAATAACACCGCAGAGTTGAATGCAGACCGACGCATACTGATTGAGATGTTGTTTGTGGAAGGTAATCACGTGTGCCCGTCGTGTGAGAAGAGCGGCGACTGCGAGTTACAGGCGCTTGGCTATCGGCTGGGCATGGTAGCGCCTACGCTGCCCTATCTTTGGCCGAAGCGCAAGATTGATGCCACGCATCCGGATATCTTCATCGACCGCAACCGCTGTATTCTGTGTTCGCGGTGTATTCGGGCGTCGCGAACCGCGGATGGGAAGTCGGTTTTCGGTTTCGAAGGGCGCGGTATCCAGATGCTGTTGAATATCGATACTAAGGGGCGTCTTGACGAGACGGCTCTTCAGGCGGCGGATAAGGCCGCGCATGTTTGTCCGGTAGGTTGCATCGTAGTGAAGCGGTCCGCCTTTCACGTTCCTTATGGCAACCGGCCATTCGACGAGAAGCCTATCGGCAGCGATATAGAAGCCAGAAGACCGAAATAGGAGGCACAATGCCTAAGCCGAAACTCGCTACTTGCAGTCTGGCTGGCTGCTTTGGTTGTCATATGTCCCTTCTCGATATCGACGAGCGAATTATCGAACTGGTCGATCTTGTCGACCTGGACAAATCACCGCTGGATGATAAGAAGACCTTTGACTGCCAGGTTGATGTGGGACTGGTGGAAGGTGGTTGCGCGAACGAGCATAACGTTCATGTACTTCGCGAATTCAGAAGGCATTGCCGGATTCTGGTGTCAGTGGGAGCTTGCGCCATCACGGGGGGAGTACCGGCTATGCGAAACGGAGTGGGACTGCGCGAGTGTCTGGAAGAGGCTTACATCAAGGGTCCGACGGTGGAAGATGGCGGCATGATTCCGAACGACGAGGATCTGCCGCTTCTCCTAGATCGCGTGTATCCATCTCACGAATTCGTCAAGATTGATTACTTCCTTCCCGGCTGCCCACCATCGGGAGATGCAATCTGGACAGCGTTGCGGGCGCTTCTCACAGGCGGCGTGCCGGACTTGCCCTACAAGCTATTGAAATACGAGTGATGCGCAATTTGGGAGGTTCTCCATGGGCGATAGCGATGTTCAGACAAAGGCAGAAACCCGCAAAATCGTAATAGATCCAGTTACGCGAGTGGAAGGCCACGGCAAAGTCACCATTCGTTTGAACGAGGCGGGAGAGGTGGAGCAAGCGCGCTTCCACATTGTTGAATTCCGTGGCTTCGAACGTTTTATCCGAGGTCAGATGTATTGGGATGCGCCTGTTATTGTTCAGCGCCTCTGCGGTATCTGTCCGGTAAGCCACCACCTATGCGCGGCGAAGGCCATGGATATGGTGGCGGGCGTGGACAAACTGACTCCGGCCGCTGACAAACTCCGCCGGCTGATGCATTACGGCCAGCTTCTGCAATCGAACGCGCTGCATATCTTCCATCTGGCCTCGCCGGATCTTTTGTTTGGCTTCGACGCGCCGCCCGAGCAGCGCAATATCATTGCCGTGTTGGAGCGTTTTCCGAAGATTGGGAAATGGGCCATTTTTATTCGCAAATACGGCCAGGAAGTGATCAAGGCCACCTCGGGCAGGAAGATTCATCCGACGAACGCGGTACCGGGCGGAGTGAATCAGAATCTGGCCGTGGAGTCGCGCGACGAACTGCGCAAAACTATCGACCAAATTACTCATTGGTGCTGCGAGGCGCTGGAGCTGCACAAAGACTTTGTCCAAAAACATGCCGTCCTTCACCGCGAGTTCGCCACATTCGAATCAAACTATATGAGTCTGGTTGGGCCAAATGGCGGCATGGACCTTTATGATGGCCAGTTGCGCGCTATTGGTGCCGATGGAGAGACGATATTCGAGAGCGTAACTCCGGCTCAGTATCGAGACTACCTGATTGAAGAGGTTCGGCCTTGGAGTTACATGAAATTCCCGCATATTCGGTCTTTAGGCCGCGAGAACGGATGGTATCGGGTGGGGCCTCTCGCGCAGATTAATTGTTGTAAGTCTATCGATACACCGCTGGCAGAGGCGGCCCGCCGGGAGTTTATGGTGGAGACCAAGGGAAAACCAGTCCACTCCACGCTGGCGTATCACTGGGCCCGTTTGATTTGCCTCATCCACAGCGCGGAGAAAATTCACGAGTATCTTTTTGACGATGACCTTCAGGGGACTGATTTAGTGGTGCGCGGCGAGCGCCGACCGGAAGGTGTCGCCTGTATTGAGGCGCCACGCGGCACGTTGTTTCACCATTACGCGGTGGATAAGAACGATCAGATAACCAGCGCAAACCTGATTGTTTCCACGACAAGTAATAATGAGGCGATGAATCGCTCCGTAGGGAAAGTGGCTACTCAGTATCTTTCCGGGAAGGAGATCACCGAAGGTCTTCTGAACCACGTGGAAGTGGCCATACGTGCGTACGACCCCTGCCTCTCTTGCGCTACACATGCATTGGGTCAGATGCCGCTGATCGCAACGCTGGAGGACGCGAGTGGCGCCATCCTCTCCAGGAGAGTCAAGGGATGACAACGATGGAATCTCCCAGTCACGATGGGAGGAAGCGCATTCTTGTTTTGGGATACGGAAATCCTGGCCGGGAGGACGATGGCTTGGGACCCGCGGCCGCGCGCGAGATTGAACGGATGGGCTGGGAGAACGTTACGGTGTGTGATAACTATCAGCTGGTGATAGAAGACGCGGCCGATGTCGCGGAGGCCGATGCCGTGTGGTTTGTGGATGCAAGCAGAACGGGACTCGAACCTTTCGAGATTCGGCCACTTTGGCCGGCCCACACAATAGAGTTCACGACTCATCTTGTGCGGCCTGAAGTGATTCTGGCGCTGGCTAAGGTGTACTTTGGCAGATCGCCGGAGGCTTACCTGCTGGGCATTCGCGGATATCAGTTTGAGTTTCACGAACGGCTGAGTGATGACGCCAAGGAGAATCTCAAACTGGCTGTGGACGCGCTCGCCGGCAGAATCCGTGAGTGGGAGGTGGCGTCCAAGTGAACATCGGGTTAGGCGATAAAAGGAAAACCATCCTACTCATTGACTCTGACCCACTCGCCCGGGCGGCTTTGCGGAATGCGCTGGAAGCAGCGTCGTTTACGGTGGGTGAAGCGGCGAACCAAGCAGAAGGTGAGCGCGTTATCAAGCGAATCAGACCTGATGCAGTCCTGGCGGATTTGCTCATGGAAACCATAGATTCAAGCGGCATGATCGCCTGCAAGTTGAAACAGTCGGGAGTGAATATCCCTTTCTATATCGTGAGTACCGCTGTGGATGCGCTTGTCGGGGCGGTGGATCTACGCGACCTTGGAATTTCGGGCGTTTTTTTGAAGCCGGTAGATGCGGCAGTAGTCATTCAGACACTGAAGACCCGGCTGGAAGCGCACTGATTCATTGCGAACTACCCGAAGATAATTCCCACTTGACAAACAAGTAGAATTCGGTAAAACTGGCTTTGGAGCTTCACTTGAGTGCCTACTGGAGAGAAACGAGAAGACATTTCGCGAAGCTGTATAACTTCCTTCATCACGGACGCGCCGAGCGGGAGCTGGCGAGAGAGGTTAGTTCGCACCTAGCGCTAATGGAAGAGGATTTTGAACGGCGGGGCATGACCGCGCAAGAGGCACGGGTGGCGGCAAAGCGCGCTTATGGCGGCGTTGAACAAGCAAAGGAGCTTCAGCGGGACGAACGATCGATTGTGTGGCTTGAACAAGCCGTGCAAGACCTCGGTTATGCGTGGAGGAGTCTTTCAAAAAATCCGGGCTTCACGCTCATTGCAATCGTGACGCTCACCTTGGGCATTGGGGTAAATGCAACACTGTTTTCGGCATACAATGCGGTAGCGCTCAAGCCGCTTCCGGTAGCTGATCCAAACAAGGTTGTGCGAATGGAGCGATGGTTCGCGAGCGGGTTTCGCGGTGATCTTCAATACGGGTTTTCCTACCCTGAGTACACATACTGCCGCGACCACAGCAGTCTATTCTCCGGCCTGATCGCCAGCAGCTGGCCGCAGGCGGTGATCGAGGATGGCGCCAGTGCCGGCGGAGGTCTGGTGAGGCCTGAAAAGGTTTTCGCGCAGCTGGTTTCGGCCAACTACTTTGCTGACCTGGGCGTCAGTGCGTACGTGGGCCGCACATTCCTCCCAATTGAGGACCGAACTCCCAGCGCAAATCCGGTATTGGTGATCAGCTATCCGTTCTGGCAGCGCCGGTTTCAACTGAATAGGCAGGCGGTGGGGCAGATAATCAAGATCAACGGCACAGAGTTCACGATTGTCCGCATTGCGGAAGAGGAGTTTACAGGAACATCAACCACTCCGCAGGTCCCCGATTTTTGGGCGCCACTTTCAATGCAGGCGCAGCTGGCACCTGGACGCGACTGGTTACACGAGCCGAACGAGCGCGAGTTTCAAATTCTAGCGCGGATGAAACCGGCTACGACGCTCAAGCGTGCACAGGCCGAAGCTGGGCTGCTGCTTCAGCGCTATGCCGCGACTTATAAGCAGCGCGACAAAACATACGACAAAACAACGGACATAACCCTTCAACAGACGGCCTTATTCGGCAACACGGACGATGTTCGGTTTAAAGCTTTGGTGGCGGCGTTGATGCTGGTAGTGGGAATGGTGCTAATGGTGGCATGCGCGAACATCGCTAACATGCTGCTCGCGCGTGGCGCCGCGCGGCAAAGAGAAATCGGCGTCCGTTTGGCGCTCGGGGCGAGCCGCAGCCGGGTGATCCGACAGTTGCTTACCGAGAGCACGCTCCTGGCTCTGATAGGTGGAGCGGGCGGCCTGCTGGCCTCTGTCTGGACTACAAAACTCTTATGGCTCTCGATCACGCGAATGCTAGTGGAGTTGGTGGGCGGGGGAGTGGTTCTAGCGGCAAATCTTAGCCCAGATTCGCGAGTTCTAGAATATGCTTTTGTACTGTCACTGTTAACGGGAGTTCTTTTCGGAGTTTCGCCCGCTCTACAGTTCAGCAGGCCAGATCTGATAATAGCTCTTAAGGACGAGGGAACGTCCTTCGGGCGACGTTGGAGCCGATCTCGCATCCGCAGCGTTTTGATTGCCACACAAGTGGCGGTGTCTATGGTGCTGCTGATCAGCACAGGATTATTGTTGCGCGGTCTTGTCCGATCGGAGCCTGCCGACCCAGGATTCGAGACGCACAGCGTCTTTTTGTTGTGGGGAGATTTCGGGAGCGATGTCACGAAGGCCGCAGCCCGGGAGCGCCGTTTGGTTGATCGGCTCGAAACTCTTCCCGGCATAGAGAAAGTTGCGCTTGGCACTATCCCAATGACAGGTACGTGGACACTTCCGATCGTTATCGAAGGACCCAACACTTCGCAAAGCCAGTCGACTGGCAAAACTCTAGCAAGCTACGCCTCAGACACGTACCTCAAAACGCTGGGTATTGGGCTGCTGAGAGGACGTGATTTTACAGAGCGAGAAGCGGCACACAGTGCACGCGTTGCGATCATTAGCGAATCTACGGCGCGCCGTTTCTGGCCGCAAGGCGATCCACTGGGAAAAATGATCAAGTTGGATTTGAGTTTCGATGGCAAGCTAACGGAGTTTGAGGTGATCGGGATAGCGAAAGACGTCCGCTTTGCCAATCTCACTCGGATCGACCCGGCGCACGTGTACCTGCCGACGGGCGATCCTGCTGCTCGAAGCAACCACGGAGTGCTCGTGCGCACTCACGGAAATCCTCAAACGGCGATGGCTTCTGTGCGGACCGCTGCAGGCGAACTCGACCGAAACCTGCTGGCCAGCTTGCATGTGCTGAGTGTAGAAGAAGGGCCGTTGCGGGTGCAGAAATCCTTGGCCCGAACTTGCGCATTGTACGCGGGGATCTTGGCCTTGTTGGCGCTAACGCTAGCGGGGATGGGCATCTATGGTGTTATGGCGTATCTGGTGAGTCAACGGGAGGCTGAAATCGGTATTCGCATGGCGTTAGGCGCAAGTACAATGAGTGTGCTTGAGGCGATCGTCGTAGGAGGACTCCAGCCGGTATTTGCGGGGCTGCTTTTGGGAGTGGCAGGCGCGGCGGCGCTCTCCTGGAGTCTGCACACTACGCTTGTCTTTCCCGGATCGATTGACTTCTTTTATGGAGTGCCGTTCTACGATCCGGCAACATTTCTGGGGCTGTCGTGTTTTCTGATTTTCGTAGCTACTATCGCAAGCCTGATACCGGCGCGCCACGCTCTTCTGGTTGACCCGATGGTAGCGTTGCGATACGAATAGATTTGAATCACGCGTTCAAGTTGCTCGTCTAGCAAAGCATCATTGACTCTTGCCGGAGCTAAGACTGGCCGCTCCTTGCTTGAGCTTCTTTTGTTTCTCGTCGTTCTCGGCCTGGCGCAAGGTGGCGGCGCGGGCGAAGGCTTCTTTGGCGCCCGCCTCGTCGCCTTTACGCTTGAGAAGCAGGCCGAGCGTGTTGAAGGCGCCGGCGTCTTTGTCGTCAAGGGTGACGGAATGCCGCAGAGCGTCGATGGCTCCATCCACATCGCCTTGTTGTTTGAGTATGGTGGCGAGTTCGAACCAGGCTTCCGCGTAAGTGGGACGCTGGGCTACCGCGGCACGGAGCTGCTCGATTCCTTTGTCGGTCTCGCCTGATCCGAGATAGGTGATGCCGAGCAAATAGTGGGCCTCGACCAGCGACGGATCGAGCTCGATCGTTTTCTCAAACTCTACCTTGGCGTGGGGTAGATCGTCACTCTGTTTGTAGGCGACGCCGAGATCGTAGTGTGCGCCCGCGTTACCGGGATGCGCGCGGGTGATCTGTGAAAGTTGTTCAATGGCGGCCTTATAGTTGCCTGCGCCGATATAGGCGTAACCCACGTTCACTTGAACAGTCAGGTTGTTCGGCTCCTGAGCCAGGATTTTGCGGTACTCGCGCAGGCCGCCGGCGGTGTCGCCCGAATTGACCAGGGCGTAACCGTAACTGTTGCGGACCTGGTTGTCCTTCGGATTCAACTCAAGAGCTTGGCGCAAGGCGTCACGGCCCTCGGCAAAGCGGCGCTCTTTGTCGAAAGCGAGACCGAGAGCTACCCACACATGCCAATCGCGGGGGTGCAGCTTGGAGGCTTTGGTTAGTTCGGGGATGGCTTCGGCGTAGCGACCCAATTGGCTATAAGCTGAACCGAGACGGAAGCGGTAATCTCCATTGTTCGGGGCGAAGGCCACGGCTTTTTGCAAACTGGCGAGGCAGGCATCTGGTTGTTGCGTGAGGCATTGCGCCACGCCGAGGTGATACCAGGCAATGGCGAGCTTCTGATTTAGCTGGGTTGCGCGGTGGAGGTGCGGGATGCCGTCGGGGACGCGGTTGGTGGCGGCGAGCAGGAAACCGATTTGATCCTCGTAGATGGCCGATGTTGGATTTAGGGCGGCCAGTTTTTGGTAATCGGCGAGGGCGGCGTTGACGTCGCGCGCGGCCAGATGCGCGCGGGCAGCGGCTTCTAATTGTGGAATATTGCCGGCCGTTTGCGCCAGCGAGCAGAAGCAGGCTGCCAGCAAAGATGTGATGCAAAGCGGGAAATTTTTGTTGTGGGAATACAAAGCTGACGATTTTAGTGTACAGGGCAAAGTTATGTCCCGCGCGAGCTGGCCTTGACCGCGGTTCTATTCATGAATACGCCCCGCTGCTAGACCTATGGGTCATAATAGGTGATCGGAAGGGTTTTCACACGATGAAACATATTTTCAAAGTAGGGTTGATCATGTTGGCGTCCTTTGGGATGAATGCCGCTGCGCAAGACTGGTATCACGACCGCGACGAGCGTTTTCGCGGCGAGGAATGGCGTCGCCATGTCTTCGAGCACGTAAGAACGGATTTGGACCACATTTGGAGTGCTGGCCAAGCGGCTCCAAGGGAGCGTAGGCGCCTCGAAACGACAAAAAGAGAGCTAACTGACTTGCAGGCCGAGTTGCATGAAGGTGGGCGCTACAATGAGCATGAACTGAACGACGTTATTGACTCACTCGTAAAATCGTCCAATGACCAGCGGTTAGCTCCACGCGATCGAGATGTCTTGGGCGACGATGTTCGTCGCTTGCGGGACTATCGCGAGCATCACGATCACTGGTTTCATTAAAGAGGGATTGAGTGCGAGAAGAGGGGGACGGACAGTCTTGTCTTGTCCCCCTTTCGCTTTGCGTGCTGATGGTATATGACGCGCGTTAGAGGTTTAGAAAAACAACCCCGCACCAATTCAATGTTGGAGCCGAGGCCCCGGAAGGCGGCCGCAACAAGATGCACCGTCGCATTGGCTCCGGGTCTTGCCGATGAGGTGGGAGTTTTCGCGCAAAGAACCGACACGAGCATCATTAAGGCGATTGCCGCGCTCGTTTGAATTGCCTTGGACGGTCAAGAGAACCGAAAGCGCGAGTTCTTTAAGAAGCTGAAGGCCAATTTGGAGAACGACGATCCAAAGCAACAAGATCGTCTAGTTGATGAATTCCGCGCAATGATTCTTGGCCACTGAGACATGCCAAAGATCCAATGGGAACAACTCCCAGATCTCTCAAGACGATCTCCTTGCATTGGCTGAATGGAAGGCCACTAATCGTGACGTGCCGGGCGGTGATTGGTACAAAAACTTCGGGACCTTCAAACTTTGCGCGCTGGACGCCTTCCAAACAGCTTCTTGTTAGCAGGCCAAGCTGCTCGGAGGAAAAGAGTGTAGGTACGAGCGGCGGGCGTGTATCGGCTGGATAGATGCGATGTCTCGGCCGACGATGTGAACCGGCTGGAGTAGCGACGTCAAATCTCCGCTCCGTTGAAAGTCGCTGCATGTCGGCGTTGGGTACGGCTCGTTGACACACTCACGGCTCGGCTCGGGGCTTGACGGCGTAACCAGCGCGTTTTCATCACCATTGGTGGGCTGCAAATCCATGGCACTCCGTTGAAAATACGTTGGAAGAACTGCTTCCTTGCGGAAGCGGCTCGGCTAGAGGTTGTGCGGTGCCTAGGGGTGTTTTCTAGCATCGTTGGTAGGCCGCAGGACGAGGCGCTATACTAAATGCTTAGGTCCAGTGGATCAGCAGTAGTGCGTCTCCGCGAGTCCGTTTCGGCAGGCGTTGTCTTCCGTACCGTCCCCGACCATAACTCATTCAAAGGAACTGTAATGCCAAAACGTACTTTTCAGCCGAACAATCGCAAACGTGCGAAGACACACGGCTTCCGTAAGCGTATGAAGACGGCGGATGGGCGCGCGGTGTTGTCGCGCCGCCGCGCAAAGGGGCGTCATAAGCTGAGCGTGAGCGATGAGCGCGCCGTGCGTGAGTCACACTAAAACGATCAGTAGAGACGATTTTCGCTGTCACTTCCAAAACCAAGGCGCCTTTTACGGCCAGCGGAGTTTCGTAGCGCGTATCAGTCTGGCATTCGCATGACCAGCCGTTATTTTGCGGCGTTCTGTTTGCGCGCGGCTGACGATGCTGTGGCGATCCCCGCGCGGTTTGGTCTAACAACGCCGCGGGCCCTAGGAAAAGCAGTAGTGCGCAACCGGTTGAAGCGGCGCATGCGCGAAGCGATAGGCAGGCAGATTAGCGAAGCGCCGGACCGTTGGTCAATTGTGTTTAACCCGCGCCGCAATCTGGCGGAAGCGCCATTTGAGGATCTGTGCCGTGAAGTGGGGCGGATTTTAGAGCGATGCAGACAATCTTAATCGCGCTGCTCAAGGGCTACAAGTTGTGGATCTCGCCGTGGCTGCCGTCGGCGTGCCGGTACCGGCCCACGTGTTCGGAATATATGATGGACGCCATTGCGGCGCATGGCGCGTTGCGGGGTGTTTGGATGGGTTTGAAGCGGCTGGGCCGCTGCCATCCGTTTCACGAAGGCGGTTATGATCCAGTCCGGTAAAAAGTTTATTGTGAGAGCCATTTATGTCTAACAGTCCGGGTTCCGTTCCGCCCGAACCGCCTTCTTTTGAAAAGCGTTTGCCGCTGGCGTTGGCGTTGATGATGCTGGTGCTGCTGGGCTGGCAATATTTTTTTAAGCCTGCTCCGGCGCCGAAGCCCGCAACGCCGCCAGCTAACGTAACGGCGACCTCCAGCGCGCCCACTGTGCAGATGACGGGGGAAAAGCCGGCGGCAGCTGCTCCCGTAAGCCAGTCAGCGCAAGCGGCGGCGCTCGCCCCAGTGCAAGGCGGCGCAGAGACCACGACTGAAATCGATTCAGATCTATATCACATCGTCTTCACAAATCGAGGAGCGGTGGTGAAGAGCTGGGTACTTAAGAAGTACAAAGACGATGCGGGAAAACCACTGCAGTTGATCAATACGGAATCGCAAGTGCCGCTGCCGTTCGCGATGGATTTTCAAGCACAGAAGCCGGCATTTGATGCGAATGCCGTTTTGTATCAAACGCAGGTTTCCGATGGCGGCGATACCATCGACTTCTCTTATTCGGATGGAAAGACGAGCATTCAGAAATCTTTTGAGTTCAAGAAAGACAGCTATCTTTCGACGGTGAAGTCTTCGGTTGTGGACGGCAATGTCAACCTGCCGCATTTGTTGACCTGGCGCGGCGGATTCGGCGACAGCAAGGTATTTAAGGCCTTTTCGAAGATCCAGACGGTACACTACGATCCGGCCGGAACCGGATTCTTGTGGTGGGACAAGAGCTTCGTCACGAACGCAGCTGGGAAGGCGAAAAACGGACCGTTATCGGAAACGGGCAACTTCACATTTGGCGGAATTGAAGACGGCTTCTTTGCGGCGGTGGTTTTACCCCCAGACAACACTCCGTTAGAAGTGCGAACGTATTCCGACGGAGTCAAAATTGGCGGTGAGAGCGACCCCGTGCAGTATGCCGGGGTTGGCCTTTCCGTGGCTCCGCAGAATTCGTTCTTACTGTTCGTCGGCCCGAAGGATTCGCACTTATTGGAAGGCGTGAATCCGAAGCTGGACAGATTGATTGACTGGGGAACTTTTGGCATTATTGCCAAGCCACTCTTTCAATCTCTTAACTATGTGGCCGATCATTGGACGGGCCACAACTTTGGCTGGGCGATCATTCTCGTCACGCTGATTATCAATTCGGCTCTGTTCCCGATCCGACTGTCGAGCTTGAAGTCGGCGCGCAAAATGCAGAAGTTGCAGCCGCAGTTGAAGGCGATCAACGAAAAGTACAAGAACATCAAGATTAACGATCCGAAAAAGGCGGAGCAGAACCAAGAGGTGATGGACCTCTATAAGAGGGAAGGCGTAAATCCGGTGGGCGGATGCTTGCCGCTGGTGCTGCAATTGCCGTTTTTTTATGCGTTTTATAAGGTTTTGAGCATCGCGATTCAACTGCGGCATGCGCCGTGGTTATGGGTATCGGATTTGTCGGGGCCCGAAACATTTTTCATTCACGTGCTGCCGCTGGTAATGATTGCGACGCAATTCTTGACGCAAAAGCTGACGCCGCAGGCGGGCGTGGACCCGAACCAGCAGAAGATGTTCATGTTCATGCCTTTGATGCTGGGTTTCTTTTTCTATAATCTATCTTCGGGATTAGTACTCTACTATTTGACAGGGAACTTAGTCGGAATCGTGTTTCAGCTTATTGTGAATCGCTTTATGCCAGCGCCCATACCTCCACCACCAGCTCCAAAGGCGCCGGTCAGAAGCACGGTTAAAAAATAAATCCGCATGAAATACACCAAAGAAGCGTTGCGTCCGAAGCTGGAGGAGTTTATAAAGCCTGTTCTGGCCCACGCCGGATTCAATCTCAGTTTTGAGTTAAAGACGCCGGAGAACCCGCATCCAGAGGTTGAGAATCCGGAAGTGACTGTGCACTTTTCGGGGCCAGATGTTGAGCTGTTGCTGGAGAACCGCGCCGAGTTGCTGCTGGCGCTTGAGCACTTGTCGATGGAGGCGCTGCGCCTGCCGCCGGAGGATCATTCGCTGATTTCGTTTGACGCGAACGATTACCGGTTGTTACGCATGGAAGAGCTGCGCATGAGCGCGCTGGCGGCGGCCGATAAGGTGAAGCGCACGCACGCGCCGTTCTACTTTAATCCGATGAGCAGCCGCGAACGCCGGGTGATTCATTTGGCGTTGCGCGATGAGAAAGAACTGCGGAGCGAAAGTGTGGGCGTGGGTCCGGCGCGCGCAGTAGTGGTTGTGCCGGCTGATATGGCAACGCCGCCTGCACCTCCCGCGCAACGCCCATTCCAAGGCGGTGGACGGCCGCCGGGCGGTGGTAGAGGCGGCTTTGACCGCGGCGGTGGCGGGCATCGGGGCGGACCTCCCGGACACGGCGGGGGCGGACACCGTGGCGCCGGCGGCAATCGTCCTCCGCGCGGCGGACGCGGCCGCTAAACAGATCACATGAACACGCGCGACACGATCGTCGCCATCTCAACTCCTTTGGGAAGAGGCGGTCTGGGAGTGGTGCGTCTCTCCGGAGCCGACAGCTGCAAGATTGCCCAACGCTTGCTGCGGTTCGCGCACCATGAGCCGGAGTGGAAGGCGTGGTCGTGCGAACTGGCAGTGTTGCTGGATGACGCCGGAGCGCCAGTGGACCAAGTGGTTGTCTCGTTCTTTCGAGAGCCGCGCTCTTACACGGCGGAAGATGTTGTAGAGATTGCGTGCCACGGTTCGCCTGTGGTGTTGCAGTTGTGCCTGGAGCGCGCGGTTGCCTTAGGCGCACGCTTAGCCGAGCCCGGCGAGTTTACGCTGCGCGCCTATATCAACGGACGCATCGATTTGCCGCAAGCGGAAGCGGTCCGCGAATTGATTGATGCGACAACTTTGTATCAGGCGCGGGTAGCGGCGCAGCAGATGGAAGGATCGGTGTCGCGCCGCATCCGGCCGTTGAAAGAGCGGTTGCTGGAATTGATTTCCTTGCTCGAAGCCGGCATCGATTTTGCGGAAGACGACATCAGTGTGGCGAATGCGGAGCAGATTCTGGGACGCTTGACGCCCATTGAGGAGGGCTTGAGTGCGCTGCTAGCGACCTTTGCGGCGGGCAAGCTGGTGTTCGCGGGCTTTACGCTGGCGATTGCGGGCCGACCGAATGTGGGGAAGAGCAGCCTTTTTAATCGATTGCTGCAGCAGGAGCGCGCGATTGTGACCGATATACCGGGCACTACGCGCGATACGGTTTCGGAGAGCACTTCGTTGAACGGAATTCCGGTGAAGCTAGTGGATACGGCGGGTATTCGCGAGGGCAGCGATTTGGTGGAGCGGCTTGGCATTGAACGAACGCATCAAGCGGTGGCGGATGCCGACTTGACGTTGTTGGTTTTTGATTTATCGGCGGAGGCGACGGCGGATGACCGTGCATTACGCGAGAAACTAGCTGAACGGAAACCGCTGCTGGTGGGCAATAAGAGCGATTTGCCGCGGCGGTTCGAGGGTGAGGCTGGATTGCTGCAGGTATCGGCCGTGACGGGCGCGGGGATTGCGGAATTGCAAGAGGCGATTTTGCGCAGATTGACGGCAACGGGATTGGCGGCTCCGGAGAGCGGCGCCATCACCAGCATCCGGCATGAAGGGCTGCTGAAGGAAAGTGTGGCGGCTTTGGAGAATGCGCGGCGCGCGGTTGGTTTTGGATTGCCGCATGAGATGTTGCTGTTGGATCTTTATGCAACGTTGCGGCCAATTGATGCGGTGACGGGGGCCACAACGGCCGACGACATTTTGAATAGGATTTTTTCGACGTTTTGTATAGGGAAATGAAGAAATCGCTAGACTAGAGGCAGAATGCGCAAGGTTTTATTGGGTCCTTTGGCGGCGGCGACCAGCTCACTTGCCATTGCGTTGCTGTGCTTTTATCTTTTGCACAGTAACGCTACGACCGCGGCTCTTTTTTTACTGTTGGGTGTCTTGCTGGCCGGTGCTTATGCTTCGCGCACGGAGGCGATTGTCGCATCGATAGCAGCGACGCTATGTCTGGATTACTTCTTCATCCCGCCCATTTGGCAGATCAGCATAAGCGACCCACAAGGATGGATTGCGCTGAGCGTTTTCCTGGCTGTTTCGCTGTTTGCGACGAACCTTTCGGCGCGGTTGCGGCGGCAAAGGGATGAAATGGCCGTACGCCAAGCGGACTCCGAAAAGCTACATGCTTTGAATCGCGCGATTCTGCTCAGCGACGGCGGAGCCAAAGACGTGCAGCGAATCTTCGTAAACAAGTGCATCGAGCTTTTTGCGTTGGAAGAGGCCGCTTCGTTTGAAAGCGCGAGCGGCGAAATCTACCGTTCGAGCCAAAACGGTGCGATTGCGGAGGCTGGGCTGAGAAAGGCTGCGCACTATGGATCGATTGAGACGAACGGGCGCGTGACGATGATACCCATCACATTGGGGAACAAGGTCTACGGCAGTTTTGCGTTTGCGGGCGACCCTTTGCCTCTTGGTTTGGTGCAATCTCTAGGAAACACGATAGCGGTGGGCTTGGCGCAGGCCCAGACGCGACAGGCCGCCAACCGCGCGGAGGCTGTGCGCCGGAGCGAAGAACTGAAATCTGTAATGATTGATGCGCTGGCTCATGAATTGAAAACACCGCTGACGGCAATTGAAGCCGCGGCGGACATGCTGCATTCGGGGCGCGTTTCCGCAGAGCAGCGTGAGGATTTAATCAGCGTCGTGCAACAAGAAGCGCAACGCCTGGGCCGGCTCATGGGAGAGGCTCTTCACTTGGCACGGATTGAGGCAAAGCGTTTCAAACTAGAGCACCAAGCAGTTCCGGTGGATGTTTTGATTCGTGCGGCAATCGAGGCATTAGCGCAGCGCGCTGCCTCGCACCCGATCCGAGTTGAGGGAAGCATGCCGGTGGTGTTCGCTGACCCCGAACTCATTGTCGAATTAATTAAACAGTTATTGGATAACGCGCTGAAGTACAGTCCGGCGGGCAAGCCTATTACGGTTTCCGCCGAGGAGGAGAATGGCCTGGTGAGAATTGAGGTGCGCGACGAAGGCCAAGGCTTGACGGAGTTGGAGCAGCGACGGATTTTCGACAAGTTTTACCGCGCGCGGAGGGATCATGCGGCGGTGCAAGGAACGGGGATGGGATTGTCGATTGCGCGCGAGATTGCTGAAGCGCACGGCGGCACTGTGTTGGTGGAAAGCCAGTTTGGACAAGGTTCGCGATTCACCGCGACGCTGCCAGCGGCGAGACATTCCGCGGCGTTGGCCGAACCGGCTGCGACCACATGAACACAGCAGAGCGAATCTTGATTGTCGACGATGAGCCGCAGATCCGGCGCGTGATGAAGACTGCGCTGGCCTCCAACGGCTATGAAGCTTACGAGGCACGTACAGGCGAAGAAGCGCTGGAATCGTTGCGCGCGAACAATCCCGATTTAATTTTGCTCGATATGAACATGCCGGGCATGGGCGGCATGGCGGCCTGCCGGGAGATTCGCGCGGTTTCGGAAGTGCCGATTATCATACTCTCGGTTCGGGACAGTGAGCAGGACAAGATTGCGGCGCTGGACGCCGGCGCCGACGACTACATCACCAAACCCTTCAGCGTAAATGAATTGCTGGCGCGCATTCGCGCGAATCTTCGGCGTTTGGGGGGACCGACGGGGGCAACGGAAGAATCCATCATTGTGGCCGAGAATTTCTCGGTGAACATCGCGGCGCGGCAAGTTACGATTAAGGGAAAGGTTGTGCGGCTGACGCCGAAAGAGTTCGATTTGCTGCGCTATCTGCTGGCTAATGCGAATAAGCCCATTCCGCACCGCAAGCTTTTGCAAACGATTTGGGGTCCGGATTATGGCGATGAGGTGGAGTATTTGCGAGTGTTTGTAAGCCAGTTGCGCAAGAAAATCGAGCCGGATCATGCGCACCCGCGATACATTGTTACTGAACCCTGGATTGGGTACCGTTTTGTTCTACCTCAGGAAAATGCCAAGCCGATTGGTGAAACAGCGCCATGAGTAGTCCCGGAAAACTGAAGATTTTCCTTGGCTACGCCGCGGGCGTAGGCAAGACCTACCAGATGTTGGAGGAGGCGCAGGGTCTCAAGGCCAAAGGCGTGGATGTGGTGATCGGCTATTTCGAGCCGCATGGCCGCAAAGACACCATAGCGAAGACGGAGGGCCTGGAAACAGTACCGCGCAAGAGAGTGGATTACCGCGGCGCCACGTTTGAGGAGATGGATACCGAAGCGGTCATCGCGCGCAAACCGATGGTGGCGGTGATAGACGAGTTTCCGCACACGAATGTGCCCGGGTCGGCGCGCGCAAAGCGCTGGGAAGACGTGTTGTTTATTTTGGAGCACGGGATTGACGTGCTGACGACGATGAACGTGCAGCATCTGGAGAGCCTGAACGATCACATGGCGCATGTGACGGGCGTGAAGGTGCGGGAGACGATTCCGGATTGGGTGGTGAAGCAAGCGGTGGAAGTGGTGATGGTAGATTTGACGCCGCGCGCGCTGCTGAACCGGCTAGAGCGCGGAGTGGTGTATCCGCAGGATAAAGCCAAGCGGGCGCTGGAGAATTTCTTCAAGGAATCTACGTTGGTGGCCTTGCGCGAGATGGCGTTGCGCCAGACGGCGATGGAAGTAGAAGAGCGGCTGGAGGCGAGCGATGCGGCTGCCGCGGTTTCGCCGGCCGCTTCGGCCAATGGACAGGCGAGCGGGCCCCAATTGCACGACGCGGTGGTGATTTATATCAGCGACGATCCTTCGACAGCGATGCTGATCAGGCGCGGCAAGCGGGTGGCCGATGTGATTCATGCCGATTGCTTTGCACTGTTTGTGGCGGAGGAGAGCGATCTGAAGTCTTTGCCCACCGAGAAGCGCGTAGCGGTGGAGCGTCATTTGAATTTCGCCCGCAATTTGCACATTGAAACGCGCGTGCTGGTGGGGGCCGACCATGCGAAGACGATTGTGGAGTTTGCGCGGATGCACAACGCGCGGCAGATCTTTTTGCCCCGGCTGGTGGGCAAGGGGATGGACCGGATGCTAGGCAAGAGTTTTGTGCATCAGGTAGTGGGCATGGCGAACGATATTGAAGTGACAATTGTGGCCGACCGCAAGCAGGAACGCGCGGGAGGATAGAGTTTTTAGCAAGTGCGGTAAAATGAAGAAGTTTCGGGCTGTGGCGCAGCCTGGCTAGCGCGCTTGCTTGGGGTGCAAGAGGTCCCGGGTTCAAATCCCGGCAGCCCGACCATTTTCGACAACTTACAGAGAGCTTCACGACCAGGGGCATGCATTGGGCGTGAATCACCGTAGTTACGCCAGGGTTGTAACTTCGCAGCTTCAAACCGATCGGCCAACTAAAACTTCAGCAATTGGATGACGTGCTCACTGCTCTGGATTACGGCATGCAACGCTATCGACGATGTGCTGCGTCACTCCGCGTAAGGCTGAGCCGTAATAAAGGGCAGGTTTTTGCTTTTACATTCGGTTAAACAGGATCAGCACCCCGCTCGAGTTCGGTAGAATGTGTGCTGCAATCCAATAAGCATCTTGATAGGAGAATGCCAAATGACCGTTGCAATCGAGAAACCGGCTCTGAGTTCAGCCGCGGCAAAGTTTTTGCAGAAGGAACACAAGCTTTTGATCGACGGGAGATGGGTGGCGGCGAAAAGCGGCGAGACCTTTCCGGTGGAAGATCCCGCAACGGAAGAGACAATCGCTCACGTGCCGGGGGGTGATAAGGCGGATATTGATCTGGCGGTTGCGGCAGCGCGCCGGGCGTTTGAAACGGGCCCATGGTCGCGTATTTCGCCGGGAGAGCGGTCGAAGATTGTGTGGCGCCTGGGCGATCTTCTCGAGCGCTATGGCGATGAACTCGCCGAACTAGAGGCTCTCGATAACGGAAAGCCAGTAACGAACGCCCGCAGAGGAGACGTTGAGGGCTCGATCGACATGTTCCACTACATGGCGGGATGGGCGACGCGGCTCAACGGTGAGACGATTCAGGTTTCGAGTCCCGGAAACTGGCACGCTTATACGGTGCGCGAGCCGGTCGGCGTGGTGGGTCAGATCATTCCCTGGAATTTCCCGCTCATGATGGCGGCGTGGAAGCTTGCGCCCGCCCTGGCTGCTGGCTGCACCATCGTGCTGAAGCCGGCCGAGCAGACTCCGCTCACTGCCCTGCGGCTGGGCGAATTAGTGCAGGAAGCGGGCGTGCCGGATGGCGTCGTCAATATCGTAACGGGATTCGGGGAAACGGCCGGTGCGGCGCTCGCCGAGCATCCGGACGTCGATAAAATAGCGTTCACGGGTTCCACCGAAGTGGGAAGACTGATCGTCAAAGCATCGGCGGGAAATCTGAAGCGCGTCTCGCTGGAATTGGGCGGCAAATCACCCGCGATCGTATTTCCCGATGCCGATCTCGATCTGGCGATTGTCGGGACAGCGGCCGCCATTTTCTACAATCAGGGTCAATGCTGCACGGCGGGCTCGCGGCTGTTTGCGCACAAGTCCGTTTACGACCGCATTGTGAGTGGAGTGGTAGAGGAAGCCGGGAAACTGAAAGTCGGCCACGGTCTTGATCCGACGGTCAATCTGGGTCCGCTGGTTTCCAAAGAACAACATGAGCGGGTCACAGGCTACATACAGGCCGGCCATGGTGAAGGCGCGGAAGTCGTCGTTGGCGGGAAGACGGGCAATGGGCACGGTTATTTCGTCGAGCCGACGGTGCTTGCGAAGACCAACCGCGATATGCGTGTGGTCCGCGAAGAGATCTTCGGACCGGTGGTGTGCGTACAATCGTTTGACGACGAGGATCTCGACTCCGTGGCCAAATTCGCGAACGATACCGAGTACGGTCTGCAAGCGAGCGTCTGGACGCGCAACTTAAAGGTCGCGCACATGATGGCCCGTAAGATCAAGGCAGGCACCATCTGCATCAACACCCACAATTACGGTGACCCGGCTTGGCCCTTTGGCGGATACAAACAATCCGGCTGGGGCCGGGAGATGGGGAAAGAAGTGATGGAGCATTACACCGAGACGAAGTCGGTCGCGGCGCGGCTTTAGACTAACTCGTTATTTCCCCCGCGGCACTTACTAGCGACCTGTAAGCGACGCCGCTTCCGTAATAACCGGCATGCTCGTAAACGGTTCAATCCCAAACTTCGGGTAAACCTCGGTAGGATAGTAAACTGTCCCATCCTTCACAACCAGCTTGATCTTCTTGATTTCTTTCAAATCCTTCGTCGGATCCCCCGGTACTAGAAAGAAATCGGCCAGCTTGCCCTTCTCAATCGAGCCCATCCGCTGATCCTGCCCCACATATTTGGCACTATCGAAGGTGGCGCGCTTCAATATCTCCGATGCCGTCATGCCTGCCCTTTGATACAACTCAAGCTCCCGATGGTAGGTAAACGATCCGCCCGTATCCGTTCCAAACACAATAAACACGCCGCGATCATGCAGCATCTTCACAACCTGCAGCATCTTCTCGAAAGCTCCGCGATACGCCTCATCATCACCCGGGGCCGAAGTGTCCGCCAGCGCCTTCATCGCGTCGCGCCGATACCCGATCGGCATGTGACTCAAGTAATCGGTCGCTCCAGGCGGCACCAACCCGTCCCGATTCTGCGTCAGTTGCTCGTGAATCCCGAGCGTCGGGTCAATTGCCTTGTGCCCGTCCACCATCAACTGAATCGTGTGCTGCACTTTAGCGCTATTCAAATCGAGCGCCGGCAGGCGCTTCAGCGCAGTGAGCCGGAACAAGGTACGCGTGTCCTCCCCCGGGCCAATCACCCAACCCAACACGAATTGATTGATGTGCGTGATCTCGTCATACCCCGCTTCGATCATTTCATCCGCTGTGGAAAAAGCCGGCACATGCCCAGCCACACGCATTCCCAAAAGATGCGCCTCCTTCACCATGGCCGGCACCCACTTGGGATTCATGCTGTTATAGATCTTGATCTGCCAATACCCGCGCGCCCCATACCAACGCACCGCGTCGACCGCTTTCTCCGCACTATCCACCACAAAATCCGCGCCATTCTGACTAAATGGGCTCTTACCCTCGATAAAACCGGACTTAATAACATGCGGGCCGCCGATTTCGCCGCTTTCCGTCCGGTCTATCAGGCGGTCGAGCACGGCGCTACTGTTCCCCATATCGCGTACCGTCGTGGTACCCGCCATCAGATTCAGCAACGCACCGCTTTGCTGCAAGTGGGCATGCATTTCGTACATGCCCGCAATCAAAGTGCCGCCGTCGCCTTCAATCGTCACTTCTCCAGGCGTCGGCGGACTGTTCAGTGGCTCTATCGCCGCTATCTCTTTCCCCCGCACCAACACACACTTCGGTTCCGTCAACGCCGATGTATTCGGATCGAAAATCCGGACATTCTTAATCCGAATCGGCCCAGGATAATGGTGCGCCACCTGTTTCTCAATCCCGGTCAGCCTTTGGGTCGACCACTGGGCCGAAAGCCCGCGCAAGCGCACGTCCTCCGCTTCATACCCTTGTCGAATCACAATAAAGCTCGGACTCACCTCGGCAAACAAATCGCCCTTCGCATCCAGCAGCAAAACCGAAGGCGTAAGATCCATCCCCACCAGATCGTAACGAGTCACTTCCATCGGACCTGCAGCGCCATTGACAGTCAACGCCTCACCCTTTTCGAACCGCAGAATCCCACTGGGCAACACGGACATCGTCATTCGCGGCGCCTTCAACAGCTCATGCGCAATGATTTGACCGGACCAGGGGCTGCCGCTCTGCGCCACGTATAACGCCGGGCTTGTCAAGTCGTGTGAACCTTTACCGGAAGAATCCATCCATTCCGCGCGCGATCCAGCCTGGCTGAAGTGCTCATCCACCTTGCTGCCGAACACAGTCGTTCCTCGGATAGACCACTCCACCGGCAACCCCTCCGGCCCCACGCGAATCACTTCCGCAATCGTCGGCCCCCGCCCGTTGTTCTTGAAATCGTAATCGACCGTGGTCTGGTCACCCTTCGTCTCCGCGATCAAGTGCCCAACATTCCGGCCCGCCAGAATCACCGAATAGCTTGCAGTCTCCGCCGCCGCAATCGAGGCCCCCAATGCGAACGCCAGGAAGAAAACACTCATCCGCTTATTCATTACCTGAGTCTATCCCTACCTCCGAAGGCCGTCGCAACCCACCCCCCCGTCGAAACTCTTCCCCATAAATTGATATCTTGAACAAACGGGGCGCGCGCCCACGCGTCTGAATCGAGGAGTGGCTTGTTCATGAATCGCGCAATTTGGTCTACCACTTTCCTAGCTCTCGTGAGCTCAATAGGTTTCGGCCAAGAATGGAAAACACCCACGACGATGAAAAAGCTCCCCAACGGCCTGACAGTCGTCGTCTCAGAAGATCACTCCGCTCCAACCTTTGGACTCTGCATTAGCTACGGCATCGGGTTCCGGCTCGAACCACAGGGCCGCACCGGGTTCGCCCATCTGTTCGAACACATTATGTTTGAAGGAACGCCCGTGTCGCCTAAGGGTGTGTTCGATCGCGTAATTGAGGGCGGCGGCGGCTTCAACAACGGCGATACTCGCTACGACTTCACCGAATACATCGAATCCGGGCCGGTGTCGGCACTGGAACCGATGATGTGGCTGGAGGCCGACCGCATGAAGACTCTCGATTTCTCCGTCAAGAATCTGGATAACCAGCGAAACGTTGTCGAAGAAGAGGTCCGCGTGAACGTCATGAACCAGCCCTATGGTTCATTCTACTGGCTCGATCTGCCGCAAAAAGCATTCGACACCTATCCCAACTCCCACAACTTTTATGGCGACTTTAAAGACTTGGACGCCGCCACGATCAACGACGTGAAGAGCTTCTATGAGCAGTACTACACGCCCAACAATGCAGTGATGGCCGTTGTAGGAGACGTGAACGCCGAAGAAATCTTCGCCAAAGCCGAAAAATACTTCGGCGCCATTCCGTCACATCCTGCACCGCCTCGACCTGCGGTAGACGAACCCGCTCAAAAGCAAGAAAGACGTTTCACTCAGACCGACAAGCTCGCTAAAATTCCTGCGCTCGCGATTGGCTATCGGATGCCCCCGCGAAGCTCTCCCGATGCCATCGCCGGAGCTGTCACGGCCGAGCTCCTGCACAACGGCGAAGCCTCGTTGCTTTACCAAGCTCTAGTGAAAGATAAGCAAGTAGCGGTATCGGTAGACGGGGGCGCGAATTGGCCGTTAGGCAATCCCCTCGAATACAACGGCCCCACACTCATAACCTCGTTCATCGTCTATCCACAGAACGTCACCGAAGACCAATTACTCGCGGTCTATGATCAGACGCTCCGAGCCTTGGCCACGAAGGGCCCCACCCGTCAAGAACTCGAAAGAGTTGCTGCCAAAATGCGTTCCGATTGGTACGGCGAATTGGAAATTCCCATTAGTCGAGCGTCGGCGCTTTCCCATGCCGTCTTGTTCGAAGGAAACTTCGACAGCGTTTATCGCATTCCCGACATGATCGCCAAAGTCACACCGCTGCAAATAAGAGATTTCGCGGCCAAGTATTTGGTTCCCGCGAACCGAACCATCATCAATCGAGTGCCGGAAACCAAGACAGCGGGAGTTGAAAAATGAAGCACGTATTCGCCGCGGGATTGAGTCTTTTCATAGCGGCTTGTCACGCATTCGCGCAGAAAGAAGCGCCTTTGCCGAAGGATTTGCCTCCCTACGGCCCGCAACCAGCGTTCCATGCTCCCGACGTGAAAGAGTCAAAACTCGCGAACGGCCTGACCGTGTGGCTCGTTTCCCAGCCGGGATTGCCCAAAGTATCGTTCCGCATCGCCGTGCTCAGCGGCCTCGCTTCCGACCCGGCCGACCGCCCTGGAATGGCGGAGCTACTTGCGAAAACGTTGAGCCAAGGTACAAAGACACGCAGCGCTAAACAAATTGCGGAAGAAATTCAATCGGCGGGAGGTGATCTGGGAGTTGGCTCCGACCGCGACAGTTTCTCAGTCAGCACGAGCGTCCTCTCGTCGAAAGTCGATCTGGCTGCGGAACTGCTGGCCGATGCCGTAGAAAACGCGTCCTTCCCCGAAAGTGAAGTCACTCTCGCGAAACGCAATTTGATTTCTTCCTTACACGAGCGTGAAGCACAACCGCGCTTTCAAGCCAACCGCGCACTGGCGCGGGCTCTGTTCGGCTCAGGTCCTTATAGCGTCGTTGCTCCCACCGAAGAATCGATTAACGAGACGAGCGCGGAAGATTTGCGCCGCGAATTTGCTCGCAGATTTCGCCCCGATCAATCACTTCTCGTGGCAGTCGGAGATTTTGAAACAAGGAGGATGAGCACCCTGATTGAACAGAAATTTGGTTCCTGGAAAGCGCCTGCCGAGCAACCGGCTGTAGTGGATGCAAAGCCCTCAACCGCTGCGCCGCACAGCGCCATCATTGTTCCGCGCCCAAATTCGGTTCAGACGACGCTGGTCTTAGCCGCGTTTGGCCCGCTACGCCGCGACCCTGATTACGAAGCAACCGATCTGGCCAACGCGATTTACGGAGGAATGTTCAGCTCACGTCTGGTGACAAACATTCGCGAGGACAAGGGCTATACCTATAGTCCCGGCTCCGGCGTGGCGACTCTCCGGCAGGCCGGTGTTTTGCGCACACAGGCCGATGTGCGCAATGCGGTCACCGGGGCCAGCGTAAACGAAATTATGTACGAGCTCAACCGCATGGCAACCACCAGTCCGACGGACGAAGAAATGAGCCGTGCGAAAAGGTCTTTGCTTGGCATCGAGGCCATTTTCTTGCAGTCTCGTGGTGCGGTCGCTGACGAGCTCAGCGATCAATGGGTCAAGGGCTTAGGTCCAGACGCGATTGCCAGCTACACACAAAAAATCACTTCGACCACAGTCGCTGACGTCGACGCCGCTGCCAAGAAATATTTCCCAGCCTCGCGCATGAACATTGTCGCCGTTGGGGAAGACAAAGTGGTTCGCGATGCACTCTCTCCATTCGGGCTGCCGATTGAGACGGCCAAATAGAATGCTTACTCCAAAAATGCTCGCTGGACTTACCTTCTTAATTTGCTACAACACCGGCTGGCCGATTCCGATATGCGAGATAGAAACCCGCAGGTACGATAAAGACCGTTACAATAACGGAAATCGTCAACCCACCGATTAATGCCCTCGCCAGTGGCGCATAAGATTCACTTCCTTCGCCCATTTTCAGCGCGATAGGCAGCAGGCCGATAATTGTGGCCAGCGATGTCATTAGCACGGGACGAAGCCGTACTTTGCAGGATTTGACGATCGCCTGGCGAACGCCCAGGCCCTCCTCAAGCAAGTGGTGGGCGAATTCCACGATAAGAATGCTGTTGGACATCGCGATTCCCGCGAGCATGAGAACGCCCATGAGCGACATGACGTTGAGAGTGGTCCCGGTTATCACAAGTGTGATGATGACGCCCGAAATAGCTGGGGGCAAAGCCAGCAGGATGATGAAAGGATCAATGAACGATCTGAACTGGGCGACAAGAATCAAATACAGCAAAAGCACGGAGAGGCTAAGGCCGAGGCTGAAGCTGCGAAATGAAGCATTCATCGCCTGCACGGTTCCCAACATTGCGACGTCCACGTTGGGCGGAAGCTTGACAGCGGAAATGATCTTACTAATCTGCTTGGCGATTGTTCCAAGTGCCTCGCCGGCGGGGCGCACATAGATATCAATCCTGCGCCGGATTTGGTAATGATCAACCTCAGTCGGGGCGAGGAAGGGAGTGAGTGTGCTCACCATGTCCAAACGGGTCGGCTGCTTGACGCCAACTCCGTGCAGGGGTATGGCCCGTAAATCGTCGAGACTTTGAATTTGTTTTTCCGGGTACTGGACAGTTAACCAGTAATTGTTGCCATTCTTGGGGTCGATCCATATGCTGGGCGCCACCATTTGGTTTGAGGTTAGGGCCGTGATGACATTCGACATAACCTCTTTTTCGTTCAGGCCAAGCTCCCCTGCGCGCATGCGGTCAATGTTCAGCCGCAGCGCGGGATAATCGAGATCCTGGGGAATGTATACATCCGCCACCCCGTGAAGGGCGCGAATCTGCGCGGCAATATTCAGCGCGGTCTTGTAATCGGCCTGCAGGTCACGTCCGGATATCTGCAGATCGATGGGAGCAGGCATGCCCATATTGACCACACCATCAACCAGACTTCCAGACGAGAAGAAGGCAGTCAACTCGGGCATCTCTTCCGCCATGCGCTTCTTTACACGTGCTATGTATTCGTAACTGCCAATCCGATGTCCTTCATTGAGGCTGGCCTGAACCACTGCGGTGTGCATAGCCGCGTTTGATGTGTAAACCGCCGAAAACCCAGGATCGACACCAATATTCGATACAATCATCCCCATATCGGATGGCAATACCGTATCGCGAATTAGTTGCTCGAGCCTTGCGATTTCACGTTCAGTGTCGTTCAATGCGGTCCCGGAAGGCGCTTTGACGTTAACCACGAATTGACCAGCATCGGTCTGTGGGAAAAAAGCAAGTCCAATCAGAGGGAATAGCAGGAAGCTGGCACCGAACAATCCCAAGAAGATTGCCACAGTTGTCCATGGCCGTACGACTACCCTTGCAACCAGCGTTTCGTATGTCGCCAGCAAACGGTTGAACTGACTGTTGAACCAACCGTTGAAACGAGCACTTAGGCGTTGCGGCTTCTGGTCTGCTGCTCCGCCTTCGTTCCCTGCGGTCGCTTCGGTATGGACTGCCGCATGTTTCGCAAGCCTTGCACAGAACAGCGGAACCACCGTCATCGCCACCAGATAGGAGGCAAAAAGAGACAGCCCGACAGCCAGCGCTAGCGCCGAAAAGAGAAATTTACTAACGCCATAGAGCAATGTGACGGGGAAGAACACCACAACCGTTGTCAGCGTTGCGGCCAGTACTGGAAGAGCTACTTCCTGGCCACCCTTTTCGGCCGCCACCAGCGGCGAGTCTCCTAGCTCAAGATGTCTGAAAATGTTCTCGAGCACAACGACTGAGTTATCGATTAATCTTGACAACGCCAGGGCAAAACCGCCAAGAACCATGCTGTTGATTGAGCTGCCGACGATCTGCAGCGCGATGAAAGCCGCTAGAACGGAGAGCGGAATCGAGAAGAAGACCGCGACCATGGCACGCATACTTCCTAGAAACACCAGAATCATCACGCAGGTGAGAAAGAGCCCGATGCCGCCTTCGTGCAAGAGTGTGGTGATGGCAGTCTTGACGAATGCCGACTGATCGAAAACGACCGCGCTCCTCAAGGTATCTGGTATATCCAACAAGTGCTTGATACGCTGACGCACTCCATCCACCACCGCGATGGTATTCGAATCTCCTCCCTGCTTCAACACCGGTAAGTAAACGGAGCGTTGACCGTCCACGCGGACAATGTTGTATTGAAGGGAATACGAATCCTGCGCTTTGCCAATTTCGGAAAACCGGACGGGCGCTTGCCCGACGATCTTGATGGGCGTGCGGTTCATGGTGGCCAGATCCACTTGGTTATTGGCGTAGATATCGTAGTCAAAATGACCAATTTTGACGTCACCCGCGGGAAGGACGACATTCGTGTCATTCACTGCTCGCACTACATCCATCAGACTCAGTTGATTGGCTTCCAGTTTGAAGGGATCGACATAAAACTGAATCTGGCGCCAGCGGCCTCCGAAAGGCTGCGGCACCGATGCGCCTGGCACACCGGCCAGCTGGTTTCGAATATTGTTTTGCGCGATGTCCTTCAGGTATGTCTCAGTCAATCCCTCCCCTTTCAGCGTGACCAGGCACACCGGCAAACTGGAGGCATCGAACTTCAACACAATCGGCGGCAGCGTACCCGGCGGCATATCTCGTATATCAGCCATCGCAAGATTCGAAATCGTAGATGCAGCCGAATCGGCATTACTTCCAGGTTGGAAGTAAACCTTGATAATGCTGACACCCGTTAGTGATCTTGATTCAATGTGCTCCACTCCGCTGGCTAGGGTGAAAAAGCGCTCCAGGTGATAGGTAATGTCGCCTTCAATCTGCTCAGGCGGCATGCCGTTGTAAAACGTTGCCACCACTACCACGGGTATGTTCATAGACGGGAACATATCCACCGGCATCTGGAGAATGCCGACAGTACCAACAAGAGCAATGATCAGGCAAACTACGACAATGAAATACGGCGTCTTGATTGCAAATCGGGACATAGTTTAGCTTCCCTGCGTGGGGGCCGGCATGAGTCTTGTTCTTACTCTTTGCCCTTCCTTCAGCCCCGTATGACGCCCTATGATCACGAGATCGCCCTCCTGGATACCCGACCGCACTTCTTCTTCCACCGCCGTTCTGATCCCCGTCGTAACCGGAACAATACGAACGGTCGAATCCTGAACCGCGTATATGGTCGGAGATGATCCCGCTTCGTCGATCGCGTCAATTGGAACGGTGAGAGCGTTCTTGCTCTGCTTCAAACGCAAATTTACTTCTGCATACATGCCGGGGATAAGGATGTAATCGGAATTCGGGACATCCACTTCGGTATCCATTGTGCGCGTCGCCATCGATATTTTGTTCTCGAATCGAGTCACTCGCCCCGGAAAAGTCTTTTGCAGACTATTGACGGTGACGTCCACCGTTTCTCCGATGCGAATACCGGGCACCGCCGACTCGGGCACCGGCAGGATCAGCCGCAGCAGATCGTTTTGCGACAGCCGGACGACAGGCATCGCTTGCGTGTCGGATGAAATTCCCTGTTGGATCATTGCTCCGGTGTTTGCATATCGTTTTGTGATCACGCCAGTAAAGGGCGCAGAGATCACCGTGTATTTCTGCAGTGTCAGCCAACGGGCTTGGTCCGCCTTGCTCATGCTGGTTTTACGCTGCGCCGCGTCAAGAGTGGAGATGGCTGCGGATACTTGTGCCTCCGCGCCTAGCTCCCGTGAGTGAGCCTCGTCAACCTCCTGCTGCGGGACTAATCCGACTTCGCGTTTGGAGACCTCCAGTATGCGTGTGTACGATAAGTGAGCGATATCGAAGGCCGCTTTGGCGCGAGCCAAGTCGTTGCGTGCCGTGGTGATATCCGCTTCCGAAGCCTCGACGGCCGCATTCGCATGCGTGATATCGTCCTGCATTTCCGGAATTTCCAGTTCGGCCAATTTTTGGCCGGCTTTGACTCGATCGCCGATATCGACCCCAATGGATTTGATGTAGCCCGCTTCCTTGGCCATGACATCAATCTCCTGATAAGGGAGGAATTCGCCCGTGAGTACAAGGTCTGTCGACAGTGTGCTGCGACCCACTTTCGCTACGGGAACAACGAGCGTTTCTGAGGAGTTGGTAGTTACACCACCGCTTGCCTCAGCTTCGCCGTTGCCTCTTGCGCACGAAAGAAGGCCGCCGGCCAGGGCGGGAATCAGTAACGCCAGGCAATATTTGAGTGACCGGTCCGCGAGACGCATGTCAGTTTTGATCTCCATTCATTGCAATGTGTCCGGCTTACTATTACCGATAGTTGCCAATCGAATAGTCGAGCTGAGTCCTGCGGTTCAAGTAGTCGTATTTCGCGGCAGCCGCGTCGATTTGCGCTCCGATCTGACTTAACTGGGCTTGATTCAGTTCAACAATGCTTCCAAGACCCGCATCGTAACGAGCCTGCGCCAGCCGTAACGCTTGGTTTGTCTGATCGACCAACTGACTTGTGACGGTGAGTCTGCGGAAGGAATTATTAGCTTCGTACCATGCGGTCTGAACGTCGCGCGTCACTTGCAGTGAGTAATCCTGCACGTCCTTGTCGGCAGCCCTCGCCTTGAGCAGCGCTTCAGAGTGGCGCGCAGCGAACAGGCCGCCGTTGAAGACGGGAATACTGAGATTGACCCCCGCGGCTTCATAGTTGTCGTGTGGCAATGTATGGTCGCGCTCCGGAATGACACCAGCGGTGGCCGCCATGCTGACGGTAGGATATGCCAATTTCCTCTCCGCCTCGGCAAACTTATAGGCGGCATCCCGGCTTTTCTCACGTTCCACCAGATCGGGACGCTTCCCCAGCGCTTCACCTATCAGCCCATGCAGATCTGGATTCAGTGGGCCCGGGAGATCTTGATCGACAAGAGTGAAATTTTGGGACTGTTCGAAGCCCATTGATTCGGCCAATTGTGCCCGCGCTTCTTCGCCGCTGTTCTCTGCCTGATAAACGGCGAGCTGCGCTTCCGATACCAGCACTTGCGCGAAACTCACATCTAAGGTGGATCTCAGCGCGCTCTGGCTCAATGCGGTGATCTGCCGGAGGAGTAACTGGCGGTTGGCCAGCGCGGCCTGCGCGACTCGTAGAACGGCATCGGCGCCTAGCACGCCGTAGTACGCGCTTCGTACCGCCAGCACGATTTGAGCCCGAACGTTGATTACATTCTCACTCTCGGCCTGAAGACGCAACTTCGCTGAACTGGTAAGGCTTCGGATGCGGCCGAAGTCCGTGACTAGTTGCACGAGACTGACGCCTGACGCGAATCGGTTTGACAAGCTAGACGTCGTCAATGCTCCCGCGGCTAAAGCTGTGCCCGTGTTGGCAATTGCTCCCGTGGTATTAGAAACCACTGTCGGAAAGTATGCTGACTTCGTTTCGGATACTACTTGGCTTGCCGCTTGGGCAACCAGCGTTGCAGATCCGATTTTCGGATGATTCCTCAGTCCAATTTCTTCGGCTTGTCCCAGCGTCAATGGGGATGGGACTCCAGCGGCGGGAGGCGGCAAACCCGGTGCGCCCGCTACCTGCCCTGCTACGCCTGATACGCCCATCATGAGGAAAAAAGCTGCGAGAGATACGTACAATTTAGAACGCTGTCTCCTGTCTGGCAGCTTTCAGAATTACGGTGTCGTGCATTTCTATTACGCCGTCTGAAACAAGGTCACACAGCGAGGGGAGCAACTCATCGACGATTTCTGCCTTCTCAACAAACTGGATCTGAACAGGAAGGTGCCGGCGCTCAGCTCCATGTCCTTCCTGACTGTGCCTGTGATGATGTTCGCCAAAACCTTCCTGCGGCCGCAATAATGTGGCTCCGGCTACGCCGCGCGCAAAGAGAAAAGCGAACACTTGTTCGTAAATGAAATCGCTACCTGCGCCCGTGTCATCGTTGAGATGAATGGTCACTTTTCTCGCTGGACCGGGTGTTAACATACGCAACAAGTCCTTGTTCCTATTGATGATCTGGTCCAATTAAGGAGCCTGGATTCTAACGCAAGCTTTGCAATCAGCTCTTCAGCCTATGAGTATGGACGTTTGAACCCGAGCCTCACAACTGAAGTTTTCCTGAATGTTTTCTGCTCAAGACTTAAGGTAATTTTCAGTTCTCAGAACCATGGGTTGCGGATAAATTTAAAGTAGTGCGAATTCTGGTGATCGAGGATGAACCGAAACTGGCCAGCGCCGTAAAAGGTGGTTTGGAGGGCGATGACTATACGGTTGTGGTCGTGCACTCGGGCGAAGAGGGTTTCTTTCTTCTCTGCCGGGAGGCATTCGATCTCATCATCCTCGATGTAATGCTCCCTGGACGCGATGGGTTCGAGATATTAGGCGCTGTTCGCCAACAGCGAATTCCCATCCCAGTCTTATTGTTGACCGCGAGAGACGGTATCGAAGATCGCGTACAGGGATTGGATGCCGGCGCGGACGATTACCTTACAAAACCATTTGCTTTCCCCGAGCTGTTGGCCAGAGTCAGGGCGCTGCTGCGCCGTGGAACTCAGGAACGCCCTTTTCGGAAAAAGCTGGCCGATCTGGAAATAGATTTCGGGTTGTGCTCCGTCTCGCGGGCCGGCCAGACGATAGAGTTGACAACGCGGGAATACGAACTGCTCGCGTATCTCTTTTCCAATGTTGGGCGGGTGGTCTCCAGGGAAATGATCGCAAGAGAGATTTGGAAAGAGGTGGCTCGTCAGACACCGCTTGACAACGTTCTTGACGTTCATCTGACTCGCCTAAGAAGAAAGATTGACGGCCCCTTTGAGAAAAAGCTTCTTCACACAGTCAGAGGGTTGGGGCTCGTCTTGCGTGACGGGGATTGAGTCAAGTGCAGAGCGGGGCAAGGCGATTGCCCCCACTGTCGTGCGGCAGGAATTTTGCTGACATAACGAAAACCGTGAATTTCCACGTTAATGATACATGCTCTCGCCGTAAACGACCTTGTACGCGTAGCTCTTTTCCACTGCCGGATCTGCGGCAAAATGCTGCGACAAAATCCAAATGCCATCGGTATTGGCCAGCAGAATCAAGCCGCCGGACACGTTCTGAATGGCGGTAACGTTGTCGAACTGTTTGCTCACTGTCGGTTTTGCGGGATCTGAGAAATCCATGATTCGGATGGTTTGCGGTACCACTGCTTTCTCGGTGGCGGCATCGCCGGCGAGAGCGGCGGTTCCTGCAACGGCTAGCAGATTGCCCGACGGAGCTGGAAAAGTTGCTTGCGAGAGAATCAGTGGGTGGCTCGGGTTTGTCACGTCGATGAGCGTTACCGGCTTCCCAGCTTCGCGCTCGGCGTATATGTAGGAGCGGTCGTAGTGCCGGGTTGCTACGAAGCGCGTCACGGGCCCGTCGGCATTCGGAATCTGAGATTCAATGACAATCTGATCCTGCTCTTTTGGATGCTTATCTTTCGCACCCAATATGCAAACGCTGAGTAAGGCCACGGTCAGAAGTGTTGGTATTTGGTATTTTGTTCTTCGCATTGAAGCTCGCCCAATCTGATTTTGCAGCGAAAAGGGCTGAACTACCACTTAAGAATGCCTGAAGTCTTTCTGACAAAAGCAGACAGAACGTCGTCATCCCAATGGCAATCGCGAAGGAACCCTAGTGAGTGCTGATTAGAGCGCACTTTCTACACAACGAAGTTCGCATTGATATGTGAGCCCTGGGGCGGAACGTCGCCAGTTCTCCGTTCGGTTTACTGCAAAGCACCGCTAAGATCGCCCAGCGGAGGAAGTCCGTTCGCTCGTATGGCTTCGTCACGCTCTTGGATGCCCGGCAGGACCGGCAGATGAAAGCGCCTAGTAATCAGCCTTAGAATTGACGTCGTGTCATACGCGGTATGGTCAACGTAACCTTTCTTCGCGAATGGTGAAATGATGATGGCCGGAATCCGCGTACCGGGCCCCCATCGGTCTCCCTTCGGCGGCGCTACGTGATCCCAGAAGCCGCCGTTCTCGTCGTAGGTAACAATAATCACCATATGCCTCCATTGAGGGCTCTTTTGCAGATGCGAAATAACGTCCGCAATATGGGCGTCGCCCGCCTGTACGTCCGCATAGCCAGCGTGTTCGTTTAGGTTGCCCTGTGGTTTGTAAAATACCACTTGCTCTAGGGCGCCGGCATCGATCGCCTTGATAAATTCAGCCCCCGCGAGTCCACCGTCCTTCAAATGTTTTGCGCGCTCCTGAGTTCCTGGAGCCATACTGGCGAAATAATTGAACGGCTGGTGGTGGTATTGAAAGTTAGGTACCGGCACAGCGTTATTTCCGGAAAGTGCCGCCTGCCAAGCCCCACCATACCAGGCCCAACTAATCCTCTTGGCCGAAAGCAAATCACCGATTGTCTTTTGAGTCTGCGGTGGAAGTGTAGTCGAATTCGCGGGATCGGCCAACTCGGGATCTCCGCCCGGCGCAGGCTTGTTAGCGCTGGGCTGGTAAGGCGGCTGCATGGTATTAACCGAGTAGAAATCGGGCGTTAAATTACCGTCGGCTACAAATTTGGGGATGCCGTCAACCGCCGACTGTGGAGAATTCGCCGCAACCTTCAAACTCACGCCGTCTGCCTCAACCACTGCGATTGTAGGTTTAGCGGGGTTCTGATCGGCGTGCGGATACTGTCCGACGCACGCGCAAACGAGCCAAATGTGATTCATATAGGACCCGCCGAATGCACCCATGAAGAAGTTATCGGCCAACGTGTACTGCTTGGCGATGTTCCACATCTGCAGCTTCGAACCGTCATAGTGGCCCATCGTCAGAGCACCTGAATCCGCCCAAGCCACAAATTTGTCGTTTTTGCCGCCGTCAATTTGCATTTGATTTTCATAGAAGCGATGCCATAAATCCCGTGTCACCACGCTCATAGGCATATGAAAACCATTCGGGTCATCAATGGCAAAGGGCTGATTCGGAAGATGCGCCGTTTGCGCTTGCGTAACTGGAGGGGTGACACCTGCAGCAGTAAGTCCGTTCCAAATCGGCGGCAGTTCCTGGAACGCTTGTCCATTGCGGTCTAGCTGCCGGTACTCTGTTGCGTTTGCCTCGTTCAGCCCGTTTGCTCCGGGAAAGGAACTGTACAAGACGTCAAAGCTGCGATTTTCAGCGTAAATGACAACAACGTTGTGGATACGCTTCAGGCTGTGCGGCGTCTGGGAGAGGGCCGTCCCCCCGAGCACAGCGGCCGCTAGGCATAGAGAAATTCTCATTTAGACTTAATACCATTACTTACATGGGATCGGGCCGTGCGCTTCTGCTCTACACCTGTCTCGCCTTGCAATCTTTCGCTCAGGCGAACATAAATGATCGATCCCAAGCTGTCCGCCGAGCACAAACGCTTGAATCACTGGGCCGGCAGATGTTCTTCGACTCTTCTCTGTCCGCTTCCGGCAAGCTGTCCTGTGCGTCCTGTCATGATCCGGCTTTCGCCTATGGTCCTCCGAACGCGCTTGCAGTGCAACTTGGTGGTGTGAGTGGCCGTCAAAGCGGCATCCGCGCGGTGCCATCTTTGCGCTACTTGCAAGCAACGCCCCAGTTCACTGAACACGGATTTGAGGAAGAGACCACGGGCGCTGATAGTGTCGACAACGGTCCTACTGGCGGGCTAACTTGGGATGGCCGAGTCGATCGCGGCCGCCAACAAGCACGTATTCCGCTTCTGTCGCCCTTTGAGATGGCGAACCCTAGCGAAGCAAGTGTAGTGGCGAAGACGCTTAAGGCGACTTACTCGGAAGACCTGATGAAACTGAGTGCCGGCCCTGATACTAAACGCCTCTTTGAAACCATCCTCGAAGCATTCGAATCGTGGGAGGAAAACTATCGGGAATTCTATCCGTATGACAGCAAATACGATTTGTGGCTCGCGGGCAGAGCCAATTTGACCAGCGCCGAATCGCGCGGCCTAAAGCTTTTTACCGATCCTGATAAGGGCAACTGTGCGCGCTGCCACACTGCGAAGCGAGGCGTGAACGGCACGCCTCCCCAATTCACCGATTATGGGTTGGTAGCATTGGGCGTTCCGCGCAACGTTGACATTCCGGCCAATGCCAATGCCAATTGGTATGACCTAGGGATGTGCGGGCCTGTGCGTACCGATCTTTCAAATAGAGGTGAATACTGCGGTCGTTTTATGACGCCATCGCTTCGCAATGTTGCGAGGCGCCGAGTCTTCTTTCACAATGGCGTTGTTCACTCTCTCAAAGAGGCCGTCAAGTTCTATGTCAACCGTGACTCCAGTCCGAACAAGTTCGACGATTTACCCCTCCAATACCGCGGCAATGTGGACACGGAGACACCGTTTGGGAGGACTGTCGGTAGTCCTCCCGTGCTGACCGATCAAGACATCGACGACATTGTTGCCTTCCTCGGCACGCTGACCGATCGCTTTCAAGCCACACACTAGATGGGCTTCTGTGTGGCCGAAAGCTTTGGCGTCTCTATTGGCTTCGGTTCCAGGAAAACAGGCAGAGTGATTCGAAACGTAGTACCTTCGCCGCGAGCACTCGATACGCTAATCGAACCATGATGCGCTTCGACAGCCCATTGAGCAATCGATAGTCCAAGTCCGAATCCTCCGGCGTCGCGGGAACGGCCCTGATCCACGCGGTAGAAGCGATCAAAAATACGGGGGGTGTGCTCGGGCGCGATTCCCGGCCCGGCATCTTGCACGGAGATAACAACGGACTGCGAAGTCTCTTTCGCGACGCGTAGTGAAGTGGTAGCACCCGAAGGTGAATACTTGATGGCGTTGTGCAGAATGTTGATGAGTGCCTGGCGGAGAAACACCGGATCAGCATTGATGATGGCGTCCTGATCGCCTGCTAAAACCAGCCGCTGCTTCTTCTCTTCGGCGAGTGGCTCCAACAGGGCGATGGTTTCCCGCGCCAGATCAAAAACGTCGACAGCGGAATAGTTGAGGCGGATCGCTCCGGCGTCGCCGCGCGAAATCATCAAGAGCTCATCCACCAAATGAGTTAGGCGGTTCACCTCTTCGAGCATGCTGCCGATTAATTCGCGGTACTCCTCGCGTGTGCCGTTGCCGGCCAAGCCCACTTCACCGACACTGCGAAGGGAGGCGAGGGGCGTCCGGAGTTCGTGGGAGGCATCGGAGGTGAACTGTTTCAATTGGCGGAAAGATTCATCCAGGCGAGTAAGTGTCTGGTTGAACACTTCTGCCAAGTGATCGAGTTCGTCGCCCGTGCCGTTCACGGGAAGCCGTTCATGCAGGCGGCTCGACGTGATTTCACCGGCGCGGCTCGCCATATTTTGCACCGGTTGCAGGATGCGGCGGGACATGCGATAGCCAGCCAGGGCAGCAGCGCCCATCACCAGTGGAAACAATAGTGCGGCCGCTGCCAGGAACTGTTCGAGCGCATGAAATACCGGCTCCTCGCTGTGCGCCAGGCGAATCAACAAAGAACGCCCAGCAAGAGTGTGGCGACGGCTTACAATGACGACTCGCGTTCCATCGGACAGTGTCCCTGAACGTTGGGAGTATCCACCAATGCCCTCGCCAGGCAGGAGAGCCGCGCCCAGACTCCGGTTTGTAAGGCGGTCGTTTCGATAGAGGACGCCTCCGTCTGGTGCCAAAACTTCCAGGAAGTGCTCCAGGATCTGCTTCGATTCCGGATGGTTGTGGTAATCGTCGCGAACTTTCAATTTGCCGTCAGCGGTGAACGAAAGAAGCCCCTCTACGGTCTCAATATCCTGCACCGCAAAATGCGCCAGTTGCGCGCGCATCTGAAAGAACACAACGGCCGCTGTCCCGGCTGTGAAGACAAGCGTGGTTCCGGCAAGCAGCAAAATATAGGAAAGGGTGAGCCGGGTTCCCAGGCGCCTCGGCCATTTTAATTGGATACTCACTGATCCGATCTCAACACAACGCCGCCGCCGCAAGCGCACCGCTGCGCGAAGGGTACGTCAAAAGAGCCCAGCCGCGGGGAGGACAGCCCTCGCGCGTTAGTGCCAAAAGTATCGTACCCCGAAAAGGGGTCAGACACCATTGTTGGCCATTCTGACTTTGCCGACATTCTATATTATCTCTATTGACAAATACTAATATTACTGTTTATAGTCGATAAACAAAGCAGAGCTTTGCAATTCCTGAGTTTGGTCCGCGCCTGCTTTCTAAAGGGCCGACCCATCTCTTTGTCAGAAGGAGAACAGATGAGCAATAGTAGCCGACGTGATTTATTGAAAACTGCCGCATTGGCTGGTTTGGCCGGAACCGCCCCAAACCCGGCGTCGGCAGCGCTGCCCTCAGCTTCAGAAAGCGGATCTCATTGGGGGCGTCCGCCCCAGCAACGTGGAAACAATTTGAACCTGATTGTCCTCGTATCGGATACCTTTCGAGCAGACAACCTTGCTGCTTATGGCAGCGAGTGGGTACAAACTCCCTATCTCAACCGCTTCGCCGAAGAATCTGTGATCTTTTCAGGAGCAAGGAAGAACTGGCAGTGTCGGCTGCCGGGCATTTTTCATCAATGGCCGATCAGGTGTTCGCGACAGCGCCTTATCGCGCCTTGCCCGACCCGGTGGATCGACTCTTGGGCTATGTCGATTTTCGAAAGGCGATCCTCCAACAAGGCGATCTGCCGGA
>PMSX01000202.1 GCA_003167495.1 Bryobacterales bacterium | reverse complement strand
GTTCAAACTCTTGTTTTTTCAGATTGTGGGCTTCGATGGCGCGTTGCTCGACGACCTCTTGCCGTTTTTGCGATTCGAACCCAATTTGCTCTTTTCTCCTTTCAGATCTTAGCTTTTGGAGTTCGCTGAGGGCTTTGTAGAAGGCTCGTTCGTGGGTGCTTTGGTAGCGCATGTAGAGACCGAACTGCTCTGTGGCTAGGATGTGCTCGTCTTCGAAAATGCAAGTTTGTTGGAGGCGCAGAGCGCGGGCGCGGAGCCATTCGTGCTGGGCCATGCGGCGTACGAAAATGCATTCGGTTTCGGTTTGCGGTTGGTGTTCTTCCTTGAGGCGGGCGTGAAGGGCGTAGTATTTTTCTTGGTCTTCGTCCTCGAGGAGGTAGAACATCGCGTTGTGGTGGGGGCAGAGACCGTGAGTGGTGTGGTTCCGGGAAGAGGTTTGCTTGCCCGTTTTGGTTTTTGGACCGCAGGATTTTTGTGCGTTCGCCTGGTTGGCGTGAATTTGCGCTGGTGAGGACACGGTGATATTTCCTTTACATACTCAAGAATTTGAATTTCGCGTAGCGTGGGCGCTCGGCGGCGCTTCCCACGATTTCAATTTAAGAGATGGAGCGAACGGTGAAGGGATCTCTTGGCTGGAGGTGATTGAAAAGGAAGGAGATTGAGTTTGCGGATTTTGTGACCGCTAAATGTTCACTGGGGAAAATGAGTCGGAGGCTGTTGTTCGTTGAACAAGTTGGATGGGATTGCCGTCCGGATCAGCGATCCAAGCCGCGCGCAGCGTGCCGTCGAGAAAGTCTTGGGCAGGAGAGAGAAGAGGCGCGCCGTTGGCAACCAGGGTGTTCAATGCGGCATCGGTGTCGTCGGTCCAAACGACGATTTCGATCCAGCGCCCTTCTCCCCCCGTTCGCAGGTTGTGGTGTTTTTGGGCTGCCTCTATTGTCGCGATTCCGAGGGTGAAGCCGTCCAACGTAAGTTCGATATGCACGGGTTGGCCTGACGATGGGGTGCGAAAGGCCTCAACAAAGCCGAGTTCCGAATAAAATGCCACCGCCCGCGGAAGATCGCGCGACTAGAGATTTATCATTGGAGCTTTAAGTTGGGCGTCATTGTCCTTCGATTATCATTCAACCGGGCATTGAATTCGGGGGTCGTCGAACCACTGATGTGGGCGGTGGCGAGGTGAGGCGATGAACAACGCAAAGATGGGGACAGCCAGCACGCGATGGTTGGGAAGAGGGCTTTGTATCAGGCTGATTCCGGGCGCTGTGGCAGTCCCCACCTTTGCTTGGCCGAGGCTCGATTATGCTTTTAATGCGGTAAACGCACCACAGTTTTCTTGCTCCGAAACGAAAACTGTGTCAAATTTACAACAAGGAAACCGATGCAACCTCTTTCGAATCAAATAAATAGCTTTGACAAAATCAACTCCTGATATGCTGTTAGGGCATCGCATGGCTTACGAAACGACGATCAGCAAACCGGTAGAAGTGGAAGGGATTGGGCTACATCATGGCGCGCCCGTGAAGTTGAAGATCAAGCCCGCGCCACCGGCAACGGGGATTGTGTTCATACGAACCGATCTGGATAACACTGCGATTCCGGCTAGTTGGAAATATGTGGAGCGCGTCAGCTACGCCACGAGCCTGATGCACCCGAAGGGGATTTTTATTTCCACGACGGAGCACCTTCTCAGCGTGCTCTACAGCATGGGGATCGATAACGCTTTCGTAGAACTGGACAATCTGGAACTGCCGATTCTGGATGGCAGCGGCCTGCCTTTCGTGCAATTGTTACAGAAGGCGGGGCGCAAGGAATCGCGGAGGCCGAGGCGGTACATGAAAATCGTGAAGGAACTGCGGCTGGAATCGGGCGGCAAGTCGGTGGCGATTTTGCCGGCGAATCAGTTCAGCCTACGGTGCCGGAATTATTTCAAACATCCGCTGGTGGGGGAGCAAAGTCTGGAAATCGACGTGACGCCGGAGACCTACGCCAGGGAAATCGCGCCGGCGCGGACCTTTGGCTTTGAATATGAGCTGGATCAAATGCGCGACCAGGGTCTGATTCGCGGGGCATCGCTGGAAAATGCGATTTGCTTTACACGCGATAGTGTGGCGAATCCTGGAGGACTGCGCTTCCGGGACGAATGCTGCCGGCACAAGGCGCTGGATTTGATAGGCGACCTGGCACTGATTGGGCGTCCACTGCTGGGCTGCGTGGTGGCGGAAAAAGCGGGCCATGCGCTTCATGTACAGTTGGTAAATCAGATAATGTCGGATCCTTCGCTTTATGAGATTGTTACGCTGGAACGGCCCGCGGCGCGTTTTCCGCAAGCCGCAATGACTGCACCCGCCTATTGAGCACACTCCTTGCTCCGTTTGCCCAATTTGATCTCACTGGCGCGGCTGATGGCGGCGCCGTTTGTTGCGTGGCTGCTTTATAAGGGCAGCTTTCGCACGGCTCTATTCGTGCTTGTGCTGGCTGGCGTTAGCGACTGGCTGGACGGCTATGCGGCGCGCAAACTGGGGATGTCTAACCGCATTGGCATTATTCTCGATCCGCTGGCGGATAAAGTCCTGATGGTGGTTGCCTTCGTGAGTATGGGCTTGTTGCGTTTGATTCCTCTGTGGCTGTTTGCCCTGGTGGTGGTACGCGATTTGGTGATTGTTACCGGCGCGTTGCTGTTACGGATGCTTAGGAACCGGCGCGAGTTTGTGCCATCTGCGCTGGGCAAGGTTAGTACTTTTTTTCAAATCGTTTTAGCGGTGTTGGCGTTGCTTTACGCGGCCTTCCCATATGAGACTATTGAATGGTTGAAAGTGACCGGCGTGATTTTGACGGCAATTTTCACGCTGTTAAGCGGCCTTGATTACGTTCGTCAGGGAATTGAGATGGCGCGGCTGCCGCCCGTTGAAAGGAATTGAGTCACAATAAGGGTGGAATGGTTTGAGAAACCCTAGGACCGCAATTGACGAGACTAGCGTTGAAGGGTAGCCTTAATACATGGAGCCAAACGTAGAAACATTTTTGCCGTCGCGCCAGTGGGCGCGGGTCGGATGGGCAGCGTTGGCTGGCTCGCTGGTATGTGTGCTGTGCGGCTTTGGCGCGCCGCTGGCATTCATAGCCGCGCTTGCGGGCTTTTCCACGGCCGCCGCCATCTTCTGGTTGGCCGCACGTCCTGCGATCCGCCTAGGTGAGACGCAGTTCAACATTGGGGAGAGATGTATCGCCTGGCGGGAAGTTCGCGAGATCAACCGGAGCCGTTTTAACAGTTCAGGTTTTGTGTCGCCGCTGGTTCTGCACTTGAAGCTAACGAATGCGCGTTACAAGTTTTTGATCTACCCGGGCGAGCCGGACCGGGTGGAACGCCTTTTGAAAGTGTTGCGGAAGAATTCGCACTTGGCCAGTTTCGATGGTGTGTCGTATCGGGATTTCTGGATGTGGCACGATCCGGCGAGCGAAGACGAGCGTCCGGCATTGCCACCCGCGGCCGCGCCGGCAGTGCACTTATTCAGCCGTGAGGACGAAGAAGAGATTGAGCGGCTGTATCAGAAGTTGAAGACGGTGGGTCGCCTGGATTCGCGCAGTTCCGGCAAAGATTCGCCGAACCCGAAGGGCAAGGATTAAGAGTAGTCGATTGATACGCTCCATTGAAAGGCGCTCTCCGGTGGGCAGCGAAAAAGAGGGGACACGCCTGCTGGACTGGTCGACCGGGTACTCTCGCAGGAGCCCGGAGTGGCCCCCTCGGTACAAGTATGGGCGGCGATGCCGCCCTTTTTCTCGTTGATGCTGTGGAATATTCCCCTTTTTTCTGGGACTTAGTGCGTTGACACGCCCGCCTAGAGCAACTCGCTGGAAGCGGGGATGCTTTTTCTCCTTATTGCTGCTGTTAGTGGCGATTCTGGGCGCCCGCGTTTTTTCGACGCAGATTCTGGTTATGAGCGCCAGGCTGCTTATTGAAAATGATGGCGGCCCGCGCAAAGCAGATGCGATCGTCGTCCTGGGCGGCGATACTTACGGTGATCGAACGCTGAAAGGCGCCGAGCTTGCCAAAGCAGGGTACGCTCCTTTTGTGATCGTAAGCGGTCCACCACGTTTGATCGGATACGAGTCTACCGATGAAATTCAGTTTGCCGAACAGCACGGCTATGCGGCTTCGCTCTTTCGTGAAGTGCATTTGCCCGGGAATGCGGAATCGACCCGTACGGAGGGTCAATTTCTGGGCGAATACCTGGAAGGGCAGGGTGTCAAAAGCATCCTGCTGGTGACAAGCAACTACCACACCCGGCGCGCCGCCAAGCTCTGGCGCAAAGAAAATCCGAAGCTCGCCGTTACGGTTGTGCCGTCGGCAGACCCGGGACGCTATTTTAGGGCTGAGAGTTGGTGGAAAACGCGCCAAGGTCAAAAAATGTTCGTTAACGAATGGTTGAAAACGATCGCCGTCATGTTCGGAGTGTGAAGTGCTGAAGTCTTTTGCGACGGTCTGGCCGTATCTTCGACGCTACCGCCAAGGACTGAGCCTAGGTATCGCGTCTTTGGGGATGAAAGCGTTGCTGGCATCAGCTTTGCCGCTGGTGATCAGACGGGGCGTCGATTCGCTGAGCGCGGGGTTTCAAATCGTTAGCGTGCTGAGGTTTGCTGGGTTTTTGGTTGGGCTGGCGCTGTTGAAAGGTGTTTTTCAGTATTGGATGCGAGTGATTATCATCGGAATCTCGCGCGATATAGAATTCGATTTACGCAATGATCTGTTTCGCCATTTGGTTGGGTTATCGCAGGATTTCTATGCGCGATTCCGGACGGGCGACATCATGGCGCGCAGCACGAACGATCTGAATGCGGTGCGCATGATGCTGGGGCCGGGCATCATGTATTGGGCCGAGACCAGCCTGACGTTTCTTCTATCGATGACGGTAATGCTGCATACCGATGCGCGCCTCACCTTGATGGCGTTGCTGCCGGCGCCGTTTGTTTCGCTGGCGGTGATCTTCTTCGGACGCCGCATTCACAAGCGCTTCGAGCATATCCAGGGAATGTTTTCGGATATCAGCAGCCGCGTGCAAGAGAATCTTGCCGGTGTTCGGGTGGTGCGCGCCTATGCGCAGGAAAAGGCCGAAGTGGCGCAGTTTGAGCAATTGAATCTGGGCTATGTGCGTGAAAATGTGGGCTTGGCGAGATTGCAGGGTTTCTTTTCGTCGGTGCTGCAGGCTTTCATCGGACTTACGTTTCTGCTGGTGCTGTGGAGCGGCGGCCAGCAGGTGCTGGCGCACCGAATCACCATAGGAAGTTTCGTCATGTTCAACACCTATATGGGTATGTTGATCTGGCCGATGATCGCCTTCGGCTGGGTGGTGAATCTGATGCAGCGTGGCACGGCGTCACTCAATCGCATCAACGAAATTATGCATGAAAGACCGAGCATTGCGCGGCCTGTGGGAGCAGTGGAAACGGCGCGAGAGCGTGCGACGGACATCCGTTTCGACGAGGTCACGGCTGCCTTTGCGGGCCGCGAGGCGCTGAGCGGTCTCAATCTTGCGATTGGCGCGGGGGAAACGGTGGCGATTGTGGGGCAGACAGGCAGTGGCAAAACTACGCTGGTGAATTTGATTCCGCGGCTGTTTGATCCCACCGCGGGAACAGTGGAAGTGGGAGGGACGGACGTGCGGCGATTCGATCCAGAAGAACTGCGCCGGGAGATTGGCTTTGTGCCGCAAGAGACGTTTCTGTTTAGTGCTTCGCTGGCAGAAAACATTGCGTGGGGCGTGCCGGAGGCGAGACGCGAACAGATCGCGTGGGCGGCAGAGGCGGCCGGATTGGGGACCGACATCGAATCTTTTCCGAAAGGATTGGAGACGGTTGTGGGTGAACGCGGGCTCACTCTTTCCGGCGGGCAAAAACAACGGACAGCCATTGCGCGCGCCATTCTTCGCAATCCGCGAATTTTGATTTTGGATGATGCGCTGTCGAGCGTGGACACGGTTACAGAAGAGAAAATTCTAGGCCAGTTAGCAGATTTGATGCGGGGGCGCACGACGATCCTCATTTCTCACCGCGTGTCGACCGTTAAGAATGCCCACCGAATTGTTGTTCTGAGCAAAGGCCGTGTGGTAGAAATTGGTACGCACAGTGAATTGCAGGAGCGCGGCGGATATTACGCCGACCTGTATCAAAAGCAACTGCTAGAAGAAGAACTGGAGGCAATTTGAAATCTATGTCTAATTTGAATGTAAGCCGGCGTACGCTGTTATCGGCTGTTCCTGGCGCTTTGGGAGCGGCGGCGGCTCTGAGCGGCAAACTCGCGGCGCAAGAATTCAAAATCGGCGGCTCCGATATCAAGCTCGGTATCGCTTCTTACTCGTTTCGTAAGTTTTCGCGCACGCAGGCGATCCAAATGGCGAAGGAGTTGGGAACGCCCTTTCTGAACGTGAAAGATTTCCATTTGAAGATGGAAAGCACACCTGAGGAAATCGACGCGGCCAAGAAGGAATTTGCGGACGCGGGCATAGTGCTGGTGGGGTGCGGCAACGTTAGTTTTCAAAAGGACGATGAGAGCGATATTCGGAGTAAGTTCGAATACGCCAAGCGCGCCGGCTTCCCGCTGATTGTTTGCGCGCCGACGGCTGTTACTCTGCCCAAGCTCGAAAAGTATGTCAAGGAATACGACATCAAGATTGCCGTGCACAACCACGGACCGGAAGACAAGAACTTCCCGACGCCGCAAAGTGTTCTCAAAGCTGTGAAGGGTATGGACCCGCGCTGCGGCCTCTGCATGGATATCGGCCACACATCGCGCACGGGTGCTGACATTGTCGAATCGATTCAAGAAGCAGGGCCACGCCTGCTTGATATGCATACCAAAGACCTGGGCGATCCGATGGTTAAGGAAAGCCAAGTGGCGGTGGGCGATGGACGCTTGCCGATTCCGCGCATTTTCCAGCAGTTGGTGCGTATGAAGTATGCGGGCTGCGTGAATTTGGAATATGAGATTCAAGAAGAAGCGCCAATGCCGGGTATGATCAAGAGCTTTGCGTATATGCGCGGGGTGCTGGCGGGGATCAAGGTGATGGAAGCGGCTGGGTGAGCTGCTGGGAAAGTTTCACCATTAATGTCACTGAAGGCAAGCCAACATTTGGCACGCCGAAGCCGAACCCCGTTCCAAAGCAGAGTCCAATGATCCCGATTTGCGACTACAGTCGGCCGATTAGAATCGAGGCGTACCGCGATTTCTACGACATCCCGCGGGCATTCGTCGTGAGGCTTAACTCTGGTTCGCTCTTATTTTTTGATTCTCCGTTTGAGGACTATCTCGATGATTACTCGCCGTAGTACAGAGTATCTTTGCTGCCAGCGGGGGTCATTTTGCCTGACGATTGGCGCGAACTCAACGCTCTGAGTACCTCGACGATTGGCTTCTTAGGTACGCAGTTCAGCGATGGCGCGATGAGGTGGCGAGCGACGCAAAGACCTTAGGTCGCTTGACGCTCCCGGCTCTGTTTCGGGAATGTGAGAGTTTAAGCGGTTGCTTGGACCTGAAGACTTATTCGGGTTTTCGGAAGAAAATGATGTGCTGCCACGGCAGCTTGTCGACTACTTTTTCGAACGCGAAGCCTTCTGGCGTTACTTCCGCTTTCACTTCATCGAGGCTCATTTTGTGTTCGGGCCGGATTGGGATGCTTGGATCTTCTTTGCGGTACTCCAACAGCACCAAACGGCCGCCGGGCTTCAGGCTCTCCCTAATTCCTTGCAGCATGCGCTGCGGCCGGGACAATTCGTGATAAACATCCACCATCACAACCAGGTCGAGTTTGCCCGCGGGCAGCTTTGGATCGCTTTCGCTGCCGAGAACCGTGACGATATTGCTGACATGGGCTTCCGCCGCTTTCGCGTTAAGTTTGTCGAGCATGCCCGGCTGGATATCGTTTGCATAGACTAAGCCGGTTGGGCCGACCAGTCTGGCCATGCGGATGCTGTAGTAGCCAGTGCCTGCGCCTACGTCTCCGATCATCATTCCGGGTTTAAGATTAAATTGAGCAATGGCTTTCTGCGGCTGTTCTTCCCGATCCCTTTCTTCGCGGTCGAGCCAACCGGCGCCGCTCATTCCCATGACCGGCGCAATAGGGCGGCCGGTTACGGGATGAACCGCTTGGCCCATCGCGTTAACCGCGAGCAGGCACACGCCCGCTGTCCACTTCATCCGCAGTATCAAGCCTGCATGTTTGAACATCGCGCCACCCTTTCCCGACGGCTCCCCAGCTGTCAAAGGTTAGATGCTTTGTCGTGGGTGAGCGTTGCCTTAGTGATGGCTGGTTCCATTATTTTTGCCCAGCAATCCCCTCCAGCCGTCGAAAACTCGCTGCAGATTGTCGCCGCCGGGGTGGAAACGTCAGAAGACGCCCCATTCGTACCAGCCAATTACCGCTTTTTGCCTGGCGATTATGTCTATCTACAGTTTCAGATCTCAGGGTACGCCGTGCAACGCGCCGAGGGCAGCGAGGTGCGTAAAATGTCTTTGACTTACGAGATTACGCCGCAAGACGCGAAGGGTATTGCCCTGACTCCAGTGGTTGCGGGGGAGATTAAGGACGAGTTAAACGCCGAAGACAAGAACTGGACGCCGAAACGCCGCGCGTCTTTCTTACTGCCCTCTTTCATTGCGGCGGGCGAATTCCACGTCCACACGGTGGTGAACGACTTGCTTGGCCATAGGTCAATTGAGCGCGATATTCCTTTTCAGATCGGCGGCACTGTTGTTGTTCCGTCGCCGGGTTTGAAGGTGCAGGATTTTCAGTTCCTGCGCAAAGAAGACGATAGCGAGCCGCTGGATGTGCCTGCCTACCGTCCGGGCGACACAGTCTATGCGCGCTTTACGATGACCGGGTTCCGGCTAGCGGAGGGGAACGAATATCATCTGAGCTATGGTTTGACGGTGACCCGGCCTGATGGGAAGCCGTACTTAGACGAGAAAATGGCCGCTGAGTTGTCGGACCGGAGTTTCTATCCGGTTCCGTTTGTCCCGGGCAACCTTAGTATCACCACGTCGCATAACACGTTGCGAGGGCAATTTGTTTTGCTGCTGACGGTTCGGGATGTGACTGGATCGCAGACGTACCAGTTGAAACGGGCTTTTACGATTGAATAGGCTGCGGCGCTTCGGGAGCACTATTCTGTGCGTAATGCTTCGACCGGGTTGACTGAGGCAGCGCGGCGCGCGGGGAGGTAGCTGGCCAGGAGAGCTGAGCCGCCGAGCGCTATAGCGACCGCTATCAAGGTGGGAGGGTCCCAGGAGCGAACGCCAAACAGCATGGTACGCAACATCGTTGCCGTGGCCAGCGAGCCGGCAATTCCTAAGACAATCCCAGCGGCAGTCAAGCGACCTGCCTCGCCCAGAATCAGCCGATAGACCGTGGCGCGCTGCGCACCAAGCGCCATACGGACACCGATTTCGCGCGTTCTCTGGCCCACCGCATACGCAACGACTCCGTAGAATCCAACCACACCCAACACCAATGCGGCTGCGGCGAAGATTCCTACCAACCATGCGGCGGAACGGTGGAGATAGGCGGAGGGTGATTGGTTGATCCGCTCCGTCATGCTTACGCCTGCGGAAACAGTGATGAAGGGGTCCAGCTCGTGGATGGCTCCGGCGATCTTAGGAAAGAGGATCGCTGGGGCGATCCTCGGGAAGGGCGACGCTTCCGGCTGTGATGTCCGAACGAGGATCGCCGGCCAGACAAGGGGACTCTGGTTGACAGGAACGTAGAGTGCGGGCCAGTTGGGGTCTTCGAGTGGTCCCTCTTTGATGTCGTCGACGATGCCGACGACTTGCATTAGCGAACGTGGAGCCCAGTCGTAATAGATCTGCTTACCGGTTGGATCTTCGCCGGGGAAATACTTGTTGGCCAGCGTGCGATTGATGATGGCCACGTGCGGCTTTGCGGCATCCTCTATCTCTGCGAAATAGCGTCCTTTCCATAGCCGCGCCTGCAGAGTTCTGAAATAGCCGGCACTCACTTGGCGGTGGATGACTTCATTGTCCTCGCCGTGGTTAGGTCGGCCCGCAATATGGAACGAGGTGGTTCCCCACGCGGAATCGACGGGAGGAGCGGTTGAGAGTCCAACGGATGTGACGCCCGGCAACGTTGAGATGTGGTTGATCATCTGCTGCTCCAAGAGAACAATCTGTTGGTCTGTCTCGTATTTGCCGGGCGCCCAGGAGGTTTGGAAATAGGCAAGATGATCCGGCTTGAAGCCAACATCAAGATGAAGCAATTGATAGAGACTCTGGCCGAGGAGTCCGGCGCACACCATCAGCACCATTGCTAAGGAGACCTCAATCACGACCAAACTGGAGCCGAACCGACGCCAGGTAGTGCCCGCCGAGCCGCGAGAGCCTTCTTTTAGGCCTTCCGTCATCTCCGCGAGCGATGTGCGAGCAATTGGAATCACGGAAAACGCCAGGCCCGCGATGAGCGAAATGCCGCAGGCGAAAGCGATGGTCCAGGGATTCAGTCCGAGACCGCGCAAATAAGGCATGCTTTCGAGCTTCTCGGTTGGGACAAGATCAATCAGCAAACCAATGCCCCATTGGGCGAAGGCCAATCCGAAGACGCACCCCGCGGCCGCGAGTACAAATCCTTCAGTGGCGAATTGATGAAAGAGCCGGGAAGATGAAGCGCCCAATGCGCCGCGCACGGCAATTTCTCGCCGGCGTGAGTCCGATCGCGCCAAGAGCAAGGTGGTGACGTTTACGCAGGCGATGAGCAGCAGCAGACCGGCGCCACTCAACAAAACCAAGAGTACGGGACGGACGTCTCCGACAATGAAGTCGCGCAACGGCACCAGATTGGCGCTGCCAAAAAATCGATTGGTCTCTGGATATTGTCTGCGAAGTTGCTGCGCGACCGCTCGCATGTTCGCGGAAGCAGTCTCGATGGACATGCCATCTTTAAGCCGCGCGATCGTGATCAGATTGTGGCAGTCGCGATGTTGCTCGCATGAGTCTGTGCCGCGCAGAGTGGCCCAAAATTCGCTGCCGCCGTAAGGAGCAAATTGAAAATGAGCGGGCAGCACGCCGATGACGATCGCCGGATTGCCGTTCAGGGTAAGGGCCCGCCCCAGCACGTCTTGTTTGCCCGCGAAGCGTTTTTGCCAGGCAGCGTAACTCAGTATGACCGTTCGCGGAGCATCGGCGGCATCTTCGGCGGCACGGAAATCGCGGCCCAGGATAGGCGCAACGCCGAGAGTGTGGAAGAAACCGGCGCTGACTCGCGTGCCCGGCACCTGTTCCGCTCCGTTGCCGGTATTCAGGGTGAAGCTGCCATTCAGCGCGTAGGCGTCGATGGAACTGAAGACTTTGTTGAGCTTTTTCCAATCCGCGAAATCGGCGTACGAAAGCCAGCTTCGCGGTGTGCCGGGCGAGGACTCAAATACTGCCATCAATCGGGATTGGTCTCGATACGGCAGAGGCTTAATGAGCGCCGCTTCCACAAAACCAAAAATGGCCACCGTCGCAGAAATGCCCAAAGCCAAAACGAATATGGCGGTGCATGCAAATATTGGATTCTTTCGAAGCTGGCGGACGGCGTAGCGAAAATCCTGCGCCATGTTGTCGATCGGGTTCAATCCTCGCATGTCGCGGCATTCCTCTTTTCGTTGCTCGATGTCTTTTACGGATCGAAGGGCGGCGTAGCACGCGTCTTTAGCTGTGATGCCGGCGGCGATTCGTTCGTCAATCTCCCGCTCCAGGTGGTAGCGCAGTTCTTCGTCGAGTTCTTGCTCGACCTTCTTACGATTCAGGAGAGACCGGAGTCTCAGGAAAATCATGCTGACGAAGCGCATAGTGATTTCTTTCCAGTTATTCTTGCCGCAAAGCGAGGAGCACATCCAACTTGGCCGCACGGCGCGCCGGGAGATAGCTGGCGATTAGCACGACTGCACCCAGCAGCAGAGCCACAGCCGCGTAGATCATAGGATCGGTCGGCTTCACCTCAAACAGCATGCTGGTTAGCAAGCGCGCTCCGGCGAAGGAGCCAACGAATCCGAGCGCCATTCCGACAGCCGCGAGCGTCAGGCCGTGCCTGAGAATTAAGCGAAGCATCTGGCCTGATGTTGCGCCGATCGCCATGCGCAAAGCAATCTCATTCGAGCGTTGGCCCACAACATACGCTGTTACTCCATAGATTCCCGTGATTGCCAGACACATCGATAGTGCCGCGAACAGTCCGAGCAGCAGGCTGCGGAAGCGCGGTGCTGCGACCTCTTCATAGAGAGATTTCTCCATAGTCGTGAATTTTAGTGGCACATCCGAGGAAAGTTTGTGAACCGTCCGTCGGAGCGTGTTGACTAATGCCTCAGGCATTGTGTCCGTTCTCACGAGCACCGTCAAATTCGTTCCGGCGCCCGAAATGTGTTGATCATAGGGCATATAAATCTCCGCATCGGGCTGGCGTGCAGGGCCCCACTGACGGACATCGCCCACAATGCCTACAATTTTCATAGGTTTGAACGAATCGAAGCCAGCGAAGATAGTACGCCCCAGCGGGTCTTGGCCGGGAAAGGCTCGCCGGGCCAGAGTCTCGTTAATGATCGCCGTGTACGGAGCGGTAGCCGAATCGCTGTCCTGAAAATCGCGCCCGCGCCGTAGTGGAATCTCCAAGGTTGAAAACGTACCTGGTGTCACCACCGAAAATACGGCATCAAATTTTCCTCGAAGCGTGCCGCTGCTGAGTTGGGAAGAGACGGGATCAATCCAGTAACTGCCAGCCGACTCAACAGACCCGGGCGGTCCCATTGTCGCGCCTGCCGCGGAGACGCCCGGAAGCGCTGAAATCTCGGAGAGCAATTGTTGGAAAAAGCGCAGACCGCGCTGGTCTGCATCCGGACCGGATACAGGGAAGCTTGTTTTCATCATCAGCACGCGTTCAGTTCGGAAACCGAGTGCCACATTATTGAGCGCCACGAAACTCTTGATTACTAAGCCAGCCCCGGCGACGAGTATGACCGACACTGCTATTTCGGCGATCACAAAGGCGCCCCGCAAACGGCTTGCGCCGCCGCTAACGACACCGCGCGCTCCGCCCTGCTTCAGCGCATCGTTCAAGTCCACTCGCGACCCGTAGAGCGCCGGTATCAGGCCAAATAACAGGCAACACAACACCGAAACACCGAACGTGAAGGCGAGCACAGGGCCGTCAATGTGTGCATCATTCAGGCGTGGCACATCTGTTGGCGCCAGGGCGATTAGAGCTTTGGATGCCACTTCAGCGACGATGAGCCCAAGCGCGCCCGCTACCAGGGCCAGCAGCAAACTCTCGGTGATCAATTGGCGGATGATGCGGCCCCGGCCCGCGCCCACCGCGGCGCGAATGGCGATTTCGCGAGTGCGGGCGGTTGCCCTGGTGAGAAGCAGTGTCGCTACATTGGCGCAGGCGATGAGTAACACCAAGCTGACTGCGCCCAAGAGCAGATAGAGAGTCCATCGCACATCTCCCACCATGTCGCCTTGCATCCCGGTTAACGTTACACCTCTCGTTTTGTTGGTGTCGGGATACTGAAGCTCCAACCGTGACGCGATGGCATTCAGTTGGGCTTGCGCTTGCTCTAGACTTACGTTTGCTTGTAAGCGGCCAATCGCGAGGAAGCTCAGACTGGTGCGGGGCAGCGTTCTATCGACGGTGTCAGAGGTTCGCCAAACATCACTTTTATCGGGGAAATCAAATCGCGGCGGAAGAACACCCACAATCGTCAAGACAACGCCGCCTGCGCGCAGGCTCTGTCCCAGAGTGCTGCCGTTCCCGGCGAAATGACTTTGCCAATAAGAATAGCTAACCAGAGCCGCGCCAGAATCGCCTGACTTCGTCTCTTCCGCGCTCAACAAGCGCCCGAGCACCGGAGCTACGGAAAGAACCTGAAAAAACTCGGGCGACACTCTCGCAACGCGGACAAACTCGGCTGAGGAACCCACAGTTGTCGGTTCGTCCGAACTCCGGTAATAAGCCATCGCCGAGAAGGCTGTGCTCTGCTTGCGCCAATCTTCAAAGTCGGGCAGCGACACGTGCCTCACTTTTGCGCCGCCTTTCCAGGCAGACGTCAGCGTGACAATTCGACTGGGGTCGCGATACGCCAGCGGCTTTAGCAAGACTCCATTCACTACACTGAACACGGCAGTATCTGCACCGATTCCAAGGGCCATGGTCAGTACCGTGACCAGAGCGAATGCCGGGTTTTTCCTCACGCTGCGAATCGCATATCGAAGGTCTTGGCCGATGTTTGCGATCGTGTTCAATCTCCTCATATCGCGACACTCCTCTTTTCGTTGCTCGATATCTTTTACGGACTGCAGCGCGGCGTAATGCGCATCGTCAGGCATCATGCCGGCGGCGATCCCTTCGTCAATCTCCCGCTCCAGGTGATAACGCAATTCTTCCTCTAACTCCTGCTCGACCTTCTTGCGAAGAAAGAGAGAGCGAAGTCTCACCCGAACCACACCTGCCCAGCGCATAGGAATCTCTCTTTTTCAGGCCGGCCGTACAATCAGTGAGATTGCCGCGGACAGCCGTTCCCATTGGGCGGCTTCCGATTCCATGGCCTTACGTCCAGCTCTTGTCAATGTGTAGTATTTGGCGCGGCGATTGTTTTCGCTGATAGCCCACTCCGATCGAATCCAGCCGTTCTGCTCGAGCTTGTGAAGAGACGGATAGAGCGCGCCCTGCCCCACCTGGAGGACATCACCTGACATCTGGCGAATACGTTGCGCAATGGCCCAGCCATGCATGGATTCGAGGGCAATCGTCTTCAGGATGAGCAGGTCGAGCGTGCCTTGAACGAGGTCAGTTGGTTTGCTCAGTGGTACACCTCAGTAACTGACAACAGCTTACAATTTTCTTCGATCGTTTGCAAGTACCGTTCTGGCTGCAAATCACCATAAACGCATACAAAGAACCACCAGGGAGAGCTCGCGCTTTAACCCTGACAATTTCTAATCAAGCACTTACGATCTGGTATGCGCCGTGCATATAGGTCTGACGTAAGGAGGCAAGCAAAATGAAAAAAGCTATGCTGGCGATGATGATTTTAGCGGGCTCAGCGTTGGCGGGACCGCGGGTTACGGTGGGCATCGGATTCGGCGTTCCTGCGCCGGTAGCCGTGGTGCGACCGGTTTGTCCTGGTCCTGGTTACGTTTGGGTCGACGGATATTACGGCCCGAGCGGTATCTGGGTACCAGGCTTCTGGAGAGCGCCGGTGATTGGTGTTGCCGTTGGGCCGCGCTTTGTAGAACCGCATTATTTTGCCTACCATGGCCGGGAGTTCCGCCATGAATTCCATCGGTAATGGAGAGCCTGAGACGCGCCCGGTCTATGGCCGGGCGCGTTGGGCGTGGTTATCGCTGGGCGTCCATCGTAATGATTTTGCCGCCGCCGAGAAGATCGCGGTGTGTTTCTTCGAAATCGAGGCCGACGAAAAAAATGTACGCTTCCCGCTCCTGTTCCGGTTTGACAAAAGGTTGAATGGCTAGTACGACGCGCTTGTGGAAGAAGTTTTGACATTCATATTTATCCAAAGCGGGATCAAACACCTCAAAGAGGTAACGGGACAGCGGTTGCGAAACAAAGACGATGCAGGCATCACCACTCAATTGCGGCCGCACTAGCGCAGTAAGCTTAGCCATATCGTTGGGCTCGGTTCTGAGGTATTCCACATCGCCCGGAATACAAAGCAAAATGGTCAGCACCACTAGCACTGGGCTGACGGCCGACAGGTTTCGCATGGGAGGCAAACGCACGAAGGCATCCAACGCGGCGCAAAACACGATGACCAAACCCGGTAACGCCCACAGAATCTGGTAGGGCGCGAAGGCCAAATCAGTCCATCCGCTCACCGCCGTCTCACCGGCTAGCGTGACAATGACGCCGCCCGCCAGACAAAACACTACAGCACGCCTTTTCACCAACGGAGCAGGAGGAGACGGGGCGCGTTTGCGGCGGGATGCAGAAGGCATGGCGCTCCAAGCTCCTCCAACTAAGCCAGTCAACAGCAGCCCGATCAATCCGATGCCGAACCATGGATTACCGGCTGGGTCTATGCTCATGAGCGCTTGCAGGCCGACACTCTTTACTGCGTAGGCCGGGAACTGCTCAGTCAGCCAATCTGGACGCCGCGGGGCGACAGCCCACAGATAGTAGGGAAAGTAGGCCGCCAGCGGCAGCAGCGTTGCGCTCAAGACATACCCGAGGGCGTGCCGGTACGTTTTCATTGCCAGCAGAAAGAGGAGATAACCGACGGCGGGGAGGTAACAGGAAGGCTGAGTGTAGAGACAAGCGGTTAGCAGGATCGCATAAATCAGCGCTTTGTTGACACCCGGTTGCTTGAGCAACGAGAAGAAGGAGAGCGTCGCGAGCAACAGCAGAAACAGTCCAAGCTCGTAGGGCCTAGCCTGCGTCGCATAGGCTAAGTGGATGGGAACAACAAGGAACAGAAGAAGCGCCAAGATGGGTTGCTGAAGCGGAACCCGTGTTGTGAGAACGAAAAAGGAAAACGCCGAGGCCAAGGCGAAAACGATGGAGGGAAGACGCAATAGAATCCTGGAATTGGGAGAGGCGAAAGCGAATGGCAATTGGACTAAGTAATGCAAGGGCGCAGCGCCGGGCGACCGGGCGATCCAAACGAAGAAGCTATGCAACGAAAATTTCAGGAATGCCGCGGCTTGCAGAATTTCAAAAAGCCTGAGCGGCATAAGTACAGATGTACCTATAATCAACAGCCCGTAAACGATCAGAATCGCAAAAAACGCTAGTGCGGTTCGCACGTATGTCCGAGTCTCATTCGAATTCTGGAAATTGGCAGGGCAATCTTCGTGTAGCGTAGCACCTTCATCTTTGTTAGCAGCGTCCGGCCAGGCGGATGAGTTTGTGCAGGCCTTCGGCAAAATCCGCCGGGGAGGCAATCAAACTCAACACAATGAAGGCCTCCTTGGCCATGTCATAAAAATAGCCAGGTTGCACGACAACTCCCTCTTCGGCGAGGAGCTTGGTAATCCAATCCTCTTCGGTGCGAATGCTTGGGATTTGCAAGATTGCCGACCAACCGCCTTCACTGGCAAGCGGCTCAACTGCGCTGTTGTTGAGGATGGCAAGGGCGGCGCGATTTTGGCGCAGCCGCGAATCGATTTTCAGTTGAATACCGGCGCCGATTTGCAGCAGTTCGGCCAAAGCAGCTTGCACCGGTGTTGCCACCGATAGATAGCTGTCCAGCAGTAGTTCCAACTTGGCCAATGCCGAGTCGACGTCTTTTTGTGGGCCGTTTACGGCGATCCAGCCGAGCTTCATTTGTGGCATGCCGGCGGCCTTCGAGAGTCCGTTGAGCGAAAAACTCAAAACATCGTTGTGCCCGATAAGGCTGCGAACTTGCCTGCCAGATGAGATGGCAGCCGGGTAAGACATGAACACTTCGTCTGAAATGAGCGCGAGTTCGTGCTGTTCGGCAAGCAATGCGAGCTTGCGCGCTTCGTGATGCTTCAAGAACGAACCCGTTGGGTTGTTTGGATTCACCACCACTATGGCTTTCGTGCGGGCGGAAAGCGCTTTTTGCACGCTGGCAAAATCCATAAACCAGCCACCGTCGTACATCAATTGATAGGGCGTTGTTTTCACTGCTTCCGCTCGTGCCAGATAATCGAACAACGGATAGGAGGGGTATGGAATCAGTATTTCGTCGCCGGAATCGCATAATAGTTTAAAAAGAACGGCGTATGCTTCACTAGTGCTGGCCGTGAGAGCGATGCGGTGGGCTTCAGCGGGAATGCCTTGTGCTCCGTACCAAGCGGCGATGATTTGGCGGGCGGCCATGATGCCCAATGCCGCTGGTTCATAGCGAAAATCGGAAAGAGCGCCATAGGCGCGAGCGATATCTTGGTGGGGATAGCCAGGGAAGGCTTCCGTTGGGTTGGCCGTTGTTAGATCGAGCAACCGGGCGCCGGCTTGGCGCTTTTCTTGCAAGAGCAAGCTGTAAGGGTTGCTGGGCGTTGACCATGCCAGGCGTTCCGAAAAGCGGTTCAAAACGTATAGTGGCACGGCAGCCGACGTGCTTGCCAAGAAAAAAGGGGCGCCACCCCAAAATGACGCCCCGCATGGTACCGGATTGCCCGATCCGGCACCTATCCACATTCGCCGTAACGCCGATAGCTCAACCACGGGAAATGGCTGCCGCCAAGCTGGCCAAACCCTAACGCGTGTGTCCAGCACGCGCGGGAACTTATCCGACTAACGAACGTGGAATGTCAAATTCTCAAACTTAACCTTCGACCCAGGAGCAACGAGCGTGAATACCGTGCGCTCCTCGCAAGAGCCTCCATCCAAAACCAGCGCCGGTTCTAAAGCCTGGCTCTCAAACCTTTCCGCTTGGTCAGCCGCAAGCACCGGCTGCAGACTGGTGAGCAACTGCTGCCCTACCGCCGAACCGACCGCCACTCCGGCCAGGACGTTGGAGGATACACCAGTCCGAGCCGCGCCCAGCACCGAAAGCACCCCAACCGCAGAATTCAAGACCACGGTCAGCACGGTGGTAGCGCTGCGCCGCTGATTCCGTAAGACGACCGCGAGCATAATCTGCCGCCCCAGGGGCTGAAGATTGAGGTTCGCCTCGGCTAACGCCTGGTAAATCTGGCTGGCGGTGACGCCACGCTTCGCGGCACTTTCATTGCAAATATTAAGGTCGAAAGCCGCGATTGCGTTTGGCAGCTTGCCGTAGTTCACACGAACCACGTCTGCGGGAATCTGCGTCCCGGTTACCGAAAATGTGTCTTGCGCTCCTGCTGCCGTCGCCAGCAAGCCGCAAATCGCTATGCCCATCAGTTTCATGTCGTTTCTGATTCATTTGTAGCTTGGCTGGCGTTGGCGCTAGTTTGATTTTTGTGGTTAAAGTGTTGATAAGTAAGCTAGATAATTTTTTTTGTCGAGTTGTGAACAGGAAATGACGATCCTACGGCTCGACATCCGGACGGATGAAAAAGGGAGAGAGAGGGAGACTAAAGACAGCCGCTCCAGCGAATTTGAGGCCGGACAGCGATTGGCGCGTGAGCGAGCCCGTCTGTGAATATGGCCAGGACCGAATGTACGGGAACCGGAACTGTCGTCGCCGCCTAGCTAACCGGGGGACGTTGGTCGAGTCCTGCTGAGCGAGGGAAACGGGTAGCACGTCCCCGAATTACCCCGAATTACGCCAAAGGAATTCTCAGCGCCGCACTGTGAAATTGAGAGTGAGTGTGTGAGCGATCCCTCCGCCCATGGCCGTGATCGTGATCGGGTACGTATCAGCGGTGACGTGGCGGGATACGGACAATGTCATTTGGGACGAGCCTTGGCCGGGCGCATTGATGGAACTTGGGCTGAAGCTAACGTGAATGCCGGCGGGTGCGCCGACGGCGGACAGGGTGATGGAAGAGGAAAAGCCGGCTGAAACGCCGATGGTCACAACAACAGAGCTGGTTTTGCCGAGAGTCAGAAATTCCGATGGCGAGGATGCGGAAAGGCTGAAGCCTGGAGCATTTGTGGTTGTGGTCAATGCGTTGATCAAGCCGCTTCCGTTGGGAGAACCCCAGCCTGTGACCAGATCATAACCGGGCTCCGCCGAAAAGCTGCCCGACGTGCCGCTGACGACATCGTGGAAGTCGGTGGCATAGCTGGCGGTTAGATTCTGCGCATAGATGGTCGGGTTGATGAAGCCGACGGGGGTTGCCCCGATGGCCGCTGCCTGCTGATTGACAAGGGCCAAATAGCCAGCCCACATGGGAGCGGCGAAGCTGGTGCCACCGAGTTGGTTGGCTGCGCAGGTGGTTTGGTCAGCACACACATAAAAAGTGAAGTTGGCGTTGGCCGACACATCCGGGCCGTTCCGGAAGGTGGTGGACCCTTGGTTGTTAGAGCTGATCACCCCCGCGAGCTGTTGCCAGGAAGGAATGGGGATGGAATCCGGAGAGATGCCGCCACCGCTATTCGCCCAAGCCGTTTCCGATTGCCAAGGGCCAGCGGCACTGGCGGTGATCAGGTCGGTTCCGCCTACCGAGACAACATTGGCATCGTCGGCCGGCCATGCCTCATTTGACGAGGACCAAGTGGAATTGTCGCCTGATGCGGCGAAGAAGGTTTGGCCTTGTGCCGCCATTTTTTGGAAATAGGGGTCGAGGGTGTTGGGATCGGCCGGCGTCCAGCCCCACGAGCAACCAATCGTTGTGGGAAGCGGGTTGTGCGTGGTCATGGCGCTGATGATGGCGGTATCGGTGGCACCGATGTAGACCACGAGACTGGCCAATCCGGGCGCCATGCCGAGGGCTTGGGTCATGTCGATAGTTTGTTCGGTATCGTCACAGCCTGCGCTTTGGAGGCAAGATGTGCTGGTGCCGTCGGTGGACAGGAGGGTGACCGGCACGTTGTTGGTTTGACCGATGTTCTTGTAATAGGTGGTCAAATCGTCAAGGTCGGTGCCCTCGTATTCGAATAATCCCAGGTTCTGGCCGGCGCCCGTGAGGGTCGTTCCGCCGTAGTAGGCCGCCCGCATGTCGCTCCCCAAGAAGGAAGCGGACGGACCGGAGCCGGTGGTGGCATGCGTTAATACTGCGTCCGGATTGAGACCATGGGCTTTCGCGAAGGCGGCCTTCGTGATCAGTCGAGGCTTCGGAATCGAGTAGTCATCCAAACCAGAAATGTGCCAGAGGGGAAAGGGCAAGTCGGCGGTGGGCTCACGGTCCGGCGCGTAGAAGGTGCGGTTCTCTGTGGTGTGCTGATAGGTCTCGATTTTGACGTGGAAGGCTTTCTCGACGGTCGAGACAGGGCCTCTGATGACTACGTTCATGCCGTCGCGGCTGCCGCCGATGATCGAGAACTTGTGTTTCTTGGCGAATTTGAGGACGGTCTCATAGTCTTTTTTGCTGGGGCCGAAACGGTCGGTAAACTGCGGCACGGTGACGAATTGCCGGTAGGACGGGCTGGCGGGATCGTAGAGTGCCTTGAGGAATCTATTTAGCCCTGATTGGTCTCTTAACGGCAGGACTAGGTTGAGTGTCATGACCTGATTGCCGGGTATTTTCGCGAGCCGCTTTGCTTTATGGTTGCGAACGACCGCGCGTAGGTGACGAGTCAAACAGCGGCGTGGCTCGGTGGCGGCTAGGCTCAGAGTATTTAGAAGGCACAGACAAGCGGCAGCTACGAGAAAGGGGTTCTTGCGTGATGTCGTTCGACTCATAGATTTCCTGTTGACTCGGATCCTAGACCTAGAGAAAGTTTCTGATCAACTTTTCTATTGGAGCACTTTTTGGATCGAGAAGAACAGGGCGATTTTCTAAGCGTTGGAAGGCAATGGCGAAGCTACCGCGAGGTTACGCTGTTCGAGCTTCCTCAGCCACAGCAGATCCTTGATATGGTCGGAAAGAGTGTAGGTTCTCAGCGTCTCGTCATCCAGATGTGCCGCGCCCTGGATGTTCCCCAGGCAATGCGCTGAACCGCAGTGGCACTCGAATGCTTCAGACATCGCCCATTCGGTCGAAGGATAGAAAAACGTCAGCTCATCGCCGTCGCGCATCGGCGCTACCGCCCGGAGTTGCATCGTGCGTACATCGAAAAACACATTAGGCCGGCAATTATGGTTGATATACAAGAGGAATTCCGGGTCTAAAATGATGTGCTGGGCGGCCGCTGTTTGTACCGTGTAGCGGTCCGGTTGCGCCATCGTCCGTGACGCGCTGAACGAACGGATGACATCGCACGCTTGGAAATGTGTCCGGGAAAACAAAGCGCGATGCCCGTGTGGCAATAGCTCATGAATCTCGAAGCGCGAGTCTTCGACGTCAATCACAGTAAGCGGCAAGGTCTCTAAAAAAGGATTGGTGGCCATACAGAAAACAGGGGGACGTTCATCAAATCGGGTGTTCTCGATTAACTTTGTAGCCGGATGACAGCGATTTTCGCGGGTCCTGGGACAATTACGAACGGGATTTAATGCGGTGCGACCCTAGCGCCTAAATGGGAAGAATCGTACTATCTGCGGGCAAATTCCTGGCAAAACCAGTTGACTTCCCCCGCTGCCGGTAGTATTTTGGCGGTTCGGCTTTAAAAACCAGCCCGGTAAGCTATAGTCAATTAGAACCCGGCTCTGAAGGACTTGACTGCGGATAAAACAACCGGATGGAGAAGCTTCAGACAACTCTCGAATCAACGTTGGAAAGCGTAGATCAGGTAGAAGAATTGGTTATGAGCGAAGCCGCCAAAGCTGGCTTTGACGAAGATAGCCAGCACCAGATCGGGATGGCCGTGCGCGAGTGTGCGGTCAACGCGGTGGTACACGGCAACCGCTACAACAGGAATAAGAAAGTTCATCTGGATGTGGAACGAACCCAAACCGGAATCACCGTCGTGATAGGAGACGAGGGCGCGGGATTCGACGTCAATTCTATTGCCGACCCGCTTGCTCCGGAAAATTTACTCAAACAATCGGGGCGCGGGATTATGATCATTCGCGCTTTTGTGGATGAGTTCGATATGCACCCCAGGCCGGGTGGCGGCACTGAAGTCCGGCTGGTGAAAAATCTTGCGAGTGAATAAAAAGTTTGAACCAATAAACAGGAGGCAAAGTGAGTGTTAAGTTAACGACGCGCCAAGTAGGCGATGTCACAGTGGTGGATGCGGCCGGAAGGATCACCCTGGGCGAAGGCGCCAGCGTCTTTCGCGATACTGTGCGAGATCTAGTGGCGAAAGGGAACAAGAAGTTGCTGATCAATTTATCTGAAGTCTCATACATCGACAGTTCGGGTATCGGCGAAATGGTTTCCGGATTCACCACAGTGACCAACGGTGGCGGACAGCTTAAGCTCGTGGGTTTGTCGAAGCGCGTGAAGGATCTTTTGCAAATCACTAAGCTTTATACGGTATTCGAAGCCTTCGACGACGAAACCGAAGCAGTCCGCAGCTTTAAGTAGTCCGCTCATCGGGTGCGAAACAGGCATCGCAAGTAGGCCGCGTTCACGAGCCCCTTGGATGCCTTTGGATTTGAAGTGAGATAACTCCCCTTCGGTAGGCACATTCTTATCAGTAGATAGGGTTCTCCCTCTTCAAAAAAACCTATGCCAGTTTCCGCAACACAGCAACAAAGTACCGCCGCTACCCCCGTTTCCGAGCAGCGGCCTATAGATATCCTTCTCGCAGACGAGTTGACACTTGTTCGCGAGGGTTTAGCCTCCTTGTGCAATTCCATCCCCGGCTACCGTGTCGTGTCGCAGGTGGGATCAGCCGGGGCGGCGTTAGCCGAGATTCAGCGTTTGCAGCCCGCTTTAGCGCTGTTGGACCTGGGCCTTTCCGACTTGGCCGCGACGGAGGTGATCCGGCGCGTGCGCGAACTAAATCTACGCACGCGTTGCGCTGTCTTTTCGGTGCGAAAGGATCGGAAGACTGTTTTGGAAGTGCTGCGGACGGGGGCCTGCGGCTTCCTTCTGAAAACGTCCAGTTCCGAACAAATGGCTGACGCGCTGACCCAGTTTTCCCAAGGCGGCATCTACGTCTCGCCGCAAATTGAAGTGATGTCTTTGTTCGGTGAAGGTCCCGGGCGCCTCAACAACGAAGACCCCCTCGAATCGCTTAGCAGCCGTGAGTTTCAAGTCTTCTCACTGCTGGTCGAAGGCATCCGCGCCAAAGAAATCGCCGCGCGGCTTTCGCTGAGTCCGAAAACCGTGGATACCTACCGCTCGAGCCTCATGCGCAAACTCGATATTCACGATGTCGCCAGCCTCGTGAAATTTGCCATCCGCCGGGACTTGGCGGATCTTCGGTCGTAGGGCGAAAGTTAGGAAGAGCCGCTGGCGGAGGCGTTGGGTGACCACAAAATTTCGGGTGCAGCTAGAGCATGATTGGCCCAACGGCTCCATACGAAGAGCGCGTCGCTTAGGCGGTTGAGATAGCGGACGGCCTCTTCGGGGACGCTTTGTGTGTGCGCTAAGGCAACCAGCAGGCGCTCGGCGCGGCGGCAGACAGTTCGGCAGATGTGAAGATCGGCATCGAGGCGGCTTGCGCCCGGGAGGACGAACGAACGCAAAGGCGTCAGGACGGCGTTGGCTTCGTCGATTTCACGCTCCAATTGAGCGATTTCTGTGCTGGTAACGCGGGGTTGTTTGGGATGCACGTCTTCCGGCAAAGTGGCGAGGATGGAACCGAGATTGAAGAGTTCGTGCTGAACGCGTTTGAGGATAACGGCGAGGGTTGCGACCGCGGGCAAAGATTCGGCGGTGATGCGAGCGGCACCGATGAAGGAGTTGAGTTCGTCGACCGTGCCGTAAGACTCGATGCGGAGGTTGTCTTTGGAAACGCGTTGACCGCCGACAAGATGGGTGTCACCAGTGTCGCCGGTGCGCGTGTAGATGCGATTGAGGGCGAGGCGCGGTTCGTTGAAGGTTGATTCGCTCACAGAGGGGCCTAGCTTGAGTTTAGATGGCGGCTGGCGCGAAATTGCGAGAACTCTTTGGAGAAAACGCTATTGGCGCAGAAAGGGACGATATTCCTAAGAGTGGCCAATTTGCCTTGCGTGAAGCGAGCGATGAGGCGGTGTGGACGAAGGTAATTGCTGTTGTCGAACAGCAGCAACTGATCGGCGATCTGGGCAGCCTCGGGCAGGCTCTTCAGCGAGCGGTCATAGCGAGCCACAATCGCGTCTTCCGGGACGGAATGGCCGCCTTGCAACACGCGAAGCATGACCCGCGAAACATTCAGGTCGGGTGAATCGAGGCAAACGAATATCACTCTTGTGAAGTATCCGCGATCCTTGGCGTCCCTTAAGAGCTTTGCATCTGGCCGGATTCCTTCGGTGACAAAGGAAATCCCACCTTCGAGAAATTGCCTGCGCTGGTCGTCGGCAATCCGTGACGCCCGAAGCGCTGCACCCGAAGGGTCCTGTGGTGCAATCTCCTTGGCTATCACGTCAGGGTTGACGAAGGGCAGGTTCCACTTGGAGAGGCGACGGTCAAAAAAAGTAGATTTACCGGAACCATTCGGTCCAGCGAGCACCACAAAATTTGCACGCCTTGCCTTATCAGGCAAAATTACGCTGCACCGCGTACTAGTTCCTGGATGCGGACAAGACCCTTCCCCTTTTGGTATTTGACGATATAACGCTTGCCATCCGGTGCATTCTCAACGGTAGCCTGTAAGCCTTCATCATAGTCGTAAAAAGTGCCATCGGGAAACCTTGGATCGATTGGCGAGTCGTCCCCGTCAATTAACAAATCCGGCAGTTCATCCAAGTAACGGTGAAGTTCTTCGTCGGTCGGTGTCTTCGTCTCGCTCATCGCAATAGCCTCCAGCATTTAGTGTATCGCCACATGGCGGATCTGGTATAATAGGGGCAGTTAGGAATTCTTCCTAATCACTGTTGCCACGAAGATACGTGAGCCCTACTAATACGGTAGCGATTACGGATCGAATGGCAAAAGCTATAATCTGGACAGTGTAGATATGAGCGTTCCCATTCGTGTGCTGGTTGCCAAGCCTGGCTTGGACGGACACGACCGTGGCGCGAAAGTGATCGCACGCGCCTTGCGCGACGCGGGCATGGAAGTAGTTTACACGGGTCTCCGGCAAACTCCGGAAATGATCGTAAATGCAGCTCTACAGGAAGATGTCCAAGTGATCGGACTATCGATACTTTCGGGCGCGCACAATGCAATTGTGCCGCGCGTGATGGAGTTGCTGCGCGCAAAGGAGATGAATGATGTGCTGGTGGTCTTAGGCGGAATTATCCCCGACGAAGACGCAGCAGAATTGAAGAAGCAGGGCGTGGCGGAAGTATTTCAGCCAGGCGCCTCGCTGGAGAAAATCGTTCATTTCATTCGCCGCTCAGTAAAACAGGCCGCCTGAGCCTGAACTCGGGCACAAAAAGAGAGATCCGCCATGAACCGCAACATAAGACGGCACAGCGGAGAGAAAAGGAAATTGATGCAAGACAGACTGAACATCGCCGTGTTTGTCGATTACGACAACATTGAAATAGGCGTTAAGTCGACGTTGCGGCGCGAATTTGACGTATCGCTGCCGTTGGGAGCTTTGAAAGAGCGAGGCGATCTAGTAGCCAAGTTCGCTTACGCAAACTGGGGCCGGCAGGAAGGCGCCACCCGGCAAATGGCAGAAAACGCCGTGCAGATGGTGCAGCGTATCCCGTCGCCGCGCGGCGACAAGAACGGAGCGGACATTAATCTGGCGCTGGATGCGCTGGAAATGGCGTTCACACACGCGCACGTGAATGCATTCGCGATTGTGAGCGGCGATAGCGATTTTATTCCGCTGGTAAACAAGCTGAAGGAATACGGCAAGACCGTGTTCGTCGTGGGCGGCAAAGCGTTCACAAGTACCATTCTGCAGCAGAATTGCCACGAATTTGTGAGCTATGAATCGCTGCTCGAGGACGGCGACCGTATTGTGGCGCAGCCCATGCCGGACCGGCGCGACCTTCGCGGCGGCGACCGTCCGGACCGCCAGCAGGACCGGCAAGACCGCAAGGATAAAGAGAAAAAAGACCGCGATAACAGCAACAAGGGCGCTCGCCCGGCTCCCCTCGAGCTTTCGCAAGCGATGCCGCTGGTGGAGCGCGCGCTTCAGGTTTTGGAACGGCGCGCCGTGCAGCCGCAGCTTGGTTTGCTGAAGAGCACGATGTTGCAACTTGACCCGGCGTTTAGCGAACGCGCCTATGGAGCCGGCAGCTTTTCCGATTTTGTCGAGAAGTTAAAGAAGGCCGACTTTATCAACGTGAGTGGTTCTGGCGGCCGCTACATCATTGAGCGGCGCGGCGGCGGGACCGAAAAGATTGCGGCCCGGCCGGAAGATGCGCTACCAGCATTGCGTGATGTTTTGGAAACGCACCGGATGGAACTGGAAGAAGGCGGCGCGACGGCTGAAGAGCTGGAGCAGTGGATGATTGCGGAGAATCCGGAATTTAGTCTGGCGAAGTTCGGCTTCCAGCGGTTTACCGAGTTACTGAACTACGCGCAGGACAAAACTGTCGTACGCGCGGAACCAGATGAGGAGCGGGGCTTGGTTGTGCAATTGGGCGCCGAGTTCTATCCGCCGGCATTGCCACCGGTTACTCCGGAGCCAGCGTTTGAAGAAGAAGAGGACAATGAGCCTCAGCCAATCGTTGAAGGCCAGCCGACAATTTTCGAACCGAATCCGCCACCGGCGAAGCCGAAGAAGGTGGCAACTCGAAAGCGTACTTCCGGTGGTGCAGGCGGGGCGACAAGGCGTCCGCGGAAACGGAAGGATTAGGTCGCCGGTCAGGCCTCAACGAAAGCCCATCGTCGCCACTACTACTCGTGCCGCAGTGCCACCATAGGGTCCACACGAGCGGCTCGCCGCACTGGCACATATGAGGCCAGGAGTGCGACTGCGACCATCGCTGCGCCGCCGAGCGCCAGCGGTATCGCGCTCTCCAATTTCAAATCGGGGAGAAGGCTGGCTGCCAAGGGTTTGCTCCAAAGCACCATGGACGCCCCAGCCAAGACTCCGGCGCACATCATTCCCAGAACGTCTAGCAGCACGAGGCGGCTGACGTCGCCGGCCGTCGCTCCGAGCGCCATGCGAATACCGATTTCGTTGGTCCGTCGCGCTACCGTGTAAGCCAGCAATCCGTAGAGTCCGCTGCCCGCAAGCACCGCTCCGAGACAGCCGAAGAACTCTGACAAAGTTGCGATGAGACGCTCTGGAACAATATTTGCGTCAACCTGATCGGCGAGCGTCGTGAGCTTCGTCACGGGTACCGTCTTCAGGACGTTTCGGATAATCCGACGCACCGTCCCCGCGACCGATTCAGGGTCCACTGTTGTGCGCACTTCGAACTGATCCATCAATTGGCCGTCCTGGAACATGTTGAAGTACATCGTGGGGTATGCAGAGTCGCGAAGTTCGATTGCTTTGGCGTCTCCAACCAGTCCCACGATTTCATAAGGCTGTTCGCTGCCGAACCACCCACCGGTTGCGGGGTCTCTAAAGATCGCGACATGCTTCCCAATAGGATCGACCCCAGGGAAATAGTGACGCGCCATCGCGCGATTGACGATGGCCACGCGAGACCGGCCGGCATCGCGGAATACGAAATCGCGTCCGGCGATCAGGGGTATGCCCAGCGTCTCGAAATACTTCGGCGCCACAAAAGTTACCACCGTCCGTCGCCGGTCGGCAGGAGGATCGACATAACCCTCGGCGATCATATAGCGGCTTCCGGATCCACAACCTTCGAGCGGAGTACAGCCGCTGATCGAAGCAGAACGCACTCCGGGAATCGCTTGCAGCCGTCCTAACAGTTCCCGATACGGCGCTGCGAGTTGCTCGGTCTTGTAGCCGCTGCGCGAGGGATCGAGCGTCACCAGAAGCACGTGATCGCTGCGAAAACCGAGGTCGAAATTCCGCAGCCGCGATCAGTGGCCCAGAAAGACGGCGGCCGCGGTCACCAGCAAAATCGATAGAGCCACTTGCGCCACCACCAGGCCTTTTCCAAACAGCCGCCAGAACCGGGTATCGCCACCCCTTCCGCTTTGGCGCAGCGCGAAGGCCGGAGCGGACCGGAAGGCGTACCATGCCGGCGCCAAGCCGAACAGCACCCCGGTGAGCAGCGCGATTCCGGCGGTGAAGACCATTAGGTGAAGATCGGGCTGCACCTCAATCTCGATGTGCTCGAAGTCGCGCCCGCTGGCCATAATCCGGACCAGCAAGCCGGTTGCCAAATATGCCATCACAACACCCACCAGACTGCCGGCAGCCGAAAGAAGCACCGACTCCGTCAGCATCAGCTGAACCAGCCGCGTGCGGCTAGCGCCCAAGCCCACCCGTACTGCAATCTCCTGCTGCCGTCCAGCAGATCGCGCCAGCAGCATGCTCGCCATGTTGACGCAACTCAGCAGCAGCAGGAGTCCCACCACGACAAGGAGCAGCACGAGCGGTTTGCCGTACTGGTCGCGCACCCGGACGAGTCCGGCGCCTGCCGGTTCTACTTCTATCTGGGTTTGGCGCGCCCTCGGAGCGTTGTTTCCGGCTGGGTTCTGCACGAGCCAGCGGCGGTAGAGCACGCTCATTTCGGCTTGTGCCTGCTGGAGTGTGACACCGGGCTTCAACCGGGCAAGCATGGTGAGATCGCTCTTCTCGCGCGGCATCCAGATGTCTGTCCGAGATCCTACCCGCGGCCCGATGTACATACGCGGAGCGACCCCGATGATGGTCTTAGGCTCGTCCTGGTACCAGATGCGCTTACCGACGACCGCCGGATCGCGCTGCAACTTGGTGGTCCAATAGAACCAACTCACGACCACTACGGCTCCGTCGCCGCTCACAGGAACGTCTTGCGGACCGATCAGGCGGCCAATCGCGGGCTTCACCCCGAGCGTTTTGAAATAATTGCCGGGCACGTTCTCCAAGATCCGGTTCTCGGGTTCGGAGCCGTCGATGCGGATGCTGGCCACGTTGTCAAATGACATACCCGTCAGCGCCGAAAAGACGTGGTTCTGATCGCGAAAGTGCTCATATTGGTCCCAACCCCAATAGCCGTCATTGCGCGGCCCGCCGGGTTCTGTTCGCAAAAACTGCACGAGCTGCTCAGGATGCACTACGGGCAGTTGGCGCAACATGATGGTGTAGAACAGGCTGTAAATGGCAGTGTTGGCGCCGATCCCGAGCGCCAGCGATAAGACTGCCACAGCCGTGAAGCCGGGACTGCGACGCAGCAGCCGAAGAGCATAGCGAATGTCGTTCGGGAGCATTTTGATTAGACCGAAATCGAGCACCGAAAGTTCCCGCCTGCCGACGAGCGGCATCATCGTTGACGCGGAATTTTTCTCTTGACTCAAGGCGAAGAAAGAGAGAAGATCCTTGAAGAGGTTCTCCCTAAATGAAAATCAGCGACACTCTTCTCCCGGAGTTCGATCAAGAAGCCGCCATGACCAAGTCGGTGCTTGAGCGGTGTCCGGAAGCGAAATTCAATTTCAAGCCTCATGAAAAATCGTGGGACTTAATTCGTCTTGCAACACATTTGGCCACTCTGCCGGGTTGGGCGGTACTCACAATGAGGCAGGATTCGTTTGATGTCGCGCCCGTCGGAACCACAGGCTACCAGGAACCGCCGGCAAAAACGACAGCGGAGCTCTTGGAAAAATTCACAAAGAGCACTACAGACGCGCGCGCGGCCATTGCGGAAGCGAGCGACGCGGACTTCATGCAGATGTGGTCACTTTTGAAGGGTGGCGAAAAGCTGTTCAGCATGCCGAGATCGGTTTGCCTGCGGTCGTTCGTGATGAACCACGGCATTTTTCACCGAGGCCAACTGGCGGTTTACCTGCGCTTGCTCGATATTCCAGTGCCCGCGCTGTACGGCCCTTCGGCGGACGAAGGCGCTTTCTAGGTTGGGCTATCGTTCGAATCTAGCCACTGCCGCAGCAGTTCGGCTGGATCGCTGTTGAGATTCACGGCTTGGGTTTTGGTTGCACCGTCGGGCTCAACGAAGGCAGCGACAATACCCTCAGCCGTGGGCCGGAATTCAAGGCGGCGCTGGCGTGCTTCGAGGCGCAACATATCGTCGAACCACGCCATGTAAATCTTGGTGCGTATTTGGTGCCCGGCAATGGCCGCTTGCTCAAACAGCTTTTGCGTGTAAGGGCCCGTCTTTAGCTCTTCCGCCCAGGGCGCAACGGCCACCGCGCGCGTCCGTTCTTCCTGCCGGCGTTGGTGTTCGCGCGGATCGCGTTCTTCTTGCGATTCCAGGTTCTTTAGCGAACTCTCCAAATTATCGAGAAAACTCATCTGACTCCATTATCGGACGAGTGGGACAATAATCGCCATGGACCCTCGCCTTGAAACTTACGCTGTGAAAGACGCCGGGCGGATTGTCACACCCGCGCTGCTGATTTATCCGAAGATTGTGGATCAAAATATCCGCATCACGCTGGGGATGGTGGGAAACGATCCGCAAAGATGGCGCCCGCACATCAAGACGGCCAAGGTAGGAGCGGTGATCCGGCAGATGATTGGCCGCGACATTCGCAACTTCAAGTGCTCAACAACGCTGGAGTTGCTTACGGCGTGCCAGGCGGGCGCCGCTGACGTGCTGGTGGCTTTCGCGATGACTGGCGCGAATGCACGGCGCGTGTTGGAAGTGGCTGGACAGTTTCCGAAGACGCGCGTGTCCGTGTTGGTTGAGGCAAGCGAGCAACTCGCGGCGTGGCACGACACGGGCATCGGCATTTTTGTGGATGTGAACCCGGGGATGAACCGCACGGGGGTTTGCAATGAACGGGCTGACGAGATTGTGAAACTGGCGCGCGAGGCGGGCCCGGCATTTCGTGGGTTGCATTGGTACGACGGGCACATATCGAGTGGCGAACCCGCCGAACGGAAGGCGACAGCGTACCAGGGGTACGACCGGTTGATGGAGATTGTGAACGCAGTAGAAGCGGCGGTGGGCGAGGTGGGAGAAGTGATTACTTCCGGAACACCCGTGGCGCCATACGGCTATTTGTATGCGGGGTTCACGAATGCAAGTTTTGTACATCGCATTTCACCGGGCACACTGGTTTACAACGATACAACGAGTCTCAAGCAGCTTGCTGGATTTGGTTATCAACCGGCGGCAATTGTGTTGACGACGGTGATTAGCCATCCATTGCCCGAAAGAATAACGTGCGATGCGGGACACAAGAGCGTTTCAGCAGATGCCGGTGTGCCAACATGCGCCGTGATTGCGCATCCTGAACTGACACCGTTGAAGCCGAGCGAAGAGCATCTGCCGATAGAGGCGCCTGCAGGAAGCGCGTTGCCGCGCATCGGCGAGAACCTGTACCTGATTCCACGCCATGTGTGCCCGTCAGTGAACAATTTTGACGAAGCGCTCATGATTGTAGATGGGCGAGTGACGGGAGTGGAACGAGTGAGTGCGCGTGGACATGAGAGCCCACTGTTGGGAGGTGGCGCCGTCCAGTTTTGGGAGACAGAAGTGCAATATAAGACGGCGCGACCGGGCGCTGGGAGATAGTGTTCAGTAGTTTTCAATTGGAGAACGAGAATGCTCTTTCACGACCTCCGTTTTGCATTGCGTCAACTTTGGCTGGCTCCGGGTTTTTGCGTTGCCGTTGTCCTCACGCTCGCGTTGGGGATTGGCGTTAATACGGCGGTGTTCAGCATGCTGGACGCATTTCTTCTGCGAAATCTCCCTTATCCGCAGCCCGACCGGATCGCGGCGCTGGTCGTGCGCAAGGAGGGCGTTAACCCGAAGACTGGGCAGGCTGCCACCGACGAAGACGACAGTTTTACCGGCTCGATGTGGCAGACGCTGCGGCAGTCGGTTGATGCGGTCGACTTTGCCTCCTATGGCGGCACGATTGGCGTGAACTTGAAAGCGGATACCAACGCGGCCGGTGCGGTGCGGCATGTGCGGGATAGCCGAGTGTCCGCTGGGTACTTCTCGGTTTTGGGCATACCTATGCGGCTGGGCCGCAGCTTCACTGAGGACGAGGACCGTCCTAACGGACCACCCGCGGTAATCGTCAGCGATGGCTTGTGGCGGAGTACGTTGCGCGCTGATGAGCAGATTGCCGGCAAAGCGATTCTCTTGAAGGGTGCTCCCTACACAGTGGTGGGTGTTTTGCCGCCACATGCAATCACGCCAACCAAGGCTGATTTATTCACTCCGCTGCAGCCTTGGACCAGCGGTGAGTGTGGCGGCAATAACTGCGGAATTCTGGTTCGACTCAAATCCGGCGCAACCTGGGAGCAGGTGCGTTTACAGCTCAGCCATGTCCGAACGCCTGATTTCTCGGACTTCGAAAAGAGATTTCATGGCCACGCGTGGATTTATCCGAAGCCACTACAACTAGCATTGGCGGGAGATCAGCACGACCAGGTTCTGGTCTTGATGGTGGCGGTTAGCTTCATCCTGCTGATTGCATGCGCGAATCTGGCGAGCCTCGCGTTAGTGCGGATTTCACGGAGGACGCAGGAGATTGCTACTCGCTTGGCGGTGGGCGCTTCCGGCTGGGCGGTGCTGCGGCAGCTGTGGATAGAGACGCTGGTACTTGCTTTGGTGGGCGCCGCAGTAGGAGTTGGGCTGGCCTTTGCAATCGTTCATGCGCTCGCCAATTTCCTTCCGTTGGAGATGATGCCAGTGGGAGGATTCACGGTTGATGCTCGCGCCTTGGCGTTTACATTTGGAGTTTCGCTGCTGACCAGCATTCTGTTCGGCGCGCTGCCCGCAATGCAGACCTGGCAATTGGATTTGCGTTCATCCATTGTGAGTGGGAGCCGGGCGATCCTCGGCGGATCGGGCCGCCTCCGACAGTGGCTGATAGGCGCAGAGGTAGCGTTGACGGTGGTTTTGCTCGCGGCGGCTGGGTTGATGATTCGAACGCTGATCCATCTGGAAACGCGGCCGCCAGGCTTTGACCCGCATAACGTGATGACGGCCAAGGCATCGCTGGATGATGCGCGTTATCACAACGCAGGTGAGTTTCAGATGCTGCTTTCGAAGAGCGTTGACACGATGCGCGAGTCACTCGGTACAGATGATGTGGCCGTTGGTTTGAGCCTTCCTTATGAACGGGGATTGAATGATGCGTTCAAGATTCTGGACGGCAAACAGGCGGGCGCGGAGAACGGATCGAGTCTGGCGTACGTCACTCCGGGCTACTTCTCGACGCTGCATATCCCGCTTCTTTCAGGCCGGACTTTTACCGAGGGCGATACGCCCACGTCACAACCTGTGGCGGTTGTGAACCAAACTTTCGCGAGGCGCTTTTTGGGAGATCCATCGCCCCTGGGCCGTCACTTCAGTTTCGAGAGAAAGACCTACATGGTCGTGGGAGTTGTCTCAAACGTGACAAAACGGCCGGGGATGGAGCAAGACGCTCCCATGTCTACGGAACCGGTTTTCTATGTTCCCGCAACGCAGTTGGCACAGGGCCTGGTCAACATTGCACACATCTGGTTCCAACCAAGCTGGATTGTTCGCATGCACAGGTTTGACCAACCGGCAACGATCCGGCACATGCAGGAAGCGCTCGCAAAGGTTGCGCCTGATTTGCCGTTTTCCGGTTTTTATTCGATGGATCAGATTCTCGCCGAACAACTCCAGCAGCAGCGCATAGAGGTGATGCTGCTGAGCAGTTTGGCAGGGCTGGCGCTCTTGCTTTCGGCGGTTGGGATTTATGCGCTGGTTTCCAATTTGGTGGTGCAACGGAGGCGCGAGATTGGGATTAGAATGGTGTTGGGTTCCACCGTGCAGCAGGCGATGGTAGACATTGGGTGGTCGGGAGCGATTGGGACGCTGGTGGGGCTGGCAGTAGGGATTGCGCTGTCGTTTGCGGCGTTGCGGGTTTTGTCGAGCCAAGTTTTTGGGGTGCAGGTTTATGATCCGGTAACGCTGGTGACGGTGCCGGTCTTGCTGGCGATCATCGGGGGTGTGGCGATTTGTTTGCCGACGCTGCGGATTAGCCGGTTAGAGCCGGCGGAGACGCTGAGGGCAGAGTGAGTTTATCCCGCGTGAGTGCAATCGCGCGGCTGGTAGGCTAGTTTAAGGTATGCGCGAACTACAAATTGATCCATTTGTTTCGACAGAACCGGCAGTCGAACTCGATTCCGAAACTCGCCGGATTTTGGAGGAACGCGTTAAATCAGCGGATCAAGGGCGGCTTGTTTCCGCAGACGAAGCGCGCGAACACATCAAAGAGTGGCTTTCAAACTCCGCTACCACGAAGACGCTCTAGCCGATCTGGAAGTCGTTTTCAGTTGGTCGCGAAACCAACACCCCGGCGGTACCGAGCGTTTTGCGGATGATCTCTTCAATCATCTCGATTTACTTGCGGCCTTTCCGTATGTGGGTGCGCCGGTAGAAGGCGAGCCAACCTTACGACGTCTTCTGCACTCGCCGGTTTTCGTTTATTACCGAATCGATGAACGGCGAGAAGCCATCGAAATTCTCCATATCTGGCACACGTCGCGCAGGCCACCCGGCTAGCACCTGCTCGCCGCCTGAATGTTCCACTATACGCCAGCAAAGTCTCCTGCCAGCATCCGTTTGCGCTCAGCCGGAGTGAAGCGCTCTATGGCGTAACGAAGCGCGGTACGTGGCAGACGGTCGTAATGGTTCTGCAAGAACTCAACGAGTTGTGCGGGCGCGGATTTGCCGGCTTCGCGTAAGGCCCAACCAACAGCCTTGTGAATGAGATCGTGTTTGTCGGCAAGCAACATTTTCGCAATAGCAAAAGTGTCGGTGTTTTGACCGGCGCGAATGAAGGCGAAGGTGGAAACGATGGCGATGCGGCGCTCCCAAAGGTTGGACGATTTGGCAAGCTTGCGCAAGATGGCGCGTGGACGAGTGAGCAAATATTCGCCGACGATGTAGGGTGCAGAGCCATCAACCAGGTCCCAATTATTGATGTAGGTGGTGTTGGCGAGATAGAACCGATAGATCGCTGTTTGTTCGCGCGGCGTGGCCGCTTCGAACTGAGCGACGAGAATTTCGAGCGCCACCGTGCGATGTTCGTGAAGTTTGGATGTTAGCAGTTTCTGAAGAGCGGCTTGCGGGAGATGGCGATGGCGAAGAGCGATTTTGCGCTGAACCGGTACCGCAATGCCAAGAAATTGATCGCCTTCACCGTACTGCCCTTTGCCAGTTTTGAAGAACCATGCCGAGGATTTGGCACGCACCGGGTCGGCAGCGGCAGCGAGTTCGGCAAGAAGACTTTTAAGAGTGGGGTTCGCCATCACGAAAAGAATACATGAGCGTTTGAGTTTAAGATGACAAGTAGTCAAATGTCAAAGCCAAATCTTCTTGTACTCTCTCCGCCCGATCACTACGCACTCCGCAACCTGGAGGCGATCAAAGACGCTGCCAATATTTTCGTCAGCAATGAGGAAGCTGCGGCGAAGCAGTTCGCACCGACGGCGGACATCATCCTCTATTCGGGAATGACGGGGAAGGCTGTAAATTTTCCGGATGTGTTTGCAGCGGGCGGGCAGGTGAAGTGGATTCATTCGCTATCGGCCGGGGTCGAAAAGTTGTTGTTTCCGGCATTCGCGGAAAGTGCGGTGCCGTTGACAAATGCGCGCGGTGTTTTCAAGCGCTCGCTGGCGGAGTTTGTGGTGTTGGGGATGCTCTATTTCACGAAGCGTGTGCGCCGGTTGGTGGACAATCAGCGCGCGAGCAAATGGGATAACTTCAGCACTGAGTTCATCAACAACAAGGTGATGGGCATTGTGGGTTACGGCGAGATCGGCCGCGAATGCGCCTTGCTGGCGAAGCCGCTCGGCGTGAAGATTTACGCGGCGCGGCGGAATCCAGGGCGCTCGGCGAATGACCCGTTGCTCAACAAGATTTTTCCAGCGGACAAGATGCATGAAATGCTCCACGAGATTGACTTTTTGGTAGCGGCGGCGCCGCTGACGCCGGAAACGCATCACGTGATCAGCGACGCGGCGTTTCAAGCGATGAAGCCGACGGCGATTGTGATGAATGTGGGGCGCGGTCCGGTGATTGACGAGGCGGCGCTGATTCGAGCGTTGCAGACCAAGCAGATTGCCGGAGCCGCGCTGGATGTTTTCGAGGTCGAGCCGCTGGCTGCGGAAAGTCCGTTATGGACGATGGAGAACGTGCTCATTTCGCCGCATTGCACGGATAGAACGGTGAATCCAGATTGGCTGGATTTGAGCATGCAGTGCTTTGTGGAAAATTTTTGGCGGTTTACGAAGGGGCAGCCGCTCGAGAATGTGGTGGATAAGAAGGCGGGATATTGAGAGGAATCGCAGCTTTGAACAGTGCCGTCCCAAAAACGAACCGTCAAGCCTAGTTTCCTGCTAGCTTTCTCCCAGTCACTCAGTCTCCAGCAATGGAACCCGGCATGCAACATCTACCGGAACCGGTGCTTCGGCGCGGGTAAATCTACTTTGAGGACGGGCGGATATGGACCGTTTGCTTGCAGATATCAGCTATGCATTTCGGATGTTTGCGAAGAACCCAGGTTTCACGCTTGTTGCCCTGGTGACGCTGGCGCTAGGTATTGGCGCAAACACAACGATTTTCAGCGTAATCAATGCCGTGCTTTTGAAGCCAATTCCCTTTGCGAATTCCGATCGCTTGGTGGCACTCTTTGAAGCCGACGCTCGCAAACCCACGGACGAAAGCGCCGTTTCCGCGCCGAACTATCAGGACTGGGAGCAGCAAAACCGAGTGTTCGAGCAAATGGCGCTGGTTGATGCCGGAGGCGGGTACGACTTGTCATCCCGTGGACAGCAACCCGAGCGAGTCACGGGTTCGCGAGTCACGGCCGGTTTCTTCAAAGTGTTCGGCGTCCAGCCTTTTATGGGCCGAAATTTCCTGCCAGAGGAGGAGCAGCTCGGGAGGAATCATGAAGTGATCCTCAGCTACGGATTGTGGAGTCAGCGTTACCACGCTGATCGGAACATCGTTGGCAGGAGTGTCAAGGTTAACGGCGAAGGATACGCAGTGGTTGGTGTAATGCCATCTTCGTTTCAATTTCAATTTTTTGGTGAGCCCGACCAGCTATGGGTACCAATTGGCTACACGCCCGGCGACCGCGGACGAGGAAGCCATTCCTTTGTGGCATTTGGCCTGCTGAAGCCGGACATCACCGTGGCGCGGGCGCGAGCAGAGATGGATTCGATGGGACGGCGTCTGGCAAAAGAATATCCAGACGACAACACGGGAAGAACGGTGGCGGTAGATCCGCTGAATAGGGTTGGGATGAGTGAATTTCAAGCGACACTGATGGCGCTATTAGCTGCTGTGGGATTCGTCTTGCTCATGGCGTGCGTGAATGTCGCGAACCTGATGCTGGCTCGCGGCGCATCGCGGCAGAAGGAGTTCGCCCTGCGTTGCGCAATGCGCGCAGGCCGTGGCCAAGTCGTCCGCCAGTTGATAACCGAAAGCGTAGTGCTGGCACTGCTGGGTGGCGGCTGCGGGATTTTCGTAGCAGTTTGGGCTACTGATTTGCTGGTTCATGTTCTGCCGTCAGGGTTGCGCTTTGTCCCTTTTCGGCCCCTTGACGGTATCTCAATCGATGCCAATGTGTGGCTTTTCGCCTTTCTTATTTCATGTTTGACAGGCGTTCTGTTTGGACTGACTCCCGCTCTGAGTGCATTTCGCACCGATGTAAACGATCTTTTGAAACAGGGCGGCCGGAGCAGCACGCATGAACGAGGCAGCAGACTGCGTTATGTGCTTGTTGCATCCGAAGTCGCCCTCGCGATGATCGTACTTACAGGCGCTGGGTTGATGATTGACAGCATGGCGCGGTTGCTGGGTGTGAAGCCTGGTTTCGATCCGAAGAACGTTCTGACAATGTCGGTGAGTTCGCCGCAACTCGATCTTTATAACGGGCCGCCCGTTCGCCAACGCTTCTGTCTCGATCTTGACGAGCGTGTGGCGACGCTTCCAGGTGTGGTCTCAGTGAGTAGTGTCGGTCAGATGCCGTTCCGGGGATGGGCAGGGCGCGGATTTGTCATTCAGGGGCAGCCCGATCCGGGACCGGAGAATCAGCCCGGAGCGAGGTATGGCGTTGCCTGCCCAGGCTACTTGCGAACCTTGAAAATCCCACTAATAAAAGGCCGCGATTTCTCTCATCGCGACACGGTGGGCGCGGCCAACGTTATTTTGATTAACCAAGCGATGGCTCGCCAGTACTGGCCGCATGCAGATCCGCTTGGCAAACGAATCAAGATCGGCCTGTTCAACGCCGATGGTCCGTGGTTGACCATTGTTGGAGTTTATGCCGATGTGCGGAGCTGGGGCCTGGATGAAGAGTTCCACCCGCAATTTCTGAGACCTTACACGCAGGCTGGTTGGCCCTCGATGACGCTAGTCGTGCGTACGTCGTCGGCACCTGGGGCGCTCATAGGGCCCGTCAAGAACGCTTTGGCGCAAATTGACCCGGATCTGGCCGCCTCACCCGCGGAGACGCTGGAAGAAGTGCTGCGAGACTCAGTCGGGTCGCGGCGTTTCCCAATGCTGATCCTGGCGGTTCTAGCCGCGCTCGCTTTGACCTTGGCCTCGGTGGGAATCGCCGGTGTTGTCAGCTATTCAGTGGCACAGCGTACCAACGAAATCGGCATTCGAATGGCCTTGGGGGCGCGGGCGCTGGATGTTCTTCGTCTGGTCATAACGCGAAGTATGCAGTGGACGCTTGCTGGACTTGGTGCCGGCTTCCTCGGTTCGCTCGCGGTTACGCAGTTCTTAGCCAGTCTGCTCTATCACGTGACCCCGACTGATCCTTTCGTTCTGAGCACGATCGCTTTGTTGTTGGCGTCTGTGGCGTTACTCGCGAGCTACCTGCCCGCGCGCCGCGCCACTAAAGTGGATCCGATGGTGGCGCTCCATTACGAATAGAAACGGCGCTTGCACCCGCTACAATCGAACGTGACAAAGATGAAAGTCACGATCGAAGATATTCAAGCGGCAGCCTTGCGCATTCAGGCGCTGGCAAAGAACACGCCTGTCATGCATTCGCGGCTGTTTGACGAAGCATCGGGAGTAGAGTGCCATTTCAAGTGTGAAAACTTGCAGCGCGGTGGGGCTTTCAAGATTCGTGGCGCACTGAATTTCTTGATGGCTCTTTCGCCGGAGGAGCGAAAGCGGGGCGTGGTGGCGTTTTCGTCCGGCAACCACGCGCAGGCGGTGGCGATAGCGGCGGCGCATTTGAACGTTTCGGCGACTATCGTTATGCCCACCGATACGCCGAAAGCCAAGATGGAATCGACCAAGGCGTACCACCCGAAAATTGTTCAGTATGACCGGATCAAAGAAAAGCGCGAAGAGATCGGGGGCAAGATTTCCGCGGAAACAAATGCTACGCTTTTGCCTCCGTACGATCACCCGTGGGTTGTGGCCGGCCAGGGAACGGCGGCGCTGGAATTGTTAGCGGAGAAACCGGATCTAGAGGCGATTTTTGTGCCGGTGGGTGGCGGCGGGCTTCTGGCCGGTACAGCGATTGCGGCTAAAGCGCATAATCCGGAGATTCGTGTGTTTGGCGTGGAGCCTGAGTTGGCGAGCGATTGGTATCAGTCATTGAAGGCGGGCCAACGCATTACAATTCCGCCGCCGCTGACGATTGCCGATGGCTTGCGCACGCCCGCGCCCGGCGAAGTGACATTTCCCATTGTCCGCGAGCTGGCGGAAGCGGTGCTGTTGGTTTCAGAAGATGAAATCAAGGCGGCGATGCGCTTTCTGTTATCGCGGATGAAAATTCTGGCCGAGCCGAGCGGCGCCGTTCCCGCGGGTGCGTTGCTCAACAAGAAAGTTCCTGCCGGCATTCGGAAGGCTGGCATCATATTGTCAGGGGGGAATGTCGATTTCGATGTTCTCTCTGAGATTTGCCGGCAGCATAAATAAAAGCGTGAATCAAAATCCGTGGAAGACCATAGGAAGCCGAACGGCTTATGAAAACGCTTGGTTACGCGTTCGCGAAGACCAAGTCATCCGGCCCGATGGCGAGCCGGGGATTTACGGCGTCATCGAAATCAGACCTTCGGTGGGCGTGGTGGCGCTGAATGAGCGCGATGAGATCGTACTGGTGGGGCAATGGCGTTACGCGTTGAACCGCTATTCGTGGGAAATTCCGCGCGGTGGATCGCGACCGGATGAGACGGACATGCAGCAAGCCGCGGAACGGGAATTGGCGGAAGAAGCAGGGGTACGGGCTGCAGACTGGCAAGCTATGGGAAGAGTGGATGTGGGCAATGGCGTGTTGGACGATGTGCAGAGTTTTTATTTGGCCACGGAGTTGTCTCCCACGAATACGAATTTCGACGCCGAGGAAGACATCACCATTGTTTGGAAGCCATTCGAGCAAGCAGTGAAGATGGCGATGGATGGGACAATAACAGAGGTGTGCAGCATAGCCGCGATTTTGCGGGTGGCGATGATGCGGCGAGAGAAGACGTAAATGGAGCTGGCGAGCATTGAATCGAGACGGAATTTCGCCCGGTTTGCCTGGGTGGTTTTGGCTTACAACCTGGCAGTGATTTTGTGGGGCGCTTATGTGCGCGCGTCTTTTTCGGGCGATGGCTGCGGGGCGCACTGGCCGACATGCGGGGGACAATTTCTGCCGACGGAAATGGCCACGCCGAGGCTGATTGAGTTTACGCATCGGATGATGACGACGCTTGATTCGATTGCGACGATCGCGCTTTGCGTTTGGGCCTTTCGGGCGTATCCGAAAAAACATGCGGTGCGGCGTTATTCCATCTATGCGGCGGTTTTCCTGGTGATTGAGGCGCTGCTGGGCGCGGGGCTGGTGTTGTTCCGCTATGTGGCGCACGATTTATCGGCCGGGCGTGGATGGTCTATGGCGTTACACCTTACCAATACAATGCTGCTGATGGGCGCTTACACAATCGCTGCGTGGCTCGCTTCGCGTGACCAGGGCGAAATCAGACTTGCTGCTATCTCGCCCAGATTGCGCATCGCCGTGGTAACCGCATTCGCAGTTTCTATTACAGGGGCGATTGCCGCGCTGGGCGATACGCTCTTCCCAACCACATCGTTGGCCAACGGAGTCGCGCAGGATTTTGCAGCGGGATCAAGCTTGCTTCTCCGCCTGCGCTTGCTGCACCCCGCGGTGGCAATCCTAAGCGCCATTTATCTTCTGTGGGCCGCTGCCGGCGCTATGCAAGATGGCGAAGAGGGGAACCCTTTGCGTACGGCGGGTACACGCGTGGGCGTAATGGTGTTCGTGCAGGTAATGGCGGGGTTCGCCAACATTTATCTGCTGGCTCCCATTTGGATGCAACTGGTGCACTTGCTAATTGCCGACGTACTTTGGATTACGGTGGTGTTGCTGGCGTGCGAAGAAGTGCGGGCGGGCGCTCGGGCATTACAGAATGAAACCCAGCTGCACTCAATCGCGAATCAGCATACTCATTGAAGCGCACCCGTCAATTCCTTTTTCAATCAGCAGATCGAGCGCTTTTCCCGGATACGACAAGCTGTGCTCGAATGTCTTTGTGGCTGACTGAATCAGCTTAAGAGCTTCCGGAACGCCAAAGCGCGCGCCATGAAACGCGGCCAAACCGGCGAGCAGAGTTTCGATGACGACGAAATCGACGACCATAAGCTGATAGTGGCGCGAGATTGAATGCGCAAAGCGGTATTCTGCCAGCTTACGGTTCAACGATTGAGAGCCGAACGGGAACAGACTACGAAAGACATAGGAGACCAGGTAGTGCTCCAGCATGTGTTGATGCTGCGCTAGAAAGACGGCATAGGGTCCGGCAAAGGCGGCATCGAGGCGTGCGGCCAGTTCCTCCATGGTGCTGTCCTTCGTCCAATGCAAACCCGCCATGAAGGATTGATAGCAATCGAGAAAGCGGCGACTGGTGGAGTCGGATCCAATGCGGGCGAGGATGAGTTCGACTACGGTTTCAAAGCGGCCAGGGGCGGGCATTGAGAGACGAGGAACGACGGGCGCGGGTTGGCGAATGATGGCGCGCAAGTTAGTGCAACCGTCGTCGGTACCCTCGGTTTCCAGCTTGTCGCACAAGCGCCCGAGGACAAGAATGCGCTGAGAGAGTGGATAGCCACGATTCTGGAGCAAAGAGATCATCAGGCTTCGCACCTCGTGGACGTAACGAAAAGGCTTGTCCGGATACTTAGAGTTTGCCGTGTCGAGGATGCCAATGCTACCGAGACGTGATTCGTCTTCGTCGCCGCTCGACTCCGCAAACTCGATAGGTTGCGAATTGGTGAGGGCAAGGCGGGCGGCTTCGGGACAAGAGAGATCCAAGGAGCGTTCGAGGCGTCCTTCTACGGTTGCCATCACACGAGGATAAGTGGCGCAGTTCTTCGAGAGCATCTCTCCGCCGAGAGTGGCTTGGATCTCACACAGACCGTCCGCGTGAAAGGGACAGGCACCCCGGTCGAGTTCAATCTCAGCATGGGCGTTGTCATTCTCTGACGCAGGGTTGATGTTCACCAGCGTTCGAAGCTTCGGCCCAAGATTGGCATGTGAGCAAGTCTGGTATTTCTGGAATGTTTCTTTGTCTACCGAGACCCGCCAGCCGCGACAGCACGTATCCTCGCAAACGGAACCGACGCAACGGAAGGCCTCGTAGTAGCTGGGTTGCAGCCGCGGAGACGGCGTCAGCATGCGTTCAGCTTAGCACTTAAGGGTTCCGCGTCGCGGGAGGTTTGGCGGGAGCGGCCATCTTTTTACCGGCAGTTGGGGGCTTGGCTGACGGCGCTGAGAGGGCCGGCTTGGCGGGTCCGGCAGCAGTAGGCACCGCTGATTGGGGCCTCGCCGCAGCAGCTACGGGCGTGGCAGCGGGTGCCGCGATTCCCATAGTTTCGATCTCTTTGAAAGATACGCGGCGATTTTCCTCCATAGCGATGTTGGAAAGGATGACGGCGGTGGAATCGGCCAAGCCCACTTCCACATCGGCGCGCGGGCGGTTACCGCTACGTACATCGCTGAGAAAGCTTTCGAGCTGCGTATCCACTGGATTCCGGTCTTCCTGCGGCAGCATGATTCCCTTGTCGAAGAGCCAGCGGCGGGCTGCCTTGGATTCGCGCACCAGAAAAGAATCGTTTTTCCAATCCACGTCCGTGGCGGGCGTAATAATGGGAACGCCTTTTGGCGGGTGTGTAGTGGAGTCGCCGGGCTCGGGTTCGCGGAACCAGAGTGCGGTGGGAGGAGCGTTGTCGTTACCCAGAGTCATCTCAACGGCGCCAGCGGTACCCATCACAACGAGGCCGAATTCAGGGCGTTGCGAAGAGAGAATAGGCAGATGCTGGCACGTGGTGATGGCGCTGTATGTCAGCTTGCGGCCCCTCGGGTAGCTGTAGATGAGTTGGATGTTGTCGAAAACGTCGCGGCCGTCTTTCCAGAAATCGAGGCCGCCCGCGCCAACCACAAATTCCGGATGAGCGCTAAAGAACCAATTGGCTACATCGATGTGGTGTGACGCGAGTTCGGCAGTTAGGCCGCCGGAATATTCGCGGAATAAGCGCCAGTTTCCCGGGTTATCTTTGCCGCCGGGTTTCATGGTCCAGCCGGGGTTGCTATGCCATTGAGCGTGAATGTGGGTCACCGTGCCGAGAATGCCTTCGTCGATCATTTTCTTGACCGATTGAAAATAGCTACTGTAGCGGCGCTCGAGACCGACTTGCAGAATCTGCTTGGGATGTTCGGCGGCGAGAGCGCGTAAGGAGTGCACTTCTTCCGCTTTGAAGACCAGGCTATTTTCGCAGAAGACGTGTTTACCGGCGAGCAACGTATCGCGGGTCACTTCGAAATGGCCATAGAGAGGGAGGGCGATCGCAACAGCTTCGACATCTTTGTCCGCCAGCAGTTCGCGATAATCTTTGTATTTCTTGGGATTGGTAGTGAGTGTGCGGGCGGTATCATCAAGCGCCCGCTGGTTCACATCGCACAAAGCGACGCAGTGGCCGGTATCGAGGCGCGCCAAATGGTTGACGAGGTATGAGCCATGAGTACCAGTGCCAATCACGGCAAATTTCACAGGGTTGCTGGCCGCGTGGACTTTAAGAAGCGCTGGGCCGGCGACAAGCGCCGCACCAGTTTGGAGAGCAGCGCGGCGGGAAATGTCGGATTGGGGCTTCGACATAAAGAGACAAGTTTAATGCAGGTTCAGAGCCGCGGCATCCTGCTCGGGCTGCGGCGTATCCACTTTCACGCGTGCGGCCCATTCAGCGCCGGCCAGAATTATCATCGTCGCGATAAACGCCCAAAATACAATGCTGATGGATTGCACGAAGGGCGGCACGTCAGCCTTCAATTTGTCGCGCAGCCAGGGCCACAGCAATATGTTGACGAACTCGGAAATCTGCAGAAGAATGGCCACCGCAACGGACGAAGGGAGCAAGCGCGCCACGGGAATCTTGGCATTCGGTAAAAGCCAGTAGATGAGGAAGATCATCACGACAGTGACGGGCAATGCGATGATGTGCAGCGCTATGCTTTGCACAATAGGGGCGAATTCGTTGGCGCCGAGTGTTGAACCGAGGAATTCCGAATTGAGCGTGGTTAAACAGGCGGACCCCAGCACTAAAGCGCCGCAGACGAAGATCAAAACTAAGCTGATGGTTTGATTCCAGACGAAGCTGCGGTTTTGCTTAATGCCCCAGATGCGATTGAAAGCTACTTCGAGAGGCGTGAAAATGCCGTTTGCAGTGAAGAAAAGCAGGACAATCGAAAGCCAGCTGAATCTGCGCAGCGACGATATTCTGAGAAAGCCGCTCATATCGAGCCCAAAATCGCCGGGGAAATAGTCTTTCACCGTTTGAATGATGACATTGGCGGCGGCCTGCCAGTGGAAGAGGTGGCGGCAAATTAGAACCATTGCCACGAGGAACGGGTAGAAGGAAATGAGAATGTTTACCGATACCGCAAAAGCGTACACGTGCACCTCAGTCTCCATGAGAAAGCGAAAAGACGCGACGAGGCTTTTGCTTAGAGCCAGCCAACTGGCAACGCGGATGTGCGCGGAGGGACGTAAGGGATCTTGCATCCGTAGATCGACAAAAGTGGGCCGCGAAGGGGACACGACGCGCGTAGGAGCCGATTGAATGGGATCAGTGGGCGTCATTTTTGGTTAACGGGCAGGATCTTGATATGAGAGAGTGTGTAGCTGCCATCGCCACTCACATCTAAGGTTCCAGCAATGTGATCGCCGGGGTGCAGGGAGGCGAACTCATCTTTGGAATGGATGGGGTAATCCATCGTCATCGCCTCCATATAGCCCGGGATCGCAGCGGCGTCGATGGCGGCGGTTTGTTCTTTGGCGTCGATGGAGACCACTTTGCCAGTGACTTGATAGTGTTTTTGCGGCGCGGATTTTGTGGCGGACGAGCATGCCAGCGAGAGGAGGAGAACGAAGATTACGAAAGTGGGTTTCACAGCGGCTCATTCATAGGGTAACTCGACACCGGCGCGGAGGCGGTATTTGCGTATATAATGTTCGCAACCCTATGGCCACTAAACACGAAGTGATTCCAAACGAGACAAGCGGCTTTTTGAGCGACCTGGCCGGCCTTCCCAGTTTCCTGATCGATCCGGAGAGCGCTGCCAAGCGAGTGCATAGCAAGTGGTTTTGGATCGCGCCGTTGTTGGTCGCAAGCATTGTGGCTGTGGCCGTATCCGCCTA
>PMSX01000244.1:2946-12367 GCA_003167495.1 Bryobacterales bacterium | reverse complement strand
GAGCGTCAGCGACCGGCCGTCGGTTGTGGGCGCCCAACCCTCAAATTAGGCAGATACCGAATTTCTCGCTCCCGTCATTGCTGTGGCCTTAAACAGCGTTTCCACAATGCGAGCGTTATCTGTACGGCACTTTACCGCGATGCGTAAGAACCGGTCTGCGAAACGTTCTCCCATAGACTCGCAGTTACGTATAAACACCTTGGATTCGCGCATCATCTCGACAATACCTTGCGCACTCGTCCTCGCCTCCACCAACAGGAAATTCGTTGTGGAAGGATAGGTGGTGATTTCTGGATTTCTCCTCAGTTGGCTGGTGAGTTCTTCGCGCAACGAATGAGTCTCACGATATCTTGCGTCGTAATAAGCTTCGTCCCGCAGCGCTTCCACCGCCGCCACTTGGGCGGGTAGACTTACAGCCCAGGGAGGGATCCATTTTGATAGAGCGCGAATGGTCGAAGAAACTCCCACTAGATACCCGACACGTATTCCGCTAAGCGCATAGGTTTTGGACATCGATTTCAATACCAGGAAGTTTTGTCGTTTGCTGGCATCCGCTTCGAGAGATTCTTCGCGTCCGGCGTATTCGATGTAGGTTTCGTCAATGACAATCCATGTGGAAGCGGGAATGGAATCGAGTAACCGAAGGACTTCGCGTCGCGGAAAATGCTGGCCCGTTGGGCTATTGGGGTTCACCAACACGAGAAGATCGGGTCGATGGGTCCGGACGAACTCAATCAACCGATCCGCATCTATACGGAAATCTTCCTCCTTGTGTAGTTCAAAACGGATGATATTGGCGCTCAGCAAGGCGTCGATCAAATGGCGATACTCGCCGTACATTGGGTCCAGTATCATGACTTTCTGAAGCGGAGAGGCGAGCCTGGGAAGGCATGTGAAGATCAAGTCGGAGGAACCGCCCCCGATAAGAATACTGTCGAGAGGTATGCCTCTTGCGTGAGCGATGGCCGTGACGAGTCCGCCCGAATAAGCCGGGGGTGACGTGCGAACCAAGAACGGCAAGTAGTCGCGGATTTTCGACAGGACGCACGGGGAGGGGTCAAACCAGGCGTCTAGGACGTCCGCGTTGATCACTTGCGTGGCTCGATCGAGGTGCTGGAAATCCTCACCGATCGCTTCGAACGATTTACCCCCGTGGAAAGCATGTGTGCTGTTCATCAGAATTCCTTGAGCCCCGCAGAACTACATTATCGATCAGTGCTAGCGAAAAAAGGGCGGCATCGCCGCCCACACTTGTACCGAGGGGGGACACTCGGGTTAATTGGCCACGCCCCCAGTTCAGAACTTCGAAATCTTTCTTCCCTCTTAAAATCAATACTTTACCGCCAAAACCCAGCCCTGCCCGAACGCCCTCATTTCATACTGGCATCGGAAGCCATCATATGCCCATAAACTGCATACTCGAAAAAATCGTCAGCCTACTCCTTACGATTTCGGCGACCGCCTCGGTCTGTAACTCCCCATATTTCGAGCCCCAACCAAGCAAAAGTGGGGACTGCCACAGCGTCCGAAATCGGTCCGATCCGAAGCCGCACGCCCAACCATCGCGTGCTGGCTGTCCCCATTTTTGCGTTGCTCACCGCCTCATCGCGCCATCGCCGAAAGTCACAGCCCGTTCAACCCAGCACCCCCTCTCCGTCTGCGCCGTCCTCCTCATCTCCTCTCCCGTAACTCGCCCTCTATTCACACTAAAACCGCTAGCCGAGCCGCGACTGCGAAGAAGCGGCAATCTATTTTCGCAGCCCCGCGAGTTTCTGTCCCCCGCAACCATCCCGCGCGGGATGGTGGTCATCTCCTTCCTCCCAGCCGTGCCGTTAGGCAGGGCTAGCCTTCTTGCAGCCCCGCCGGAGGCAGGGCTGTGTCTCCTCCTCCAACCCCGTTTTCCCCTTCCTCTCGAGCTCAAAAATTCCTCCCACAACCCCTCAAAATCCCCGAATTATTTCTCGGCTTTTCTACTATTCTTTATAGAGCTCAATAATTCGCCCACTTTCGCCATCTCTTCAGCGAATTATTGCGCTCCCACCCCCTCCCAAAAGTCATACGGTTTCGTACCCAATCCCCTGGTGATGCCATACCCTGATAGCTTGACCCCCTCTCGCGCCAATCTCGCCACGCTCGTATCCGATTTCGATAAACATCCCCGCGATCTCGCCATCGTTGCCCCCCGTGGCGTTCGCAAGCATCGCGTCACCTACGCGCAACTGGCCACGCTATCCCGCCGTTTCGCCGCCGAACTCGTCCGCCGTTCCATTACCAAGGGTGACCGCGTCGTCATCTGGGGCGAAAACGGTCCCGAATGGGTCGCCGCCTTCTTCGGCTGCCTTCTACGTGGCGTCGTCCCCGTCCCCGTCGATTTCGCTGGCTCTCTCGATTTCATGCAGCGCGTCACTCGCGAAGTCACGCCCAAATGCATCACTGGCAACGCCGCCAAAATTGCGCTTCTCCCCACCGGCGCGCCTCAAATTGCTTTTGAAGACTTCGAGTCTGCGCTGCCCACACAACAAGCGAGCATCATCGATAACCTCACACCCGACGACACTCTGCAAATCATCTTCACCTCCGGTACCACCGGCGATCCCAAAGGCGTCGTCCACACTCACCGCAACGTGCTTGCCAGTCTCGTTCCCATTGAGCAGGAAATGCAGAAATACCTCAAATATGAGCGCCCCTTTCACCCCGTTCGCATTCTGCACACTCTGCCGCTCAGTCACGTCTTTGGCCAATTCATGGGTCTCTGGACCCCTCCTCTGCTCGCTGCCGAACTCCACTACGAACCACGCCTCGTGGCTTCCGAACTCGCCGAACTCATCCGCCGCGAGCGCATCTCCGTGGTCGCCGCCGTCCCCCGCGTGCTCGATCTCATGCGTACCTTTGCCCTCGAACGTTTTCCCAATCTAGCCGAGCGTGTCGAAAAATCCGCCAGCCTCAAAGCCTGGCAGCGTTGGTGGCACTTTCGCGATGTTCACCGCTTTTTCGGTCTAAAGTTCTGGGCATTCGTTTGTGGCGGCGCAGCGCTCTCCACAGCCGGGGAACAGTTCTGGAGCCGCCTCGGCTTTGTCGTCATTCAAGGCTACGGCATGACCGAAACCACCGCCATCGTCAGCCTCAATCATCCGTTTCGTGCGGCGCAGGGCACCATCGGCCAGGTTTTGCCTGGACGCGAAGTGCGCCTCAGTGAAGACGGCGAAGTGCTCGTGCGCGGCGAAACCATCTCCAACACAACCTGGCAGCACGGCCAAATGCAGCAGCAGGAATCGGAATGGCTCGCCACCGGAGATCTCGCATCTTTTGATTCAGCCGGCAATCTCCATTTTCGCGGCCGCAAAAAAGACGTCATCGTCACTTCGAGTGGCTTAAATATTTATCCCGAAGACCTTGAAGCAGCTCTCGCTCGTCAACCCGGCGTCAAGGCCGTAGCCGTCGTCGAAACCGATGCGGGTCACGGTCCTGAAGCGCGTGCCGTTCTCGTCATGCATCATGCTGCACCCCCCGCCTCCGCCGTGGAAGGCGCCAATCGCGAACTTGCCGAATTTCAACAAATTCGCCACTGGAGCCTTTGGCGTGAACCCGATTTTCCACGCACCTCTACCGGCAAAATTCTCAAACGCGAGGTCGCGCGCCGCCTAGCCACCGAAGAAGCCCCGCAGTCTGCCGAACTCAATCTCGATAGCCTTGGCCGCGTGCAGCTGCAAGCGCAACTCGAACAGCAATACGGCATCGCGCTCGATGACACTGCCCTCGAGAACGTCAACACCCAAGACGACGTACGCCGCCTCATCGAACAAGCTGCGACCGCGGCCAAAACACCAGCCGCCCAACACTTTTACTGGCATTGGCCTTGGAATCCGCTCATGCAGTCCGTACGCGCCGCGTTCATCGAACTGATCGCCTTACCTCTCACTCGTCTACTCGCAAAACCCAAAGTCGAGTGTCATGTGACTCAGTGGCCTAAATCTCCCGCACTCATCGTCTGTAACCACTTGACCTCCTACGATGCGCCGTTCATCCTTTACGCCCTCCCAGGAGTCATCCGCCGCCGCGTGGCCATCGCCATGGCCGGAGAAATGCTCCTCGATTACCGCAAAGGCCGCAATCAAGGCAGCTGGTACCTCAACTTCCTCACACCCTTCGCCTATTGGTTGATCACCGCCCTGTTCAACGTCTTTCCCCTTCCGCAATTCAGCGGATTTCGCCGCAGTTTTCAACATGCCGGCGATGCCGTCGATCATGGCTATAACGTCATCGTCTTCCCCGAAGGACGCCGTTCCGACGATGCCAAACTGCAGCCTTTCAAAGTCGGCACAGGCCTCCTCTGGAAAAGTCTGGGAACCGACGCTATTCCTGTTTGCATCCACGGCCTGGGCGAATTGAAAGTGTCAGGCGAACGTTGGTTCCGTTCCGGTAAGATCACTATCTCAGTCGGCGAACCCCTCCATCTCGACCCAGCTCTATCTCCCGAACAACTCACAGAGCAGTTGCGTCAAGCCGTCTTTGGAGCAACTGCATGAACAATCGCGTCCACCAGCCCGCGCACATTATGCGTCTTTGCCTCAACCGTCACCAGCAGCCCGTGTTCCCTCACTGTCCCACTCGTCACCGGCCCAATACTCGCCACCTTCGAATGCCGCAACGTCTGAACTGTTGTCAGACTCGCCAGATTCTCCGCCGCGCTCGAACTCGCGAACGTAATCCAATCAGGGAAGGGAACTCGAAACACTTCCTTCGCCTTCTCCGCCGCGTCCGCCGGAATCACATTCCGATAAGCCTCAACTACCTGCACGATTGCTCCGCGGTTTGTCAGTTCATCGCGTACTACATCGCGCGTAACGGCCGCGCTCGGTATCAGTATCCGTCTCCCATTCAGTTCCTCCGCGCCCAAGGCCTCTACCAGCGCTTCAGCCACATAGGTCTCCGGCGTAACACTCACCGTCCAGCCCAGCCGCTCTGCAGATTCGCGTGTGGCGGCTCCCACAGTCGCAATGCGCGCACCGCATTTCTGTTTGCCCAGCGCACGTATCCCATTCACGCTCGTGAACACAATCCAGTCATAGGAGTCAATCTCCGCAATCGCCTTCGCCAAAGGCACCGGATTCTCCGGCGGCGCAATGCCAATCATCGGCAGCAAAATGGCTGTCGCCCCACATTCGCGCAGAGGTTGTGCCAGTTCCTCCGCCTGATGCGCCGCTCGCGTCACTACTATCCGCAAACCAGCCAGCGGAAGCATCACGGCTGGGGCGCCAACACTTCTTCCGCGCCCTGCCACAAAAGATCTTCCGCCACCCGGCGTCCTAAATCTTGCGCATCGCGTGCTCGGCCCGTCGTTTGCGACCGGATCATCAACGGTCGGTCTGGCGCAACAACTACTCCCGATACGGTGAGGTCTTCGCCGGCCACTATCGCATACGCGCCCACCGGCAACTGGCACCCGCCTCCTAAGCCAGCCAAGACAGCGCGCTCGGCCCGCACCGCTTGGTTCGATGGTTGGTGGTCCAACCGCTTGCAGATCTCGAACGCTTCGCCATGGACGCGCGTCTCCACACCCAGCGCTCCTTGGCCTGGGGCAGGGCAGAATTGTTCGGCGGTAAACACTTCCGCAATTTCATTCGCCAGACCCAGCCGTTCCAACCCGGCCACCGCCAGCAGAATGGCGTCAAACTCGCCGTTCCGGCGCTTTTTCAAACGCGTATCTACATTGCCTCGAATCGCCGCAATCCGCAGATCGGGCCGTAAAATTCTGAGTTGCGCCGCGCGCCGTGGCGAACTCGTTCCCACCACGGCGCCGCGCTCCAGATCGGCCAGCCGGTCGCCCACAATCGCGTCAAACGGACTGGCCCGCAGCGGTACGGCGGCAATCGTCAAACCTTGCGGCAGCTCGATTGGCAGATCTTTGAGACTGTGTACCGCCAGATCGATGCGTCCGTCGAGCAATGCCTCTTCGATCTCTTTCGTGAACAAACCGTTGCCGCCCGCTTGTGTCAGCGAGGCAGTTTGTAGGTGGTCGCCGGTCGTCTTGATGACTTCAATCTGGCTCTCAAAGCCCGCTTCCGCCAGTTGGCCGGCAATGAAGCGCGCCTGCCAAAGCGCCAGTTCCGACCCGCGCGAGCCAATGGTCAGCATGGCTATCTATCGCGCAGCCGGAACATGCGCCGCACCACGCTTACCAATTCGCTTTCTGAAGCACCAGCCGCATGTCTCCGCATCTCGGAGATTGGTCCATGAGCGATCTTGTTCACGATCCCTCGCGTGAGTGCTTCGAGTGTCTCTTCTTGCTCAACGGTCAAATCGCCGAGCCGGCCGCGGTAGCGGCCCACCACGTCCTGCCGGATAGCTTCGAGTTGCTCTTGAAAGCTGACAATGGTTGGCGTCACTTCACGCTCGCGCAGCCTGGCCTCAAGCCGCGCCACTTCGTCGCTCACAATGCTTTCCGCTTGTTGCGCTACGTCCAGCCTGGTCTTGAGATTCTGATCCGTGAGCCGCTGCAGATCGTCAATGTCGTACAGGAACGCATGTTCCACTTTCCCGACCAACGGCTCCACATTGCGCGGCACTGCGATATCGATCAGGAACATCGGCTGGTTCTTGCGCGCGTCAATCGCCCGCCGTATCATTTCGCGCGTAATCACATAGCCCTGCGCCGCCGAAGACGTGATGACGATGTCTACTTCGGAAAGCCTGTGCGGAAACTGCTCGTAAACGATCACCTCGCCTCGAAAGATGTGCGCCAACTCTTCGGCACGCTCCGGCGTTCTGTTCGTGATAAAAATGCCTGCCGCGCCCGCCCGCATTAAATGCCGCGCCGCGCCTTCCGACATCTTGCCCGCGCCGATAATCAGCACCCGCTTCTTATTCAGTGAACCGAAGATCTCACGCGCCAGTTCCACCGCCGCATAACTCACCGATACGGCGTTTTGGCCGATTTCCGTTTCCGACCGCACCCGTTTCGCCACATTGAACGCCCGCGTTAGAACCGCATCGAGAAATGTTCCGATCGCGCCGCTGTCCCGCGCTTGCGAACAAGCCTGCTTAAGCTGACCCAAGATTTGCGGCTCGCCCACGATCATCGAATCCAAACTGGACGCCACCCGAAACAAGTGCCTGATCGCTTCGCTGTTCTCAAACCGGTAAACGTGGGGCAGCAGCTCGTCAATCGTTACCCCGGTGCGGTGCGAGAGCAAGCTTTCAATCAGCGTCTCCACCCGGAAATCATCGTCCAACGCCGCCGTCAGTTCCACCCGGTTGCAAGTGGAAAGAATCAGTGCCTCTTTGGCGCCACGCGCTTGAATCTCCATCAGCGCCGCCGGAATCTCTTCGGTCCGGTATGCAAGCCTCTCCCGCAGTTGCACGGGTGCGGTCCGGTGATTCACGCCCGCTAGCAGCAGCTTCATTGTGACCAGAAGCTCCTTAGCGTGACATGCGTAATCCAGGTGATCAACGAACAGCCAAGCACGCTAACGGCCAGCCAGGCGATCCGGCGTCCGCGCCAACCAGCCGATACGCGCAGGAAAATCATCGCCAGATAAAACGCCCAAGTGAATAAAAAGAAACCGATCTTCGGATCGCTAATCCATTTGGTCCCGTTTTCGATGAACGCCCAGATCACCCCGCTCACCGTCCCAATGGTGATGAACACAAATCCTGTGTTCATTGTTTGCGAAATGATCCGGTCCAGTGTTCCAAGCGGCGGAAGCCGATTGGCGGCGGGCATAACGCTCTTCCGTTTGAGTTGCCGCTCCTGCAGCAGGTAATAGATAGCCGCCACTGCCGCGAAAAATAGCGCCGCGTACCCAATCAGCACCGTCGAAATATGCACGATGAGCCACGTATTTCTCGCGCCCGCGCTCCATTTCTCCACCGGAAACTCTGTCGCGCCGATCACGGTCATAAAGAAGATTAATGGAAACAAACAGACGCTGAACACCGCAATCTGGTATTGCGAATACGCCAGCAGGAACAAAACCGCGATCAGGAAGGCGCAAAGCGAGCTCGTTTCGTAGAAATTGTTGAGCGGCAAGTGGCCGCTATCGACCCAAAGCTCAACAATCGAAACAAGATGGAAAACGGTCCCTGCTCCGAACGCAATCAGTGCCGGGCGGAAAAGTAAGGTATTTTTCCGAAACAGGTAGATCAACGCGTAGAGCAGTCCGCAAGAATATAGTGCGGCTGCTGTACGCAGCCAGAGAACACTCATCAAGGTTGCCCACCTTAAGTATAGAACCGCTTACGATCATCGTAGGGGCGGATGGTGTTGAAAATACGGCTCCCTCTGACCTCTAAAGGAGATTTTCATGAGCGATTCATTAGATGGAAAACGCGCCCTCGTCACCGGGGCTTCCAAAGGCATCGGCTTGGCTGTGGCAGAAGCGCTTGCGCGCGAAGGCGTCGAAGTTGCCATTTGTGCCCGTAAAGACGCTGAGCTGCGCCGAGCTTTGCAAGTCCTCAAAGAGACTGCGCCCCAAACTAAAACCACCGGCTGCGTCGCCGACGTATCAAAGGCAGCTGATGTTTCTGCCTTGTTTGCGTTCGTCGACCGCGAATTAGGCGGCGTGGATATTTTGGTTAACAACGCCGGATTGGGTATTTTCCGACCAGCCGCCGAGTTGACCATTGAAGAGTGGGACACGATGATTGGCACGAATCTGTCGGGTGCCTTCTATTGCAGCCAGTCCGCGCTCACCCGTTTCCGCCACACTGGGGGCGGTTTCATTATTAATATCAGCAGTTTGGCCGGTAAGAACCCGTTTGCCGGGGGAAGCGGTTACAATGCCTCGAAATTCGGGATGAACGGGTTTAGCGAAGCCATGATGCTCGATCACCGTAACGACAACGTGCGCGTCAGTTACATCATGCCAGGCAGCGTTGATACCGAATTTTCCGGCCAGGATTCGCAAGAAAGGTCCGACTGGAAGATATCGCCCGGAGATATTGCCGAAATAGTCCTGAATATTTTGAAAATGCCTTCGCGAACACTTATTAGTCGAGTTGAGGTGAGACCTTCTCGTCCGAGAAAGAACTAATAGGAAAACCCTTGGAGAAAAAGGCGAGAAGAACCTTGATGATATCCGGCGGCACTGACGATGAATGCATTAAGAAGCAGCGTAGTCGCCGGTTGTTAGATGCACTGCCCACCGGAAATAAGGCTGGACGGCAGGCTCTCAGATCTCCGGCTAGCGCTGTGGCACATGAGTAGAAAGAAGGATCAATAGAAACAATATGAGCCGGCTCCGGAAAGTGCTAGACCCAACGCGGACGGGCAAAGATGCCGAAACGTTGGAAAAAACCTTGCTCAAACTCATCATCGGGCAGGATGAGGCTATAGAGCAGATTGTCAACATCTATCAGATGCACATCACTGGCTTGTCCGCGCCGGGTAGGCCAGTGGGAAATTTTCTTTTCTTAGGGCCGA
>PMSX01000244.1:0-2941 GCA_003167495.1 Bryobacterales bacterium | reverse complement strand
CGCCTCCCGGCTACCTCGGGCACCGCGAAACACACCCGTTGCTGAGTCAGGAAGTGATCAACCAGCATCACACCGACACAGTCAAGCTGAGCTTCATATTGTTCGATGAGATTGAAAAGGCGAGCGATGCGCTTTGGAACCTGTTGCTCGGGATCTTGGACAAAGCGACCCTCACGCTGGGCGACAATCGCAAGGTTGATTTTTCCCGCGCCATGATTTTCATGACCAGCAANNAGTTCATGAACCGCATCGACAAAGTGGTTGTCTACAAAGCCCTCGGTGAAGGCGAACTGCGGCGCATTCTCGACCTCGAATTAGGACAAGTCCAACAGCGGATACTCTATTCACCAGCGGATAAGTGCTTTGTTTTCACCGTTTCGGAAAGCGGCAAGAATTTTCTGCTGACGGAGGGAACAGACCTGAAATACGGCGCTCGCCACTTGAAACGGGCAATTGAACGTTTGCTCGTGCATCCACTGTCCAACCTGATGGCAACCAATCAGGTTACTGCCGGAGATTGGATTCAAGCCGATTTGGACGAAGAGCGGCGCTGCCTTCTATTCACCAAAGAGGCGGAAGGACTCGAAGTTCACGCTATGGCCAACTTAATCGGCGAGAATCTGCGGATGCCTCCGGCCACCGCTGCTGCCGGCAGCCAGGTAGATCTTGCGAGGACTGTGTCTGCGGGAAAATCGTCCAAAAAGTAGAACGAGCAGCTAAGTCAATTTTCGGCTCGCGAGCCTTAGTGTTCGCGAGCTTTCTTTATTTTTATGGTGCGATTAACTGCCTAGGGTTGTTCGGCGAGGCGTCTGGGTAAAAGGTCGGCTACGGTGGTTTTCCGACCTTGTTCGGCCCAGAATTGCTGGCCGGTGCTGTCGGACACAAATGCGCCGGCTTGTCTGATGTGGTTGGCCAGCGATTCAATCGCAATGGTGGCCAGGCGTCGATCGGGACGGCCTTCCGAAAATTCGTGGACGCGGGCATCCAGATAATCTGCCATCGCTTTTAGCCGCAACCGGGTTACCGGGTGATTCTTCGGCGGCGCTGAGGGTAGGTACATCATCCCGTGAATTAGCATCAGCAGACCGGCGGGCGTCTCGGAGTTTTTCTTCATAACTTCAAGAGCAAAGGCGTCGGCGAATTCTTCATCCGCCTCCGCCGTGTCATGCTTTCTCGCCGATTCATCGGCGGTAGACCGATAGCTTAGATGTCCGAATTGATGCAGCAACATAAAGGAAAGGGTGGTCCGGCGCACTCGCTGAGTCATTTTGGCGACGGCGGCGTTTTCCATGGCATTGTTCGGAATATGCAACGCGACGAGTGGACTGGGATAGCGATTATCCGGAAAATCGGCGGGAAGGCGATTGCGCAACATACCAAGGTATTCGTCCACCGTCCGCGAACTATATTGGTTTGCCCAAAGCCAGGAGTAGGCCTCGGCCATGTCTTCAACGAACGCGACCGTCAAAAGTGGCAGCGTGATGTGTTCTTCCGCCGCTGAGTAAGAATCGAAGGGGCTGGCATCAGGCTGCGCCGCAACCGGCATATCCAGCTGAATCCGGGAAAAGGCGTGCGCTTGCTCGACGGTCAGGAATGGTTGAATCTCCTGCGCAATGACCAGATCGACGTCTTTGCGGAGACGCTGACGCTGGTTTTCCAACTTGCCCGCGCCATACAAGCTGGTCCAATCGGCGGAATACAAGCTCGCTGAAAACAACAGTGTGCTGAAAACAATTCGAATCACTTTTCCAATTCTAGTTGCATGGGTTGGCTAAACCGGCAATTGGCTCGAACCCATCAAGAAGCGATCAATGTGATGTGCCGCTTTGCGTCCGTCAGCGATCGCCCAAACGACTAGGGATTGGCCGCGCCTTGCATCGCCGGCTGAAAACACGCCGGGCAGCGATGTGGCGAACGTCGCATCCGTCTTCACATTGCCGCGATGGTCAAGTTCAAGTGGCATTTGTTCCAGCAACCCCACACGAGTGGGCCCCGAGAAGCCGATGGCAACGAGTACCAAGTCGGCATCGATATAGAATTCGCTGCCGGGCATGCGTTCCAGGGCGGGCTTGGGGCCAACGCGCACACAATGGAGTTTCTTGACGTTGCCTTCTTCGTCACCGCTGAAGTGGGTTGTGAGTACGCTCCACTCGCGGAAGCCGCCTTCTTCGTGGGCCGCTTCCACGCGTAACTGTAGAGGCCACAACGGCCAAGGAGTAGATTCGTGACGGTCGTCGGGCGGCATCGGATGAATCTGCAGCTGATGAACCGACAGGGCTTTTTGACGATGCGCCGTGCCAAGGCAATCCGCGCCCGTGTCGCCGCCGCCGATGATCACGACGCGCTTACCCATGGCGACGATCTCTTCCGAGTGTCCGAACCGATCCCCGGCACCGCGCTTGTTTTGCTGGGTCAGAAAATCCATCGCGAAATGAATCCCGTCGCAGGAGCGTTTCGACACCGCGAGATCGCGCGGCCACTCCGCGCCGCCGGTCAAGGCAACGGCGTCGAATTCAGCGAGCAGTGAGTCGACGGTAACGGTGACGCCTACCTCGACTCCGACAACGAATTCCACGCCCTCGGCGCGCATTTGATCGATGCGGCGGTCGATCAGGTGCTTCTCCATTTTGAAGTTGGGGATGCCGTAGCGTAGCAGGCCACCCGGACGGCCGGATTTTTCAAACACGGTGACGGCGTGTCCTGCGCGGGCTAACTGTTGCGCCGCGGCAAGGCCCGCGGGGCCGGAACCCACCACAGCGACGCGTTTGCCGGTCCGCGCAGCGGGACGCTCGGGCTGTATCCAACCTTCTAAAAACGCGCGGTCGACAATGGCTTGCTCGATGTGCTTGATGGCGACCGGCGGCTCGTTGATGCCGAGCACGCACGCGGCCTCGCATGGGGCAGGGCAGAGGCGGCCGGTGAATTCGGGGAAGTTGTTGGT
>PMSX01000203.1 GCA_003167495.1 Bryobacterales bacterium | reverse complement strand
CCGACGCCCGCGCCGCCGAACAACCCGATCTTTCCACCGCGCAAGTAAGGCTCGAGGAGATCGATCACCTTAATGCCCGTCTCAAACATTTCCAGTTCCGTCGCCTGCTCGGCGAACTCGGGGGCAGAACGGTGAATTGGGAAGTGCTTCTCCGTTGTCACTGGACCCATGTTGTCCACGGGCTGGCCGAGAACATTGAGCACACGGCCCAGCGTTTGTTTCCCAACAGGAATCGTAATGGGCTCGCCAAGATCGTACGCCTTCATGCCACGCACCAAACCATCTGTCGGCTCCATGGCGATCGTGCGCACGCGGCCCTCGCCGATGTGTTGTGCCACTTCAGCGGTGATTTCGATCTTTGTAGGGACGTCGTAGCCTTCGCTTGTTACGCGAATGGCGTTGAAGATCTTTGGAATGTGACCTTCGGGAAACTCGATTTCGATGGTGGGTCCGGCGACTTGGACGACGCGGCCTTCAACCAAAGTATTTGTCGGCATAAGAAACTCCAGTAAACCTATAACGCGGCAGCGCCGCTCACAATTTCGATAATTTCGCGCGTGATGCTCGCTTGCCGTACGCGGTTCATATTCAGTGTCAGGGTTTGAATCACGTCGCCAGCGTTGGAACTGGCCGCATCCATGGCCGTCATGCGCGCCGCATGGTAAGCCGAAAGAGATTCAAGCATCGCTCGGTAGATCGACATTTCGACGTAACGCGGCAGCAGATCGCTCAGCAATTCCTTCGGCGATTGTTCCCAAATGTAATCGACTTGCTCGCCACCGCCGGCCGGAAGCTCCACCGGAAGAATCTTCTTGAGCACTAGATTCGGCGCCATGATGCTCTTGAATTCGTTGACAGCCAGATAGACCGCGTCCACTTCCGCCTTGCTGTAGGCGTCGATCATCTTGGCGGCGATTTCGCGCGCCTGTTCAATTTTCGGCTTTTCTACAATCCCGATGTACTCGCCGCTCACGTTGAAATTGCGCTTGCGGAAATAGTCGCGAGACTTACGCCCTATAGTTTCCACCCGCAGATCAGCGCTGCTATGATCGTCCGCGAACTTCTGGGCGGAACGCAACAAGTTCGAATTAAAGGCGCCCGCCAATCCCGTGTCGCTGGAAACAACAATCAACTGAATCCGCTTTTCCTCGCGAACCTGTAGTAACGGAAGCTCAGTCACTTCGTCGTTGCCCACCGAAGCTGCCGCAATATGCGACAGCATCTCCTGCATGATTCTTGCGTAAGGACGCGAAGCAACAGCGCGCTCCTGGGCGCGGCGCAGCTTGGCCGCCGAGACCATTTTCATGGCCTTGGTGATCTGCTGCATGTTCTTGACGCTGCGGATGCGGCGCCGGATGTCGATTAAACTCGGCATCGATTAGGCCTTGGCCGGCGTCTTTCCAAAGCGCGCCTTCGCTTCGTTGATGGCCTCTTTGAGCTGCCTCTTGATATCGTCGGTCAATTCCTTTTTGTCGCGAATCGCCGCGAGTATCTCAGGCTTGCTGTTGTCCAGGTAATGATAGAGCTCGGCCTCGAACCGGCGAATGTCTTCCACTCGCATGTCGTCCAAAAAGCCATTGCCGCACGCGTAGATAATCGAAACCTGCTTTTCCACGGGAATCGGCGAATACGGCCCCTGCTTCAGTACTTCCACCCAGCGCTTGCCGCGACTTAACTGGTCTTGCGAAGACTTGTCGAGATCGGAACCAAACTGCGCGAACGCTTCGAGATTCCGATACTGGGCGAGTTCAAGGCGCAAAGTACCGGCCACCGAACGCATCGCTTTGATTTGCGCGCTGCCGCCCACGCGGCTGACAGACAGACCGACGTTGATGGCCGGGCGGATGTTGGAGTTGAACAAATCCCCTTCCAGATAGATTTGCCCATCGGTGATCGAGATTACGTTTGTCGGAATGTAGGCCGAAACGTCGCCAGCCTGCGTTTCAATGAACGGCAGCGCGGTAAGAGAGCCGCCACCCTTTTCGTCATTCAGCTTCGCGGCGCGCTCCAGTAAGCGGCTGTGCAGGTAGAACACATCCCCCGGAAACGCTTCGCGGCCCGGCGGCCGGCGCAACAACAAGGAAATCTCACGATACGCGGCCGCATGTTTGGAAAGATCGTCGTAGACACAAAGGGCGTGGCGCTTGCTATCCCGGAAAAACTCGCCGATGGCACAGCCCGCGTACGGCGCGATGTACTGCATGGGAGCCGGGTCGGAGGCGGTAGCCGCCACCACGACGGTGTATTTCATAGCGCCGTGTTGTTCAAGAGTTCGCACAACCTGAGCCACGGTCGAACGCTTTTGGCCAATAGCAACGTAAATGCAAATCACGTCCTGGCCCGCCTGATTGATGATGGTGTCGAGGGCAATCGTCGTTTTGCCGGTCTGCCTGTCGCCAATAATCAACTCGCGCTGGCCACGGCCAATCGGCACCATTGCATCAATCGCCTTGATACCTGTTTGCAAAGGCTGCTTCACCGGAAAACGATCAACCACGCCCGGCGCGAGACGCTCCAACGGGTTGAATTCAGTTGAAGGAATCGGACCCTTATCGTCAATCGGTAAGCCAAGCGCGTTCACCACGCGGCCCACTACCGCCTCGCCCACCGGGATCGCCATAATCCGGCCCGTGCGCTTGACCTGATCGCCTTCTTTTACGTTCCCGTAGTCGCCCAACAGCACCACACCCACTTGGTCTTCTTCCAGGTTGAGCGCGAGACCCACGGTTTGCGGACTGAATTCCACCAATTCGCCCGCCATGACATTCTCTAGACCATAAATACGCGCGATACCGTCACCAACACTGATGACCGAACCTGTTTCGCTAATGTTTGCGACCGCGTCAAAATTTTCTATCTCGGCTTGCAACACACGCGAGATTTCATCTGCTCTAATCTGAGCCATTCTGTTCCCAACCCTCTAAAAAGTTTTAATGCCGGAACGCCAACCGCTGCCGCATTTGTTCCAGCTTGCCCTTGACTGAGGCATCGTATTCGCGGGACGCAACTCTCGCTCGAATACCGCCAATCAGCTGGGGATCTACCTGATAATTGGCCCGAATCGATTTACCGAGCTTGGCTTCCAGTGAACGTTCGACTTCCTTTTTCTGTTCATCGCTCAGATCCTTGGCCGAAGCGATGTCAGCCGGTACCCAACCCAAGCGCTCATCAACCGCTGCTTCAAACGAGCGTCGTATCGCGGGCAGCTCCCGCGTCCGCCGGTGCGTGACGATAACCAATAGAAAATTGCGCATTAAGCGGTGCAGCCCCATTTCGGTGGCGAGCTTTTCGATGACCGTCTTTTTGCGTACCTTGCTGACGGACGGAGACAACAAAGCATGTTCTAACTGCTTTGAATCCGAAAGCAGCGCCTCGGCTGTCCGCAGTTGCGCAATGGCATCCTGCGGTGTTATTCCAGCATTGGGCGCAAAAACCGCATTAGCAAGAGCGGCAGCGTAATGAACCGAAAGGGCATCCATTTAGTTCTTGCCCCTCTCTATCAAGTGCACGAAATCGCCATACAAATCGTTTTGATCCGCCGAGGCCAACCGCTCTCGCAAGCGGGCCTCTGCCAGAGCGAGCGCTTCGTGGGTGGCATACACCCGCAGTTTGTCCGCCCCTTCGCCGCGCAAGGCCTCTATCTGTGCGGCGGTGCTCTTCTGGATGTAGGCAATCTCTTCGTTTGTCTGCGCAATCATCCGCGCATGCTCACGTTCCATTTCAGCCTGCGCTTCAGCGCGCAGTTTGCCCACTTCCGATGAGAGGTTCGCCATTTTCCGGTCGATTTCCGAATAGCGCAGATCGGCGTCCATTTTCAGACCAGTGGCTTCTTGAATGGCCTTTTGAATATCGGCCGAACGCGCGTTGAAGAACGATGGCGCAAATTTAACCAAGAGGTAACCGATCCCGCCTGCAAAAATCGCGAAGTTGACGATCTTCCAAACCATGTTGTCGTCTTGGTGGGGGCCTTCCGCCTTCGCCGGTTCTTGTGCACAAAGCAAGCTCAGGCCCACGAATAGAAACAGCAACAGAAGTCGGCGGGACATTAGGCAGCTCTCCGCTTCATGATGGAATCCACGATTCGTGAGCTGAGTTGATCCACCGTGCCTGCGACATCCACCTTGGCGCCTTCCAATTCGCGCGCGATATCTACTTTCGCCGCCACTACCTCTTGTTCGGCGGCGGTTCGCGCTGCATCCACTAACTTGCCCTGCTCTTCAGCCCATAGCCTGCGGCGCACTTCGTTTTCCTGAAGAATTTGCGAACGGACCAATTGAATCGCCGTTTCAAATTCAGACGATCTCTTGTTCGCGGCTTCGTGCGCCCGCTGCGCCAACTCGCGCATGCCGTCCGTTTGTTGGCGCCGTTCCTCGAGAATCTTTGCAACCGGAGCAAAGTACACGCGCTTGAGAAAGTGCGTCAGGAATATAAAAAAAATAACGGTGGGTATTGCTTTAACTGCGAGGGCGGCGAGGTCCTGTAACGTGGCATCCATGCTTGAAATTTTCTGGCTGGGAGCAAAAAGAGGGAAAGACCGGCGTTCGAACACAGCACGAGCGATGTCGGACTTGCCCCAAAGCAATACGCTAACACATACGAGGTTCGGAGATTCAATCAAAGCCGCAAAAAATGCGTGG
>PMSX01000242.1 GCA_003167495.1 Bryobacterales bacterium | reverse complement strand
TTCAGCTCCTCGCTGGGTGTCTCGGTTTGCATAATCTTGGACCTTGAAGCGGCCGAAGCCTTCTAGGCGGCCGAACTTCCAAGTAGCCGAGCCGATGGACGCGGTTAGTAAAGCCTGCGGCGTCAGTCACGATCTATGCGGTCGGTGGATTCAGTTTCGGGTCGCGCTTCGCGCCGGAGCAAGCCGGAAAGCTCCGTTCATGCAGAGTGGATGTTACCCGTCTCCGAACCTTGCACATTGTTAAACTGTCATGCTTCAATGGATTCCGAATGTTCCGTTTCCGATTCTGCGCCCTGCTTCTATGTCCCATGTCATTGATTTCGCAGGAAAACCATAACCATCGTGTGCCTGAAAAACTGGGCTCCGTGTCGTTTCCAATCTCTTGTGCGCCCGGAGTTCAGCAGGAGTTCAACCGCGGTATTGCGCTGCTGCACTCATTCGCCTATAACGCCGCGGAGAATACTTTCCGAGGCGTGGAAGAACAGGATCCGCACTGCGCGATTGCGCATTGGGGAATAGCCATGACGCATTTTCACGAACTTTGGGACCCGCCTTTGGCCGTATCGGCTATCCCGGTCGGTGAGGCGGAAATCCGGCAAGCGCAAGCACTGGGGGGAGGCTCGGAACGTGAGCGCAAGTTCACGCGGGGCGTGCCATCAAGCTTTTTGACTTGTTGCCGGAAGCGCGTCCGGAACTCGTCACGTTCGAAGTAGCGATGGTGGACGTCCTCGACGCATGCACTCCGGAGGGGAGCGCGGCCCTTGGCTTTGCTGAGAATTTCCCGTACGGGGTTACCTGGCCACCGTGCCAGGCGATCGGGCGTGAAGCGCACGCGAATGCCTCGGCTGGCGTTGCGGCGCGATCCAACGCCGAGGCAACTGAAACCGCATCGGTCGGCGAAGAACTCGCGTTGTTCGAGGAGGTTGTTGTCGGTCCGTCACGGGCACGGCGTCGATTCGACGAGTGGTATCCCAACCCGATCCCCGGATAGACTTCGGGGGTAAGCGCCGATTCCCAGTCGGCGACTGGAGTTTCTACATTTTCTGGNNTGATAGTTACGGCTCACAGCACTTCCTATGAAAGTGATGAAGTACCTCAAAGCGAGGGCGGCGTTGCCGACTCTTCCCAGTGGCGGCTCGGCTAGAAGTTGGGCGGTGAAAGAGAGGGCCGAGACGTATCAGCAAGGCAGTGCCAAATTAGTGGGTCAGAAAATGTAGAAACTCCTGGCGCCGATTTCCAATCGGCGATGGCGCGAAGGATTTGTTAGGTTGCGGATAGAATAAAGCGCATGATGAAAGTTACGTACGTTTTCCTGGCGCTTGGGGCGTTAGTGGCCGGGCAAAAAGGGCCGGTCTTCACCGATCAAGAGAAAACGATCGTTGGCGAATTGAAAGGGCTGCGGGGCGTGCCCGACGACAAACGGGGGGAGGTGACAAAGCAAATCGCACTGGAGATCCGGAAGCTGGCGGCAGACGGCGTGAAGGTGAGTCTCGCCAATGGCCTCGCGGATTTGTCGACTGAGGGAGATTTCGGCCACGATACCTTGCAGGAGGTTGCTATCACGCTAGCTGAAGCGCTGCGAGAACAACCGTCATCGCAGCCTGAGCCGTATTCGGAATTGGCTCAACTGATCCGCTATGAGCACGTCGACGTAGCGTTCAAGAGTGCACAACTAACAGAGGCGATGGCGAGTTTGGAGGCGAACGACCGTGATCGACAAAAGGCTGACTTCGCGCTGACCGATATCAAGGGGAAAATGTGGACGTTGAAGGAACTTCACGATCACGTTGTGTTGGTGAATTTCTGGGCGACCTGGTGCCCGCCTTGCCGGAAAGAGATGCCGGATCTGGATGCACTGTATCGGCGGTTCAAAGAGCAAGGGTTGGTGATTCTAGCGATCTCCGATGAAGAACCCGCGAAGGTGAGTGCGTTTCTGGCGAGTCACGACGTTACGTATCCGATTTTGCTCGATCCGGGACGGAAGGTGAATGAGGAGTTTCATGTGGACGGGATTCCGAAGAGTTTTGTTTATGACCGGCAGGGGAAGTTGGTGGCGGAGGCGATTGACATGCGCACGCGAGGACAGTTTCTTGCGATGTTGAGCAAGGCGGGTTTAATAGCGAGCAACAACTAGAATTAGTCCGGGCGTCCTGGCTGGGCGGTAACGCATCCAAAATTCCATGACTACCATTTCTTTGAATGCCAAGGCGGCTGGATCGGTTGCGATTGGCCGGGACTTGACGGTGAACCGGTTGGGTTACGGGGCGATGCGAATCACCGGGGACGGGATTTGGGGTGAACCGAAGGATGCAAACACGGCGAAGAAAGTGTTAAGACGCGCGGTGGAACTGGGAGTTAACTTTATTGACACTGCGGATTCTTACGGGCCGGAAGTGAGTGAGCGGTTGATTGGCGAGGCGCTGGCTCCGTACGCCGCTGGAGTTGTGATAGCGACCAAGGCCGGGCTGACGAGACAGGGGCCGAATCAGTGGCTGCCAGTAGGTCGGCCGGAGTATCTGACACAGCAAGTGGAGATGAGTCTGCGGCGTCTGAAGGTGGAGCGGATCGACTTATGGCAGCTGCACAGAATTGACGCGAAGGTGCCGGTGGAGGAGTCTTTGGGAGCAATCAAGAAGCTCCAGGAGCAAGGGAAGATTCGGCACGTCGGGCTGAGTGAGGTGAAGCCGCACGAAATAGATCGGGCGCGTAAGGTGGTGGAGATTGTCAGTGTGCAGAACCGGTATAACATCGGGGATCGGGCGCACGAGGATGTAGTGGATTACTGCGCGAAGCATAGGTTAGTGTTTATTCCATGGTTCCCGGTAGCAGCGGGCAAGCTGACGCAGGCGGGAGGGAAGTTGGATGCGGCGGCGAAGACGCATGGCGTGACACTTTCGCAATTGTCGTTAGCTTGGCTACTATGGAAATCTCCAGTTATGCTGCCGATTCCGGGGACGAGTTCACTAGGGCATTTGGAAGAAAACGTAGCGGCGGCACAAGTGAAACTGGCGGATGGCGAGTGGCGGGAGATTGAGAAGGCGGCGAAATAATTTGCGGGTATAGACCGCGACGCCGTTGCTCGTGATGACAACGGAACAACAACTCCGCGAAAGGCTGCGGAAGATAACGGCCTTATTCGAGGGCGCTGCCACGGAGGGCGAACGGCAAGCGGCGGCGGCCGCGATTGATCGAATTCGGCTAGCGCTACGGGCGGCGGTCAAAACGGAACCCCTGCCAGAGACGAAGTTTTCAATGCAGGACCAATGGCAGAGACGCCTGTTTACGGCACTTTGCCGGAGGTATGGGTTGGAACCATATCGCTACAAGCGGCAGCGCTACACGACTGTCATCGTGCGTGCGCCACGGTCATTTGTGGACAACACGCTGTGGCCGGAATATCTGGAATTGCAGTCGGCGCTGAACGCGTATCTGAGTGAAGCGACGCAGCGTATTATTCGGGAGGAAGTTTACAAGGATGCCGACGAAGCGGCAGAGCGCGCCGGATAAAAAAAGAGATCGGCGAACGGGATGTGGCGTACACTGACGGCTATGAGCCGATTTTGGGTAGCCACTTTAGCAGTAGCCTCTCTTTTGTGTGCGGGGCAGCAGAAGCCAGCCGATGCTCCTCCTCAAGCTCCTCCGCCTGCTGCTGCTCCTGCTCCGCCGGCGGCGGCCGATCATCCTGCTGCCGCGCGTCCGGTTGAAGTGAGTCCCGAAGCGGTGGTGCAACAGCTCTTTGACGCGATGGCGGCGCGCGATGCGCTGGCCGCCAAAGAACTTTTTCTACCGGATGCGGGCCTCTTTTCGTTAAGTACGAGTGGGAAAGTGGTCAAGATGCCGCTTCTCGATTTTCTCAATGCGATCGGTTCGGGTAAGGCGGTATGGAAAGAGCGAATTTGGAATGCCAGCGTGCTGGTGCACGGGCAAATTGCAGTTGTGTGGGGACCGTACGATTTTCACAACAATGGAGCGTTCAGCCATTGCGGGTATGATTCTTTCAGTCTTTTGAAGACGACGGCGGGCTGGAAAATCAGTTATATTTCGGATACGAAGGAGACGGAGGGATGTCAGAATCCGTTGGGTCCGCCACAGTAGTGCGCGCTACTTTTTCTTGGGCAGTTCGGTGCCTTCGCCGGGGAAGGGCCAATTTGTGTCGAGCACGATTTCCTTTTCACGCTGGGCCGGGGCGATGTTGCTCACCTTTAAATTTTCCAGCAGGTGTACGCCGGTTTTGCCCGCAACCGCGATGTCAATATCGCCATCGCCATCTAAATCTTCGGTGACGAACTGAGTGCCGCCGCCCGCAGTGCCTCCAATAGATATTGGAACGCGGTGGAACGATGCGGTGGCGCGGTCGATTTTGTAGTAGTAGATGACGAGCGGGTCGTAGGAGCCGGGGTCGTGGCCTTCGTGGCCGCGGTAGCGCTTGCCGGTTAACAATTCCGGTTCGCCATCGCCATCAATATCCGCCATTTTGAGGACATGGACCTGCGAATATGATTCGTCAATGGTGTGCTTCTCCCAGGTGTGATCCGCTTTTTGTTCGAGCCAATATAAACCGTAGCTGTGGCCGCGGCCGTAGATGAGGTCGAGCCGTCCATCGTTATTGACGTCGTAGCCAATGATGGGGAAGCCGGTTTCGCCGAGCTTCCAATCGCCGTGCCATTCCCACTTGTCGTTGTCGGCGTCGATGTTTTTGAACCAGCCGAAGGGAGTGAGGACGTCGTTCTTGCCGTCACCGTCGACATCGGCGACGCCGACGCCGTGGCCGTCTTCATCGTGGCCGCCGAGTTTGTGCACTTTGGGTTCAGGGCCGGAGAAATCAACCCAAAGAATGCCGGTGCGGCCGTAGTGGGCCAAGGCCAAATCGGGCTTGCCGTCGCCGTTGATGTCGGCCATCCAACCGCCTTCGGTGTCGATGGTGTGGGTGATCAAATGCTTCTGCCACAGGACGCCCTCTTTCTTGGGATTTTCATACCACCAAAGGCCATCGCTCTGCCAGCCGACGGTGACGAGGTCCATGGCTCCGTCGTGATTGACGTCGACGGCCCATTCGCCGCAATCGGAAACAAACTCACCGGCGATTTCGACAGTGCGGTATTGGTGACGCTTCCATTCGCCGCCAAGTGGGCCAGGATTTTCGTACCAGTAGGCACCGCTTACGATGTCGGGTTTGCCGTCGCCATTCATGTCGATGAGAGTTATTCCTTCGGCATGGTCGGTACCGAGACGGTGCACGGTAAAATTGAGTTCGTGAACGTTGTTCGGGCCGTTGCCGCGCTCTTTATTAAGCTGGGCGTAGAGGGCAAGGGACAGGCTGGCGAGCAGGAGCGCAGACAGAATGGTGAACGATTTTGGTTTCATTTCCATAAAAACCGACATTGGTAGTTTATACCTTTACTACACTGCAAGAAGTGCATCTTAACGGACTCAGGCGCGTTGTCGGAGCTGGCGTTGCCTGCATTTTAACGATTTTGTTTTGTTCTTCGTGCTTGGTGCGGACTCGCACGGTTGTACAGCGCGGCCAGCCTGCGAACAAACCCGTGCTGACGGCAAACAAGCAAGAACTGCTCGACCGGATACATCGATTGGCGGATCCGTTGCGGTCGTTCAGCCTGAAGGTGGACATGTCTCCGTCGGTGGGTGGTGTGTTTGGCGGAAAAGTGACGGATTACCCGACGATCCAGGGTTTCATTTTTTTCCGGCGGCCGGACCAGATCCGGGTGATTGGATTGGACCCGGTGGTTCACAGCACGATTCTGGATATGGTTTCGATGGGTAACGATTTTCGCGTTTCGATACCCGCCAAGAGCCAGTTCATTGAAGGGGCGAACGATGCGCCCGCAACTTCGAAAAACAAGGTGGAGAATCTGCGGCCGATTGCGTTTATGAATGCACTGTTGATTGATCCGCCAAGGCCGGGTGAATTGCCAATTCTGGAAGATGTCAGCGATGAGACGATTTCGGTTTACAAGCTCATTTTTGTACAGCGCGACGGGGACGATTTGCGGCTGCTGCGAAGTGTTTATTTCGACCGGTACACGCTGGACATTTCGCGGCAAAGAACGTTCGACAGTGCGGGGCACGCTACCAGCGAGACGAAATATAGCGGCTGGGACATGCACGGAGACGTACGATTCCCTTCAGTGATCGACATGACACGGCCGCAAGACGGTTATGAGCTGTTGCTGGTGGTGACGGAATTCAAGCCGAATGCGGCGGAGGTGACGGATGAAAAATTTGTGCTGACGCCGCCGCCGAATGCGCAGGTTCGGCAACTGAGTAAATAGCAGGAGCGGGGCTTGGCTGCTTGATGGAAACGTGCTTTGTGATCATGGCGGGATTGCCGGGCACGGGCAAGAGTACGCTTGCGCGAGCGCTGGCGGCAAAGGTGCGGGGCGTGGTGCTGGATAAAGATTTGCTACGCGCCGCGTTGTTCAGCGAGCCGTGGATTGAATATTCGCGTGAGCAGGACGATTTTTGCGTTGACGTGCTGTTGCAGGCGGGTGGTTATCTGGCACGCAAGGAGACGCCTCCCGCGTTTATTTTTATTGATGGACGCACGTTCGCGATGCGGTATCAAATTGAGCGTGTGGCGGATTACGCGAACAGTTTGGGGTGTGGGGTCAGGCTGATCCATTTGGTCTGCTCCGACGAAACGGCTCGGCAACGGCTGGCGACTGATCATGTGGCGAAAAACCGTGACTTTGCTCTTTATTTGAAGGTGAAGCAGGGCTTTGAGGCGATTGAACGGCCACACCTCACACTGGACACTGACGACGGTTTGAATGATGCTCTTTTGGAGCAGAGCTTGCGGTATTTGGGAGGTGACTGAGTGGCGCGGGCAAAGGCACCACAACGGCTTTCGCGAGAGATTCGTAAGCGGATTCAGAAAGACGCCGTGCGCGCGAATGATGGGCGCGATTCCGCTTTCCGGCGAGCGATTCTGTCAATACCAAAGGGCAAGGTGGCAACGTATGGCTCTGTGGCGGCAGCGGCTGGGTACCCGCTGTATCATCGGGCGGTAGCTCGTTTTCTGAGGAATGAGCCAGCGAATCGTTTGCCGTGGCAACGTGTTGTGGGTGCGGGAGGTGCAATCAAGTTACCTTTTGAAGCTGGGGCCGAGCAGCGATTCAGGTTGCAAATGGAAGGCGTTACGTTTCGGGGGCGGCGCGTGAATCTGGAGCTGCACGAGTATGAATTTCGAATGTGGGAGACGGAGTAGAGTGGTAGGCGATGATTTGTTAGGAGATCGGCTAAGGTTTGATCTCTGACGGGCGATGAGGCAGTGAGCAACGCAAAAAATGGGGACAGCCAGCACGCGATGGTTGGGCAGGCGGCTTCATATCGGACTGACTCCGGGCGCTGTGGCAGTCCCCATTTTTGCTTGGTTGCGGGGGATGGAAACTCGCCAGGTCGGGGGGCAGTGTACCGCTCGTTTACACTCAGACGAGTTGGTGGAGAGTTTCGCTATATGGCGATGAAGAGGTTTTCAGCGAATTGCCACTCGTCGTCTATCCATTGTGCTTCGCAGCGGAAGCCGGAGGCTTGGGCCAGCTGAACGAGTTCCTTGACGGTGTACTTGTGGCAGGTTTCGGTCCAGATTGTTTCCCCGGCGGCGAAGCGAACCGTGAATTTGGCGCCCGGAATGGTGACGGTTTGGGGCTTTTTTGAGCGCAAATGCATTTCGACGCTGCTGGTTTGCTGGTTGAAGCGGGCAAGGTGCTGGAATTCGCGGAGGTCGAAATCGGCATCCAACTCGCGGTTGATTCGCGCCAAGAGATTCATGTTGAATGCGGCCGTGACTCCCGTTGGGTCGTCGTAGGCGGGAATCAACTTGCTGAGCGGCTTTACGAGATCGGCACCCAGGAGTAAGGAGTCGCCGGGAGTTAGCGTTTCACGTACGCGCTTGAGGAAGCGGCGGTCTGCTCCGGAGTCGAAGTTACCGATTGTGCTGCCCAGGAACAGAACTAGCAAGTGAGTCCCCTGGGTGCGCTGGGAGGTTACTTTGCATAGGCCATTTAAATACTCGCTTTCGATGCCAACGACACTCACGCAAGTAATGTCGGAGAGTTCGCGCTCACATAAAGCCAGGGCCGTTGCTGAGATCTCGATGGGGTAGTAGAAGAGAGTCTCGCGACGGCACAAAGCTTTCAGAATATAGCGCGTTTTCTTGCCGCTTCCGCTGCCTAACTCGGAGACCAGTATAGAAGTGGGCAGGAGGCGGGCGATATCCTGGGCGTTCTGGCGAAGCACGCGTTCGTCGGCGCGGGTGAGTCCGTACTCCGGCAAAACACTGATGGCTTCAAACAGTGCAGAGCCAACAGGATCGTACAGATACTTCGACGGAAGTTCTTTCTGGCCTGTACGATTAAGGCCGGCACGCACATCGGCAGCGAACTGGGCTGCGGACTCGGTCAGTTGACTGTTTTCAACGAGCATGGTTTGCCTCTGGGGGACTGAGTTAGCGCGCAACAGTGCGGAAGCCCGCGTACACATATTGATAATGAGCTTGAAACCAGTTACGAAAGCTTTTTCGCAGCATGCACAGCGCTGTTCGCGTACTGCCGCCTTTCATAACGTAATGTTTACCATCGAAGAAGTTGGCGGAGTAACCGGGATAGGCAGGAACTGTTTTGAAGCCGGGAAATGGTTGAAACGTAGTGGCGGTCCACTCCCAGCCGGTTCCGATGAGGTCTTCGATTCCGAAGGCGCTTTGCAACGCCGGGGACGAACCAACGGGTAGAGGGTTCCAAAACTCGCGCGCCTGCTTTGGCGGCTGGGCGCCTTCGGCAGCCCGGTGCCACTCGCTCTCTGTCGGCAAGGTACGACCGATCCAATGGGCATAGGCGAGGGCCTCTGCGTGACTCACATAAACGGGCCAATCGAGCGGGAGAGGGAGTTCATCGAACATGGTTCGGTAACGGAAGCCATTGTTTGTGGGAACCCAAAAGACAGGATGCGAGACGTCTGAGTTCGACTTCCAAGTCCAATCAGTATCGGACCAAAGGGAGCGCTGACTATAGCCGCCCGATTCGACAAATTTCAAAAACTCGCCGTTGGTGACCTTGTACTTGTCAACGGAAAACGCTGGGACATCCACGATGTGAGCTTCGAATTCGTTGTCCCAGCCGAAGAGACCGGAGTCGCGGTGGAGGCCCAAAGTGGCTGGGCCCGCTGGGATGTTTATCATCTGCTGAGTTACAGGATTCGCCGGAGGAGCCTGCTTCGAAGCAGGAGGAATTTTACAGTCGAACGGCAGTTGATGGAACATGTATTCGAGCGTCTCAGCATGCATGAGCCGGTGCTCAATCGCTATGTTCATGAGTTGGAGCAGGTCTTCATTTTCGGTGGCATTCGCCAGTGCGGTATCGAGTTCCTGGCGGATGCGACGCTGGTACGAGAGGACTTGGCTGATCATGGGCCAATCACCAGGCTGGTCGCTCGGAAGTCCTCCGTCAACGGGATCAATACCAAAAGCAAACAGGCGGTCAAATTCAGGATGGAACTGATCTAGCCCGAGGCGCTCTCGGAGGAGGTTCCAATCAAAGGCTTCGAGATGGCCGATGTAAAAGACGATGCGGTGGCGTTCAGGAATCGGGCGGTTGTAAAGGGCGGAATGAGTAAGAATCCCGAACAGGCGGTCTGTTTCTTCACGACCATCGATCCGACGTAATAAAGGGTTAAGCCGGAGAAAGGGAGACGATACCGTGGCCATGGTGTTCAACAGGTTCTGCTGTTTTCAAGTGGTTGCAGATCGCGGAGCATGGTTGTGATCATTTCGGGGACAGCATGAGCATTGCAGGATCAGCTGGACCAAAATGTATGAGCTTTCGAGTGTACAACATCGAAGATGCGGCGAAAGGTTTCGAAGATGCAGCGAATAGCTTCGTCTCAGTCCTGGTACCGACTGAAATCGTGACACGACGCGAGGAGTCCACTTTGATCAAACCGCGGTTTCGAGACACAGACGATGTTAGAGTCTGCGAGCGGGAAATCTATTTCCTGAATATATGAACTGGAGGAGGCACGTAATGTTACGAAGACGGGTCTTTTTTGGGCGGTCGTCTGCTGCCGCATCGGGGGATTTCTCGCGAGAGGCGGCTCCCATGCCAGTGGAACCGTTCGATGTCGAAGCTGAGGTTCCGAAGCGGGTTGCCGGCGATCTGTTTTGATTGGCAGCTGCCAGTCTGACGCCGTAGTTTCAGTTACGATCAAGCAATTGGCCCCACTTATGAAGCTCAATTCTTCAGAAGAGAACCTGATTGAGGTTCGACCATTAACCATCGAGAACTTTGGTCCTTACGGTTGGTTGCTAGGTAAAGCGATCAGACTAGACGGCGGCATTCCGGCCTTCAGCAATGTTGAGATCGATTTCCGGCACGAACACATCTTCGATCCCGGAGTAGGAGGAGAAACTGAAGTGTTATGGGTGAATTACAAAAACCGGCAGCGGGAGGTGTCTCGTCTGGAAGTTCACAGGTTGAGCCAACAAGCAATCGTGCCCCTCAGCGGAGAGATTATCCAGATCGTCGCTGGCGGTCAGCCGGACGGATCGCTGGATAGAAGCAGTATGAGCGCATTCCGGGTGCGGGTGGGCCAAGGCGTCTGTATGCGGCCCGGCTGCTGGCATACGACCCGGGTGGACGTGCAGGAAGTTAAATGCTTGATGTTGACGCGAAGGTCGACAACGATCGATTTGATCGCGTATCTTACGGGCGGATCTTCTTTGTCCGAAAGCGCTGTCGCTGTGGTTGACAGAACATTGCCAGCGTCATAGGTTGGAGCCACGCACGATCATTGGGAGAATTGCTTCAGTGAATCTGGTGAACGGCAAAGAGCGTAGGCGAGGACGCGAAGAGTAAACTCGCGTCTATGTTTCACCTTGCGAACGCGGTTAGGCGTCCACATGCGTGCTGAAGAATAGATCAAGCTTCGCTTTGTTCTTTAGTGACAGGGTCGCCGAGATTCGTTCCATTTCGGACTTATGAAGCGGCGCAAAACGCTTTGCCAATTGAACGTTTTCTTCAATGTGCTCCAATTTCGGCATTCCGACGACGGCCGCGGCAACCGGGAGCGAGAGCGTATAGAAGAGCAACTTTTCGGGTGTGGCCTGGGTAACGAGCGCATCTTGTGCGAATATTTTTATGGCAAGCACGCCCATTTGCTTCCTGACAGCGACGGGCAGCGCCACCGTCTCAAAGCTTGGCGGCATCGCTTCGTTGGGCACCATGCCGCCCGCGCCGCTCTTCATTCCAACCATGGCACCGTTGAGCGCCATCTGCGTGCAGTCGAAATCATGCCGTTCGAGTGCCATTTTGAGAACCTGCGGATCCGTATGGCTGGATATGCCAATGAACCGCGTCATCTTCTGATCGCGAAGCTTCAGCATTTGCTCGAGCACGCCGCCTTTCGCTTCGATGGCGGCCAAGTCGTCCTCGGTGGTGAGGGAGTGAATGTGGATCAGATCCACATGGTCGACCTGCAATGCGGTTAAACTTTGTTCGACGAGACGCGCGGCCTGTTGCCCATCGCGGTTGCTCAGTTTCGTGGCGAGAAACAGCGTCTGTCTGCGGCCTTTGATCACCTTGCCTACGCGACGCTCACTGAGGCGATCTTTGCCGTAGTCATCCGCGGTGTCAATGTAGGTAATTCCCAGGTCGAGGGCTTTTTGCAGGGCTTCGAGAGCCTTCTCTTCTTCCTGGTACATCAGGTAACGACTACCGCACCCCATCGCAAGTATCGAGACGTGTGCACCTGTCTTGCCAAGTAAGCGCGTGGGAAGAGGCGTCGTGTTGGCGATTGCGGTTGCCGGGGAAACGGCGCTTAGGCCGCTAATGGCGCTGGCTTCCAGAAATTGCCGCCGGGAAATGCTCATGGTTACTCCCTGTGTACAAAATATCACTCATGGCGGCGTGGCGGCGCGACATAGAACTGGAGCCTCGCCGCGGGCTTGCCGTTACCGCTTCTTCACAGCTTGGGAGCGGCTCAGTCACTGTCGCCAAGCGGCTATTATCGAAGGAATGCGTTACTGGATTGTTCACTGGCTTCTAAGCGGCATCGCTCTCTTCATCGTGGCAAAGATTCTGCCGGGCATCGAAGTCGATAGTTTGGGAGCAGCTTTCATTGCCGCACTTGTTATCGGCCTGGTGAGCGCGACCGTTGGATTGATCCTCAAGATCCTTCTGTTGCCATTCATCATCGTCACGCTCGGCGTCGTCTATTTCCTGATCAACGGGCTCATGTTGAAACTCGCATCCGAATTTGTACCGGGCTTTCGAGTCAACGGATGTCTGCCAGCGATTATCGGTTCGATTCTGTTGACGGTGGTCGATTACGTTCTAAGTCGCATGGCAGGGCTTCGATAAACCTGCAAGGATTTTTTGCGGCCAAGGCGGACCGGCGGACATCACAACTGGTGTAATGCAGGCGAGATATGTGCAGGTTGAGAAGGCTGGGGCTCCTTTAGAGTTGGTCACGCGCGAAGTTCCCGAACCAAAGCTAGACGAAGTTCGAGTTCGCGTGGAAGCTTGCGGGGTTTGTCATAGCGATTCGGTTACTGTGGCCGGTCTGTTTCCCTTCATACGCTATCCAAGAGTCCCTGGTCATGAGATCGTGGGCAGGGTCGATGCTGTGGGCGAAGGCGTGACGCAGTGGAAATCGGGTCAGCGTGTGGGTATCGGGTGGTATGGCGGGCACTGCCGGAAGTGCGAACCTTGCCGGCGGGGCGATTTTGTGGCGTGCCAGAATCCATTGATTCCCGGTCTAACTTACGATGGCGGCTATGCCGATTATGTGGTGGTTCCGGCGGAGGCGCTGGCAGCGGTTCCCGATTCTCTAAAGAGCGTGGATGCGGCCCCTTTGCTTTGTGCCGGCATCACAACCTTCAACGCGCTGCGTAATAGCAGGGCAAAGCCGCCGGACACGGTCGCCATTCTGGGAATGGGGGGCTTGGGGCNNGCAGTTTGCGGCAAAGATGGGGTTCAATACTGTCGCTATCGCACGCGGAGGCGATAAAGAGCAGTTTGCGCATGAACTGGGAGCGCGGCATTACATCGATAGCAACAGTACAGAAGTGGCCGCGGCGTTACAAGAGCTGGGCGGCGCAAAGGTGATACTTGCCACAGTAACCGACGCTGATGCGATGTCGGCGGCAATTGACGGGCTCGGATATGCCGGAGAATTTGTGATTCTGGGTGTTCCCGCCAAGCCAATTCAAGCTGCTGTGGCGGGGATGGTTCTGCAGCGGCGGTCCATTCACGGCTGGCCCAGTGGTACCTCGATCGACTCCGAAGACACGCTCAAGTTCAGCGAGATTACCGGCGTGTTGCCGCTGATAGAGAAATATCCGCTTGAGCGTGCGGCGGAGGCTTATGACCGCATGATAAGCGGCAAGGCACGCTTTAGAGTGGTGCTCGAAACTGGCGCTTAAGCCTATTCCCGGACACGGTCGGCCCGCCGGCCGCCAAATGCGTGGATCGTTCTGGTTCCGGCCGTTACTTCGCCGCCGTGAACGGTGCCACGAGGAATGAAGTATTCCTCGCCAGCATGCACTGGAATCCGCTCTCCGTTGATGATCAACGTGTAGCGGCCTTGCACAACGACCATGTATTCGTCGTAGTCGTGAGCGTGTACGGCAGACGCGGCGGTCTCACGACAGGTCCAAAACGCCATTTGGCTTCCGTCCACTCCATCGAACACATAACCTTCGACGCCTGGGGTGGCTTGGTCGGATTTCTCGATCCTGTTCGCCGGATGCTGCATGAATTGGGGAAAGTGGTCCACGGATCGTTAAGCGTTTAATGCCGTTGAGATACGTTTTATCGCTTCATCGATCTCGCTGGGGCTGCCGAATCCGATGGTCACGCAATCCACACCCGCTTTACGGAACGCGAAGTTCAAGGCGGACTGACGATCGTCCGGATTCTTGAAGCGACCTTCACCGACTAATTTCATGCTGATGATACCGGCGCCGCCGGCTTTTGTCCGCTGCATGTGATCGACAACGAATGGGACGTCGCCTTGATCGTCGATGTCTTGCAGGGAGGGTGTATCCATGCGCGTGCCGTTGTGGTTCATGCGGATCATTGCCACGTCCAGAAACGCATTGCCCGGAAAGGCCGTGAGAGCCTGCTTGCCGTGCACCGACGCCCCATGAGCGAGCATGAGCTTTTTTTCTTTCGCCTCTTGAAAGGCATCCTGCAAGTGCTTCGTTTCTACCGGCCAGTTCGGGCTGCGAACACAGTGAAGAAGCATGATGTCGACGTAGTCTGTGCCCAACGCGCCGTTGAGCCGATGGACGGCTGCCAGCGGGTCTTCCGAGTGATGCACATCGTACTTGGTCATCAGGCGGTAGGAATCGCGAGGAAGTCCTTTCAATGCGATGGAAAGCATTTCCGGCATACCGGCATAGGCGTCGGCGGTTTCAAAAAAGCGGATGCCGGTGTCGTAGGCGTAACGAACCAAACGAGTGAACTCCTGCTGACCCAAATGACGCTGCTGCGCGCCGGAGTTGGTTCCGGTTCCGAGCGCCAGGCGTGTCACCTGAACGTTTGACTTGCCAAGCGTGACCCAATCGGTAGCGGCTTTCGTTGAAACGGCGGCGCCGGCAACAGCGGGTAGGGTGGTGGCGACGAGGCCAGCTTTTAGAAAATCGCGTCTGGATGATGACATGCGGCTCTGTGGGTTACGCTAACACAGTTTTTCTGTTGCTAACGGGTGCGCGAAGTAAAAGATGGGAAGTCACAAGGGATAGGGTGGTGGTGAGCAACGCAAAAATGGGGCCAGCCAGCACGCGATGGTTGGGGGTCGAAAGGTGGGAAGTGATAGGCGATGAGTGGCGGTGAGCAACGCGAAAACGGGACAGTTGGGATTCCAAATCAGCTTGGCTCTCCCAAAGGCAAACGCACTTGGAAGACTGTCCGCCCGGGTACGGAGTTCACCTGAATAGATCCGCGATGAGTGCGGATGATGCGGTAGACGATGTCGAGTCCGAGGCCGGTACCCTTGCCGACCTCCTTTGTGGTGAAGAAAGCATCGAAGATATGGGGCTGCACTTCCGGGGGAATGCCGGAACCGCTGTCGGCAATCTCGACTAAAACGTCGCAAGGTTCGGAAACGGTGCGGATCTCGAGAACCTTGGTTTCCACGCCGCTCATGGCATCGATCGCGTTGTCAATGAGGTTCGTCCAAATCTGATTCAGCTCGCTTCCGTTGGCTTTAATTCTGGGCAAATTCCGTGCGAACAGTTTCTTGACGTCAAATCCATGCTTGAGCTGATGCTGAAACATGCGGAGGGTTATTTCAATTCCTTCCTCCACGTCAACTTCCGCTAAGGGAACACGGTCCATGTATGAGTAAGACTTCACTGCTTGGACCAAGTCTGCGATGCGGCGAGCGGCTTCTTCTATTTCGCGGCTCAGCGTGAAGATAGCGTGATCGGCTGCCAGAAGTTGTAGGCCGTGTATGGCGGAGTTTCGGCTGATCAGGCTGGATAAAGCCTCGATCTGCTGGACGCGGATACCGCAGTCGACCAGCGCAGTGGCGGGGGCGACAGGCAAGTTACGAGACTCGAGCCAGTCGAAAAATTCGGCTTCCCGATCGGCGCGTTCCAGTGCGTCGAGTTCCTTAGGGTGGCGTACCGAATCCGCGATGAGCTCCCCTAGGTCGAGGATCATGTCTTGGGCTTGCGGGGGCACAGCGTCATTGCGCATAGCCATGCCATGTTTGCGGCGCTCAATCAAGGCGTCGCGGAGCCGGGAGGAAGAACGGACCACCGCGGAGGCGGGATTGTTCAATTCATGCGCCAAGCCAGCGGACAACTTCCCCAGAGCCAGCATCTTGTTGGCGCGCTCATCGCGTTGGGTGGAGTCGCGCGCGCGGTCGATCATGTGCGTGATCAGCTTCTCGGCCAGGCACGGCGCTTTATGAACCAATTCCCGCAGATGCGAGGCGTCCATGAAAATAGCCCTAGACGGCTTGACGGCCCACCCTTTGCCGCGGTAAACGGTTAGGCGCGAGAACGGCAACACACCGCCTGGTTCTCCGGGCAGCCGCGCGAACACTCCTCCAAAAACGTCGCCGTCGCGCACAAAATGGAGTTCCCCTTCCAGAACCACCATGAATTCGCGGGCGGGGTCGCCGTTTTTCACGAACTGCTCGCCGGCTTCGAAGCAGCGGACTTCGAAGCGCTCAGCCAGCCACTCCAAAGCCTGGGGCTCATCGTCCTTGAACAGGTCGAATTGAATGAGCTCCGCAGCTGTAACCGTATTGCAAGGTTGCGTCATAGTTTATCGGTTCGCCAAGTATTGTCGAATGAAGTAGAGCACGATGGAGCCTTCCCCCACGCTGTTGGCAACACGGCGCACGGCTCCATCGCGCACGTCGCCAACGGCGAACACTCCGGGGATGCTGGTTTCGAGCAAATAAGGATCGCGCTGTGGTTTCCATCCGGGCGGGCGCTTCCCGTTCTTAATGAGATTCGAGCCCGTAACGAGAAATCCCTTCGAATCCCTCACTATTGCTCCGTCAAGCCATTGCGTATGAGGTTCGGCTCCAATGAATACGAAGAGAGATCGCGCATCGTGCTCTTCAATTTGGCCCAGATCGTGGCGCTGGATGAAAACCTTGCTCAACCTGTCTTCGCCATGCACGCGCGCCACTTCCGAATTCGGCATCACATGGATGTTTGGAATTTCTTTAATCCGCTCGACAAGGTAGTGCGACATTGATTTTGAAAGCGAATCGGCGCGAACCAACATCGTCACAGAGCTGGCAAATCCCGAAAAATGGATCGCTGCCTGGCCGGCCGAGTTGGCTCCGCCTACAACAAAGACGTCTTCGTCCTGGCACGAAAGCGCTTCCGTGGAAGCAGCCCCGTAATAAACGCCCGCTCCCGTCAGTTCATCCATTCCGGGAATCTCGAGACGGCGCCACTGAACGCCGCTGGCGATCACCACGCTATGCGCGGCGAGTTCTTTGCCATTGGCGAGGGTAACGATGCGATATTCGCTGTCTGCCGTTAGCTTGACGGCTTGCGCCGGGGCAAGCAACTCAGTCCCAAAACGCTTGACCTGTGCGACACCGCGGCGGGCGAGATCTGCCCCACTCAGGCCCGACGGGAAGCCGAGGTAATTTTCGATGCGCGAGCTGAGCCCGGCTTGCCCGCCAGGCGCTTCACGCTCAACTAGAACTGTACGCAACCCTTCAGTGCTGCAGTAAAGCGCGCAAGCTAGACCGGCAGGGCCCGCTCCCACTACGATCACGTCATAAAACTCGCGGCTGGGGGCCATGGATAATCCGAGTTTCACGGCAAGCGAGATTGGGTCAGGGCGCTCGAGCACGACGCCATCTGGAAAGACGACCGCCGGCAGCGCGCGCGTGGCGATCCCCATGGCGGCTTCCACTCTTGGGTCGACCACGGCGCCTGGTTCAATCCAGCGGTATGGGATTTGGCTCTTGGCGAAGAAGTCTTTTAGCTGATGTGTTTCGGGACTCCAGCGCCCTCCCACGATGTAGGCTCCCTCAAAAGTTGCGGTATTGCCGGCATTCCAGTCCTCCAGAAGATCCACCAGCACCGGAAAGAGGTTGTGCTCAGGCGGCTCCCAAGGCTTCATCAGATAATGGTTAAGCCGCACCTTGTTGATGGCGTCTATGGCAGCGCTTGAATCGGCGTAGGCAGTGAGCAGCACGCGCCGGGCGTCGGGCTGCAGAGGCAGAACCTGGCGGAGAAACTCCGTTCCACTCATGGTGGGCATTCTCTGGTCTACGACGAAGAGAGCAATTCGATCTCCGCGAGCAGTGAGCTGGCGCACCAATTCTATGGCTTTTTCGGCGGAATCTACGGCTACGACCCGATAATCGTTTCCAAATTGAGACTTCAGGTCGCGCTCGACAGCCCGTAGGACAGATTGGTCGTCGTCAAGCGCTAGAATGTACGGCTTTGCCATTGGGTGCTTTTGTTTTGATTCGGGATTGGGTCAAAAGGTCGCAGTGCGTCGTTGGGAAAGCTATATGCGAGAGAATCTTCGGTCACAATTTTTTCCAGTTTACAAGTTAGCAGTTGGTACTCGAAGACAGCCCGGCCTCCGACGGGCTGCAAGAAGGCTAGCCCTGCCTAACGGCACGGCTGGAAGATAGGAGCTGAGAAGAATGGCGGAGACGGGGTGCTGGATTGAACGGGCTGTGACTTCGGCGATGGAGTGATGAGGCGGTGAGCAACACAAAAATGGGGACAGCCAACACGCGATGGTTGGGCAGGCGGCTTCGTATCGGGGCTGATTGCGGGCGCTGTGGCAGTCCCCACTTTTGCTTGATCGAGGCTCGGCTGACCATCCCTGAGGCGATGGTTGCGGGAGATGGAAGCTCGCCAGGTCGCGGGGCAATGAACCGCTCGTTCACACTCACGGCTCGGCTAGATGGAATGAGGCGATCAGAGCGATTTCATCGCGGCCGGCGATTTTCCGCCCGACAAGTTACCATGAAATCAGCTCATGAGTGCTTTAACTGTTGACCTGAAGAAGACGGTCAACCTCCCCAGAACCGAATTTTCGATGAAGGCGAACCTTCCTATCGCTGAGCCCAAAATGCTCGCCAAATGGGAAGAAGATAGGCTTTATCACGCTATTCGCCGAGCCCGCGCCGGCCGCCAGCAATATGTTCTGCACGACGGGCCGCCCTACGCGAACGGCAACATCCACCTTGGTACGGCCTTCAATAAGATTCTGAAGGATTTTATCGTCAAATCGAAATCTATGGCCGGTTTCGACGCGCCGTACATTCCCGGGTGGGATTGCCACGGCCTGCCCATCGAATTCAAAGTGGATCAGGAACTCGGCAAGCGCAAAGCCACCATGTCCACTGCCGAAATCCGCGCCGAGTGCCGCGCGTACGCCGCGAAATTTGTCGACATCCATCGCACCGAATTCAAGCGGCTTGGCATTCTGGGCCGTTGGGAAGATCCGTACCTCACGATGTCGGCGGAATTCGAAGCCGTCATCGCGCAAACCTTCGTAGATTTTCTACACAGCGGCCACATATACAAAGGTCTGAAACCTGTTCACTGGTGCATCAAAGACCGCACCGCTCTGGCCGAAGCCGAAGTCGAGTATGAAAATCACTCGAGCCCGTCTATCTATGTGCGGTTCGAACTGGCAGGCGAACCCACGGCTATTGATCCGGCGCTTGGGGGCCGCAAAGTTTCGGCGCTCATCTGGACCACTACACCCTGGACCATCCCGGCCAATCTCGCAATTTCATTCCATCCCAAGTTTGAGTACGTCGCTGTCGATACGCCCGAGGGAGCAACCATCGTGGCGGAAGGATTGTTGCCGCAAGTTGCCGGCGCCCTCGGTTGGGAGGACGCGGACAAGAAGATCATCGCGCGCTTCCCCGGCGCCAAGCTCGATCGCGCCGTGTTCCGGCACCCGTTCCTGGATCGCGATTCACTCGGTCTGATTGGAGATCACGTCACGCTCGAACAAGGGACTGGCGCAGTTCACACGGCGCCCGGCCACGGTCAAGAGGATTTCGTAATATGCCAGCGCTACGGCATCCCTGTTTATTGCCCTGTCGATGCCGCCGGCCGCATGTTCCAAGCCGAAGGCGCTCTTGGCAAATTGCCGGAAGAACTCCTCGGCAAAACGGTTTGGGAAGCCAATCCCGTTGTCATTGAACTTCTTAAGCAACACGGCGCTCTCGCCGGACAAGCCAAAGTCGATCACAGCTATCCGCATTGCTGGCGCTGTCACAGCGCGCTGATCTTCCGAGCCACTGAACAATGGTTCATCGGCATGGACCAGGAAGGCCTCCGCGAAAAAACCGTGGAAGCCATCAAACATGTTGAGTGGTATCCCACTTGGGGCGAAGAGCGCATGACCAACATGATTGCGCCGCGTCCCGATTGGTGCATCTCGCGGCAGCGCGTTTGGGGCGTGCCCATCACCGCCTTCTATTGCGAAGGATGCGCTGAACCGTTTATCGAAAAAGCCGTGCTCGATAGCGTGGTAGCGCTGTTCCGTCAACATACCTCCGATATCTGGTATTCCAAGACCGCCGCTGAACTTATGGGCCCGGGGTGCCAATGCGCCAAATGCGGTGGCAGGGCATTCCGCAAAGAGACAGACATTCTCGATGTGTGGCTCGATTCCGGTTGCAGCCATCTCGCGGTGCTCACTGCGAAGAATCATTTGTCATGGCCTTCCGACATGTACGTCGAAGGCGGCGACCAATTCCGGGGCTGGTTCCAAAGCTCGCTACTGGTGGGAGTTGGTCTCAAAGGGTCATCTCCTTATCGCGAGTGTGTCACTCACGGCTGGACTCTTGATGCCGATGGCCGCGCCATGTCCAAATCGCTCGGCAATATCATCGAGCCCGAAAAAATCGTCAAGAAGTACGGTGCGGATCTGCTTCGCCTCTGGGTGGCCTCGGTCGATTTCACGGAAGACGTTCGCCTCTCAGATACCATCACCGACCGGTTGTCTGAGGCCTATCGCAAACTGCGCAACACCTTCCGCTACATGCTCGGCAATGTGGAAGATTTCGATCCAGCTACCAGCGCTTTGCCGGGCGAGAAATTGGCCGGCTTCGATGCCTGGATTCTCGTCAAAGCCGAGGGCCTGGTCCGTAACTGCCTCGATTGGTACCGCGAATACGCCTTCCATAAGGTTTATCGCGCGGTCTATGAGTTCGCCATCACAGATCTGAGCTCGCTCTATTTCGATGTTTCGAAAGATCCGCTCTATACGTCTGGCCCAACTTCGGAGACGCGCCGCAGCCGTCAAACGGCTTTGCATCGCTTGAACCTGGCCCTTACGCGGCTACTTTCGCCAGTTCTTTCGTTCACGTGCGAAGAAGTCTGGCAGCACACGAAACACGCGGCCGGCGAAGCGCCCAGCGTGCACATGGATCTCTTCCCCAAGCCGGAGGATCTCAGCACCGGCATCACACCCGGCCAGCGCGAACAAGCTGCCGATTGGGACCGCCTGATTCCGGTTCGCGGCCAAGTTCTCAAAGCTCTCGACAACGCGCGCGACGAAAAAATCATCGGTGCGCCTCTCGAAGCCGCCGTCACTTTGTCGGCCGGGGGCGATCTTTATCCGCTGCTGGAAAAGCTAGCAGCCGAGCTGCCTGGCTTCTTCATTGTTTCGCAGGTCACGCTAAGACCAGCCCCCAATACAGATACACTGGAAGTACAGGTGGAACGCGTGGGCGGCGCCAAATGTGAACGCTGCTGGAAGTACACGCAGGACGTCGGCAGCGACAAAGAGTTGGCTTCCGTGTGCGCATCCTGCGCGAAAATAGTCAGGGAATCGTTCATCTAAGTGACACAAAGACTCAACCCGTTCTCGCGCTTTACGCCGCTCATCATCGCCTCGGCGGTGGTCATTGGCGACCGCCTATCGAAACTGGAAATTCAGCGCGCGATGTCGAGCTACGATTCCGTTCCAGTGATCGCCGGTTGGCTTCGCATCATTCATACGGAGAACGCCGGCGCGGCCTTTGGCATGCTTGCCGAAGGCAATCCCATTCTGCGCAGCCTTGTTCTGATTGGCGTTTCCAGCCTCGTGCTCTTGTTCGTCGCTTGGGCTCTTTGGAGCGACCGCAGCAGTCTCAATAGCTGGCTCTCACGTTTTGGGCTGTCCCTCATCCTGGGCGGCGCGGCGGGCAATTTGTATGACCGGGTGGTGCACCAAACCGTAACGGATTTTATCGAGGTGTTTCACCGCGGCTGGTCGTTTCCCGCCTTTAACGTTGCCGATAGCGCAATCACTTTAGGCGCCATTCTGCTGCTTATCGATCTCTGGCGGCAGGATCCGAAGACATACGGCGATAGCGCAACCATCGTGCAACACTACAGTCCCGCCAAACGGAGATAGCGTGCTTCCGAAACTGATCAGCATCGGGTCGTTCTACATTCCCACCTACGGCGTCTTAGTAGCGCTAGGGTTTCTAACCGGTCTCTTTGTGATGCTGCGCTTGGCCAAGCGCGCAGGCATGAATACCGACCACGTAACCAATCTAGCGTTTTACTGCGCGATCGCAGGGGTTCTGGGAGCCAAGCTGTTCATGTTTCTGTTTGACCTGCCAGACTACCTCCGAGATCCTCGCCAGATTTTCACACTAGAAACTCTCCAAGCCGCGGGTGTCTTCCACGGCGGTTTCATCGTAGCTATGATCACGGCTGTATTCGTCATCCGCCGCTACAAAATGCCCGCGCTTGCAACGATGGACGTTTTCGCCCCCGGCGTCGTTATCGGCCAAGCCATCGGCCGTCTTGGTTGTTTTGCTGCCGGTTGCTGCTGGGGCCGGGAATGCGACCTTCCCTGGGGTGTCCGATTCCGTTCCGATTTCGCGGCTCCCGTGCCGCTCGATAAAACGCTGCATCCTGTTCAACTGTACGAATCCGCCGCCAACTTAATCATTTTTGCCGTTCTCTATCGCATGTGCAGCAAAGAGCACCGCGCCGGACAGGTGATCGGCTGGTATCTCGTGCTCTATTCGACGGCACGATTCATCGTCGAATTCTTCCGCGTGCATGAGCAATCTCTTGTGGGACCGTTCTCGCTGACGCAATGGATTTCGCTCGGGCTGCTGGCGCTGGGCGCGGGCATTCTGCTGCATGTTTCGCGAAAGCCAGCCGACCTTAAGACCGTAGCGGTGCATTGACTACGCAGTACCCGCGAATCTATTACTATTTACAGCGTTTTCGAGCCGCAAGCGTTATCATGAGGATGAATCGAAATTTACTCTCGAATCATCAATTAAATCGGAGATTGAAATGGCTGATAAGGAAACGCTAACATTTACGGATGATGGCTTTGACAAGGATGTTTTGGGCTCGGAAGTGCCAGTATTGGTTGATTTTTGGGCCGAGTGGTGCGGACCGTGCCGCATGATGGGCCCTACCGTTGACCAAGTGGCGTCCGAATACGCTGGAAAAGTGAAGGTTGGCAAGCTGGACGTGGATTCGAACCAGCAGACTGCGTTTCGCTATGGCATTCGCGGTATCCCGACTTTGTTGCTCTTCAAAGGTGGCCAAATTCTCGAGCAGCGCACCGGTGCTATTGGTAAACCCGAATTCCAAAAGATGCTCGATAAGCACTTATAAATCTTAGGACTAAATGTCGGCCGCGATCACACAACCGCCACGGAAGCGCTTTACCACATCTGAAGTCGAGCAGATGTTGGATGGTGGGCTGTTTGCAGGGCAGCGTTTTGAACTAATTGACGGCGATCTAATTGACAAAATGGGACAAAAGCCGCCCCATGCAACAGCAATTGGGCTTTGCATGGCGGTTATCTCAAAGATATTCGGGATTGAACTGGTTCGAGTTCAACTGCCGATGGAAGCTGGCCCAGCGGATTGCGAGCGGAGCGTACCGGAGCCCGATCTCGCGGTCTTAGTGGTTGACAAACCGGATTTCAGACGCCGTCATCCGAACGGTGGTGAATTGTCGCTGGTCATTGAAGTCGCGGATACCACTTTCAGAAGCGACTCGGCCACCAAACGAGACATCTACGCCCGCGCGGGCGTTCCGGAATACTGGGTGCTCGACTTAAACAATCGGCGCGTACTGGCGCATTGCCAGTTGGACACGCAGAAGGCCGAATACCTCAGCATCCAGAGCTATGGCGAAAACGAAGTGGTGTCTGGAATCGCCGTCTCGTCAATCCTGCCCTAACGTATAAGGTTTGAATTTCAGATCCGCCACAAACGGATAGCTCGGCTTCCTCAGCCGATTCTTCGGCAAGTGTTCCAAATCCTGGTTAATAGAACCGTCCGAAAGCGCCATCAGGCTGGGATTAGCCAATGGTTTAAGTTCCGGCGAAAGATAGCCTGATTTCACGACGATAATCTTAAATTCCTTGGGCTGCATGCCCAATGAAGTGAAGTCGACAATGTCGTGAAAAGGCCGCCTGCGCGCCGTGAGAACCACTTTGATACCGTCGCCAACCTCAACCACGGCTTCGCGTTCGGTTTGCAAAAGAAAAACAACCTTGGCCTGTGTTTTGACCGGCTTACTGCCCAATGGATCAAGCGTCGCGCCGATGGAAAGCGGAATCGCCGCGCCAACGCCGGCTTGGTAGCATGCATCGGTCGCGGGACGGTCGGCGATACCCGCAAAGACAACGTTGCGCGCTTTCTGGCGAAGCAGTTCTTCCAAAACCTCAGCGCGATCACCCGTGCCGCCGCCGGTTGGATTGTCGCCTGAGTCGGCCAAAATTGCTGGTTGCGTCGGCGCCTCCATTGCCCAACGAACGCACTCGGCAATCGTACCTGTTTTCGTGCCGAACTGAAAGTCTTTGCGCGCATCCCAGTACTGCTGCGCCAAACTAAGCGCAATTTTCTTCTGAGTTTCGGGCGATGTTCCCGTCACTACCGCGGCCGCTGTTGATCGCGGCTCGTCGGCCCAAACGTAGCCAACTAAGAGCGAAACATCCAGCACGCCCGGCTGCGTGTTCAGGGCGGGCAATTGGGCCCACAGATGTTTGCCTGGCTCCCACTCGGTGCTTGTTCGTTCGCCAGGCATGAGCACGGGGATCGGCGCCCAAAGCAGCGTGGGTTTCACGCCGGTGTCTAAGCAATGGACAAGCATGTCGCATGCGCGGCGCATGGTTTCTTTCTGATCGATATGCGGAGCTGTGCGAAACGCCGACAGCATATTGAGATTGGCGATCACGCGGTTACTGATGTTGCCGTGCAGATCGTAGCTGGCACTCAACAAACACTTGGGGCCGACCAGTTTGCGCACAGCCGAATACCAATCGCCCTCGGCATCTTCCATGCCGTCGACAAACATTGCGCCGTGCATGGGTAGATAGACTCCGTCAAGAGGCAGTAACTTTTGAATGCGTTGTAGGAACTCTGCCTTAATTCGCTGATATGTGTCCGCCGCGACGGGGCCGCCGGGAACGGCTGTCGCCACGATGGTGGGTACAAATGGATAGGGATAGGTTTTAAGAGGCGCAAAGCGACTGTTTTGCGCAAGTTCCGCGCCACGCAAAATCGTAAAGTCTTCGTCTTTGGTGCGAATGCGGGAATACGTGCTGCATTCGATACCGATTCCGCCAAAGGCGATCCGTTTGGGTTCGGCGGCATTGGCAATGCGTGGGAGGAGCCAGGCGCTGGCGGCGGATTTCAAGAGTTTGCGGCGGGTAGGCATGTTGTTATTTTATTAGGCGTTGGAATGGCGCGTTGCCGGACGAAGCTTCGCCGGACGGGACATGGGATTTGCTTCAGTGGTTTGCGCGTTCTACCGATTCGGGTCGCTGCATAGTACGTTGAGGCAGTCGCGGGATGCGTGCAATGTTATTAGGGAGCGCCTCACATTGTAGAACTGGTAAATTCAGCTTCCTTCAAATGACGAATGTCTCTCAGTTGAGAGAGTGCGTTTGTTTCGAGACGGTAGTCCTTGAAAATGATACATAGAGCGCCAACAGTATCTAAGAGGGCGAGGTTCGCCCTTGACTGCGACGTGTCGGTCTTTCCACCTCGAAACCGGTGCGGGCCGGCTTTCAAAATTAACAGTGTTCTACTTTGTCACCTGCGGCGGTGGTTAAATTGGTTTCTTGGAAGCCGACCCTGGAGAGTTACTCCCACGAGTAGCGCGTTTTCCGTCACCTTGTGTACTGGAACGAACTACCCTATTGATGAGAAGCCTCGTCGTGAATGGCCGCCAGCTGTATAGCTAGCAGATCTGAAAGCAATTCTTCCATCTTGGACAAATCGGCGCTCCCTGCAAGAAAGCTGTCGTCAGCAGATTCAAGAGCCTTGTAATACCGGGTTCGATCCTCCGCAATTTGGTCTGGGATTGTCCGCCTGCCCGGGAGCACGTAACCGAGGCGCAAGCACAGCACTAAGTACGATGCAGCTCTAGATGTCCGGCCGTTTCCGTCAGTAAACGGATGTATCCAGTTTAGCGCCACATCATGTAAGCTGCCAGGTGAAGCGCACTTCGTGTCGCCGATTGGGCGTTAATGTAATCACAGAGATCCTCGACCAGCTCTGGAACCTGATAAGCGCCCACAGGTTTATGCTTGCTGCCACCGATTTCTATGTCGGCTGGCCGCCAATTGCCCGCGTAGGAACTTATTCCTTCGAGCGCAACGCGATTGAGATGGAGGAGCTGAGAGGGCCGAAAGTGGAAAGGCCGGTCTGGCGAAAGATGATGTTCGACAATCTCGATGACCGAGTCGAACTGCCGAAGTCCATTCCGTGCCTCTTGCTTCGCAAGCTCATCCGGATCGCTGATTAGCTCAGTGTCGCGAGCTCGGCTATGCCGTGTTTCGTCAGCGTCCGCCCGCAGACTTCCGCGCATCCAATATTTCGGCCTGCTGATCCACTGTCTCTCGGGTAATTCGAGGATTCTCTATTTTTGTGTTACTGTATGCGAAACTTCGACGTTGAGCTTCCCGTTCCGACGGGGGAAATTCGCGGGTCTTTGCAGCATCTATGAGGTTTTGCAGTTCGTGCGGCATAAGCGTTCTTCTAATTCTAAATCATATCGCTATTGAATTGTATTTTGTGCATCTGGTTTTTCTTTAGTGATCCTTGCGACGCAATCCAGGGGACTCGAAACGCGGGCGCACCGCAACTCCCCAGAGACAGCATCGGGCGAAGCTGCAGCCAAACCGGCCGCAGTTGGATCGCACAGCCGGCTCATTTTGGCCATGAGCGTTATTTTAAAGCCTATGATTCTTCCCTATTGCTTTCCCATACAAACTCATGCCAGAATACCTATGGGGAAACAATAGGACATTATGGGCGACGAAAAAACCGACGTCTGGCAGGGCACCCTGGCCTTAATGGTCTTGAAGACATTGGAAACTCTCGGGCCGCTGCACGGTTACGGCATTGCCCGCCGCATTGAGCAGACCAGCGGCCAGCTTCTTTGTCTGAATTACGGCACCCTGTATCCCGCGCTGCTGAAGCTGGAGCAGGAAGGCGCCATCGCGTCAGAATGGGGAGCTTCCGAGAACAACCGCAAAGCCAAGTTCTACAAGCTGACCCGCAATGGCCGCAAACAGTTGGCCAAGGAAGCACAGAATTGGGAGCAAACCACGGCTATTCTGGCGCGTTTTCTCACCCCCACGGGAGGTCAGGCATGACGAACTGGTTGACCAACTGGTTAAGGGCGTCTTTCTCGCGCCTCGCTGGCCTTTGGCGCGGCGAAACACGCGAGAGCGAAGTGGCAGCAGAACTTGAATCTCATCTGCAATTGCACATAGACGACAACCTGCGCGCCGGCATGACGGCGGAGCGAGCCCGCCGCGAAGCCATTCTCAAGTTAGGCGGAGTCGAATCCACTAAACAGTTTTGCCGCGAACGTAACACGGTCCCGTTCTTCGACAACCTGTTCCAAGACACCCGCTTTGCCATGCGTCAGTTGCGCAAGAACCGGGCTTTCACCGGGACCGCGATTTTTGTGCTTGCGCTGGGCATGTGCGCGAGTATTGCGATCTTCGCGTTCGTGGATGCGGCTCTGCTCAAGCCGCTTCCCTACAAGGACCCCAAGCGTCTGCTGGGTGTGTTTGAAAAAATACAACTCTTCCCGCAGAGTAATCTTTCCTATCCCGATTATCTTGACTGGAAGAAGCGCAATACAGTGTTTAGCTCACTGGATATCTATGGCCGCAACGGAGTCACTCTCAGAACAGCAAGCGGAGTAGAACCAGTGCGCACCACGCGAGTGAGTGACGGCTTCTTCCATACGTTAGGAGTCACTCCCGTGCTGGGGCGCGACTTCCGTTCCGGGGAAGATCTCCCCTCGGCGCAGCGCACTCTCCTCTTAACCTATGCGGCTTGGCAAAAACGCTATAACGGGAAAAAAGAGGTGCTCGGACAGACGGTGACGCTTGACGATCATCCATACACGGTCATCGGCGTGTTGCCTTCCGAATTTCAATTTGCTCCCGGTGAACCAGCGGAATTTTGGGTGGCCTTTCACGCTGAAAGTGAATGCGATCTCCGCCGGAGCTGCCATTCCATCTATGGAGTCGGGCGGCTGAAAGACGGCGTGTCGAGCGAACGAGCCCTGGCGAACCTCACCTCGATCGCGCAACAACTGCAAAAAGAATATCCCGAAAATTTAGGCCAGGGAGCTAACGTTGTCTTGTTGAGTGACGTCATCGTCGGCTTCATCCGCCCGGTCCTGCTCGTGCTGCTGGGCGGTTCCGCTCTGCTGTTGTTGATTGCGGGCGTAAATGTCGTGAGCTTACTACTTGTTCGAACCGAGAGCCGTAAGCGGGAGATCGCCGTGCGCAGTGCGCTGGGCGCTGGACGGGCGCGCCTCAACGCGCAATTTGTGACGGAAGGTTTGGTTCTGGCAATCGCCGGAAGTGTCTTGGGAATACTGGCGGCGTTCTGGGTGATGAAATTTCTCACCAGCCTCATTTCCGCGGACATACTCGCGAGCATGCCCTATTTCCAAGGTCTGAGCTTGAACCCGAGGGTTTTGCTTTTCGCTGCCGGCATCGCTATACTGGCGTCGATTCTATTCTCACTAACGCCCGCGCTGCACTTCGCCACGCCGCACATGAGTGCCAGTTTTGCCGAAGGTACACGAGGCTCTTCCGGCAACACCTGGCGCCGTCTCGGCTCGAAGCTTGTTGTACTGGAATTAGCAACGGCCATGATTCTTTTAGTCGCTGCGGGTCTGCTTGGCAAAAGCCTCTATCTGATGTTGCATGTGGACGCCGGTTTCGCGCCAGATCATCTGTCAATGCTCTCACTCGCCGCGCCTGTGTCCACCTACCCAAAAGATGTGCAGCAGATTGCCCTTGCCAGGAAAGTAACCAACCGCATTGCGGCTCTGCCAGGTATTAAATCTGTTGGTGTTTCGAGCGATTTGCCGGTTGAAGGTTGGGGCGACACAACGTACTTCCGCATCGTCGGCCGCCCGTGGCACGGTGAACACAATGAAACGCCGGAACGCGACGTTAGCTCCGCCTACTTCGCCACGATTGGCGCGAGACTGCTGCGTGGGCGCGCGTTCACCGACGCCGAGGACCGTGGCAAGCCGCTGGTAGCCATCATTAACCGTTCGCTCGAAAAACGTTACTTTCCTAACGAAGATCCGCTGGGCAAGCAACTTTCCGGGCTGAGCGATAAGGCGAAGCCGATGGAAATCGTTGGTATCGTGGACGACATCAAAGAAGGCCCACTGAATACGCCCAATCAACCGGTGCTTTACCTTCCATTCAACCAAGATCCAGGGCAGTTCTTCAATGTCGTCGTCCGCACTTCGCAAGCCGAAGAGTCCCTAATCCCAACCATGAGCGCTGCCATTCGTCAGATTGACCCCGGGATCGTCACATTCAATGGAAAAACTATGCACGACCAAGTGAACCAGTCGACCTATTTGCCTCGTATGGCGGCCTCGCTCGTGGGAGGCTTCGCCACGATGGCGCTGCTGCTAGGCGTGGTGGGCCTCTATGGCGTTGTCGCTTACTCCGTGAGTCAGAGAACGCGCGAGATCGGGGTGCGCATGGCACTGGGAGCCGAGCGCCGATCAGTCTACGAATTGATTTTGAAGGAGGCTGGTTGGCTGACTCTTGCAGGAATCATGATTGGGCTAGTGTGCGCTATGGCCGCCGCGCGTCTGATCAGCTTCTTATTGTTCGGCGTCAACTCGTGGGACGCGGCCACTCTCATAGTTGTGGCTTCCGTCCTTGGCATAGCCGCCATTTTGGCCAGTTTCATCCCAGCCCGCCGCGCCGCCTCGGTCAACCCGCTGGAAGCGCTGCGGGTGGAATAGTTTTTAACGCACATTCAAGCTATACGGCAAGATCCGCAGCATGCCGCCCTTTAGCAGCTGCTGACTCGGCAACCCAGGCAGTAGGGCGCGAATTTTTCTTTCCGCCGCCGATTCTTCCAATGTTTCGGGCGTAGCATTCGAAAGCAGTTCAAACAAAGTGCGCCGAGAGGGATATAACACGAGATTCGTCGCGCCAGAAATGCTCAGCCCCGCCTTCTTCCGCACAATTGCCACCGCTTCATCGAGTCCGCCCAGTTGATCGATCAAACCGTTTGTCTTTGCCTGGGCACCCATCCAAACATGGCCTTGGCCCAGTGAGTCGATCTGATCGTAGCTCTTCTTGCGCGCGGCAGCCACTTTTCCAACAAAAGATTTGTAGGTCGCCTCAATCGATTCGTGCAGCTTCTGCCGGCCCGCGTCGCTCAAAGGCTGTGTCGTGTCGTCCAGATTGGATAGCTTGCCGCGGCTGATCTGGTCTTCTTGGATACCCAGTTTGTCGAACAGTCCATGTAGATTCGGGCGGATATAAAGCACGCCGATCGAACCCGTCAACGTGTTCGGATACGAAACGATGGGATCTCCCGTCATCGAAATAAAATAACCGCCTGACGCAGCATAGTCAGACATCGAAATCGCCAGCGGCTTGGCCGCACTCAGTAATTTCAGCTCGTGCAGAATTTCATCGGACGCCACCGAATCGCCGCCGGGCGAATTCACCCGCACAATCACTCCTTTAATGGACGAATCGTTGCGCACTTGTCGAATCACTCGCGCGAAGCCGCCGGAGGAGATATTGCCGGTATCACCAAATCCTTCTTGCGGATCGCCGCGTACGATCTCCCCTTCGCCCACCAGCACGGCGATGCGGTCGCCTCTGCCCGGCACCGCCCGGAAATAAGTTTTGATGCCGATCTTGTTTAGATCTTTGTCGCCGGTTCTCTTTTTGAGATCGTTGTAAGCCTGATCTTCGTAAGCGAGTTCATCAATCAGGCCATTGCTTTTGGCCTGGGAGCCCATGAATGGACCGACGTCGATCAAAGCCTTCACTTGGTCGGCCGTCAGGTGCCTGGACTGGCCTATAGTGCTGCAGAAATTGTTGTAAATCTGATCGAGTACTTGATTGAGCACCTCGCGCGTTTCAGGCGTCATGTTGCTCTTGGTAAACATGTCGCCCGCGTCCTTATACTTGCCGATGTGGTCGACATCTACCTGCACGCCCAACTTGTCGAGCGAATTCTTGAGGTACATTTCTTCGAGCAGGAAGCCTTTGACGTCCAATATGTCGTCGGGCGAAAGGTAGACCTTGTCGGCCACGGATGCTAGATAGTATTCACGCGAACCGGGGGCTTGGAGGTAGGCATAGACAGGTTTAGCGGATTTCTTGAACTCCACGATTTCCTGGCGTATTTCCTCGAGTTTGGCCCAGCCCGCGCCAATGCTGCGCGGTTCGAGAATAACGGCCTTTATCCGTTGATCTTTGGCCGCTTCATGCAATGAAGTCCACAAATCGCGCACGGTTGGCGAAGCCTGCGCACGGCCGATAGGGAAAGGAATTTCAACCGGCGCTGCTTCCGGAACTTCGCCTTGCAAATCCAGCACGAGCACTGAGGTATCGGCAACCGTGGGCTGCTTGTTGGCAAAAATGCGCCCGATTGCGAACAGCACAATGATCGAGCCAAGAACCGCTACGACAATTCCAATGAGAACGCCAAGGAAGAACTTCGCCATACTCGCAGCGTAGCAAGTTCACCCGGAGAGGTTGAGGCACAGGCTGAGCCCAGGGGCTGACCCCCTGAAGGCTTTCGCCACTACGAGGGTTCGACCTTCTCCGTAACCAACAAGCCCATCCGCACTGCGCTTTCAATCAAGCTCGTCCGATTGTGAATATCCAGCTTCCGCATCAGATTCAGCTTGTGAGCCTCAATCGTCTTAATACTCAACGCTAACTCAGAGGCGACTTCGCGTACGGTGTGGCCTTCGGCGAGCAAGCGCATGACTTCCTGTTCGCGCGAAGTCAGCACCGAAGGCCGTGGGAAGCCGTTCGATTCCGCCAAGGCTTTCAAGTCAGACGTAAAGAGGGATAAGCCGCGGGCGTTCTGATCGTCCTGCAAGGTCACCCGCCGAATGCCCGCTACCAGTTGGGTGACCGGACTGTTCTTCAACATATAACCGCGAGCGCCCGCCGCCATAGCCCTTTCCAGCTGTTCAGGTGTATCTTGCTCCGTGAGGAACAGAAGGCCCGTGGAAGCAGTCATCTGCCGTAGATCCAGCTTCGCCGCGTCATCGGCTTCAGCCAACAATCCGAGATCCATGACAAGCGCATCAGGCGTGAGCAGCTTTGCCACCGCCATTGCCTCCGTTAGGCTGCCAGTCTCGGCCACGATTTCCAGATCGGTCTCATTCGCTAACAGCGTCTTCAATCCCCTCCGAAAAAGTGTGTGGCCATCGGCCAGCATAATTTTCTGAATACGTTTTCCGCGTGTCAAGGCAGTTTCCTTTCCTGTTATTTCTCTTATCGGCACTAACACGCGGCTTAGTGAAAAAACTAAAGCGAATAAGTGCTACCCTCGACCGGGCGTGAGCAGCTTCACGATTTCTTCGTTATCGGTGTCCCGCGCGCGCTCCAGAGCGGTATGCCCCGCCTTATCCCTAAGCTGGCGATTCGCCCCGCGCTTTAACAAAAGCGTTACAACCTCAACGCGCCCCAGCGAAGCCGCCATCATCAACGGCGTAGCGCCCGATTCACGTTCCTGATCGTCAATTCCGGCTCCCCGGTCGAGCAGCAAGGCCACAACATCGGCATTGCCCCCTAACGCGGCATCATGCAGCGCCGTACCGCCTGTCTGGTTGCGCGCCGTTACCGATGCGCCACGATCAAGCAGCAGTTGCACCATCTTCTTTTGTCCCTTCAGCGCGGCATCGTTCAAGTAGATCGACCCGTGCGCCGAGGGCTTGTTCACATCGAAACCGCTGTCTAACAATATGCGGGCGATCTCCGTCTGCCCTCGCAATGCCGCCGATTCCATGGTTTCTTCGGCAATTTCTTGCGATTCCTTTAGCTTTTGACCCAAACGGAGTAAGGCAGCCACCACACTGCCATTCTTATAGGCCAAGGCAATATCCAGCGGAGTCTGGCCGGAGCGGTCACGCGCCGTAGGGTCCGCCCCCGCATTCACCAAAGGTTGCACCATATTCGCGAACCCGCGCATGCAGGCTTCGTGCAAAGCGCCACGCCCATCGAACGGGTGCGCGAAGCTTGCGTCGGCATGGTGCCGCAACAAAGCTTCCACGGCAAAAAGTTGGCCGTGCAGAACGGCGCTATCGAGCGGTGTGTTGCCGTTCGCGTCCAGCGTCTGAACGTCCGCTTTGGCACCCACCAGCAAATCTATCAGCTGCGCCTCGCCGCGCGCGGCCGCTACATGGAGCAGGGTTTGTCCATCGCGGTACTTGCCGCCCACATGTGCACCGGCGTTCAGCAGCAACTGAGCCATATTCGTCCGCCCGGTCAATACCGCATACTGCAGCGGAGTTGACCCAGCTTCGCTATGCCGCGCATTTACATCGGCGCCTTGCGCAATCAGGAATTCGGCAATCTCAATCTGGCCGGTCCATGCAGCGTCCAGTAAAGGTGTGCTGCCCAGAACATCGCGTACGTCCACTGGCGTGCCATTGGCGACAAGGCGTTTTACTTCCTCCAGGTTCCCCGTCCGTACCGCCATATGCAATCCTTCGCCAGGCGTGTCAGGAGATTTGGGGGCAAGAGGAGGCGAATTCTGAGTGGCTGCGAAAATCAGCGCCACCAACGCTGCGGCACTCCCGAGCATTTTAATACCTTAACACCCTTAAATCTTCTTGACATCATGCTCAGACGTCGCTATGCTACCCATATAATGTCTATGCCTAAGAGCGAAATGCCTTCCGGCGCCCTCATCCTTCTTATTCTCCGCGTGCTGCGCTCTGGTCCGCTTCACGGCTATGCAATCGCCCAGCGCATTCACGCTCTATCCTCGGAGGTTCTACGAGTGGAAGAAGGCTCACTCTACCCCGCGCTACAGCGCATCCTGCTGAAAGGTTGGGCCAACTCCGACTGGGGTATCTCCGAAACCAATCGCAAAGTCCGTTTCTATAAACTCACAGCCGCGGGCCGCAAACAACTCGAAACCGAGCTCGCCGATTACGAACGAGTCAACGAAGCAATCCAATCCGTTTTGCGAACTGCTTAAACATATGCCGGAATTTCTACGCCGCCTCCAATATTTGTTCAACCGCCGCCGTCTTGACCGTGAACTGGCCGATGAAATGGAGGTCCATCGCGAAATCGCCACCCAGCAAGGCAACCACTTCGGCAATACGCTCCGCCTCCGCGAAGAAGCGCGCGATGCTTGGGGCTGGACTTGGATCGACCGCCTTTTGCAAGATCTCCGTTACGCCGCCCGCATGCTGCGAAGATCGCCGGGCTTTACTTTTGCCGCTATCCTCATGTTGGCTATTGGCATTGGCGTGAACGTTGCTGCGTTTGGCTTCTTTAACCTGATTTTCTTCAAACCGCTCCCGGTGCGCGATCCAGACACCCTGGTGCGCCTCGAACCACGCGCTCCGCACGACTACGCGTCTTACATGTCTTATCCCGAAATGGCCTTCCTGCGCGAATATTCCAAAACCCTCTCTGCCGTGGTTGCCTCTACCGGTGCCCGCATGCGTATTGAAGGCGAAGAGAAGCCGGTCAGTACTCACTTCGTCACTGCTAATTTCTTCAGTGAACTCGGCGCCATTCCTCACCTCGGCCGTCTTCTCATTCCGTCCGTGGACGATGCTCCCAGCGCGCCACCCGTCGTTGTCCTGAGCCACTCTTTCTGGCAGCGCCGCTTCGGTGCCGACCGAGCTATCGCCGGCAAGGTGATTTTCCTCAATGCCAAACCTGTTACCGTGATCGGGATCGCATCTGCTGACTTCAGCGGCCTTGACTTGAGTCAGACGGACGCCTGGTTTCCGATCACCGCACAACCTTATTTCTTTGCCGGGAGCCGCCTCTTAACAGACTTCTCTCACGATGATGGCGTCGATACGTGGGCGCGTCTGCGGCCCGGCATCACGGCCAGAGCTGCGGAGAACGAACTCCGCACGCTGGTCACCGAGCTTTACAAGCAACATCCGAAAGATCTCTGGGAGAACGAAACGGTTCACGCCGATCCGGCTGGCTATGCTCGCGTGGAACACGGCCGCAGCAAAGGTTCAGGCGCACCGCAAAGCGCTTGGCATGAAGTCTTTCCGGTCATCGCTCTCGTCAGTGCTCTGGTTCTTCTAATACTTGCCGTCTGCTGTGGCAATCTCGGCAGTCTGCTGCTCGCCCGCAGCATAGCGCGTCAACGCGAAATTTCGATTCGCATCTCTGTGGGTGCCGGACGCGCTCGCCTCGTCCGCCAACTCTTCACAGAAAGCCTCTTGCTCGCCTTCCTGGGGTCGATTGCGGGTTTGACTCTAGCCTTCTTCACGCTGCGTAGCTTCATTCTCTTCGCCGACGCCCCCTCTTGGTTGAAAGCCACGCCCGACTGGCGCGTCGTCGCTTTCTCCCTCGCTGCCGGTCTCGTTGCGGCTGTATTGTTCGGTCTCACGCCGGCTTTACAAGTCGCCAAGCAGCATCGTCGCGCTTCGTTCATGCGCCAGTTGCTCATCGGCGCGCAAGTCGCCGCCAGTTGCGTTCTTCTCATAGTCTCTGGACTGCTGGCTCGCGCTCTCGACTACGCCTTGCATTTCCATCCGGGTTTCGAATACCAAAATGTGGCGCTCATTACGCCCGGCTTGGATTCTCACGGCTACTCTCCCGACAAAGCGCGCGCCTATCTCGACCAACTGCAAAGCCGTCTCCTGCAACTCCCAGGTGTCCAGTCAGTCGCTCTCACTTCCATTCCTCCCTTGGGAGGTAGTGTAGAAACCAATGGCACCGAAATCGCTGGCCGGCAAGTGGCGATTCACGTCTCCCGCGTCAGTCCGCAATTCTTCAGAACCATGGGCATTCCCATGCAGCGCGGTCGCGCTCTCCAAACGGGAGACACAAACGCGATTGTCATAGGAGATTCGTTCGCCCACCTCGGTTGGCCCACAAAAGACGCGCTCGGTGGAGACTTCACTACGGACGGTGCTAACTATAGGATCGTTGGCATCGTCGGCACGGCGCGCCTGGTCGAACGGCAAGACCCTGATGCCGTCGAAGCCTATTTCCCCCTCGATGCCGGCAGGCTTCCATCCGCCGTCGCGCTGGTCAAAACGTCAGGCCCAATCGAAACCCTCCTCGCGGCCATCAGCGCAACCGCTAAATCCATTCAACCTGACGTTCTTCCTTACACGGAACTTCTTAAGACATCGTTCCGTAACCGCCTCGAACCCATTGAGGACAGCGCACTCGTCGTCAGCATCCTCGGCGCAGTGGCCCTGTTCATCGCTTGTCTCGGCATCGTCGGGATTGTCGCTTATTCCGTGTCGCAGCGTACCAAGGAAATCGGCCTTCGCATGGCTTTAGGGGCAGAACCCGCACACGTGATGTCCGTCGTGCTCAAGCAGTTTGGCCGCACTGTTTTCATTGGTTTGCTCGCGGGCGTTGCCGGTGCGGCCGCTTTGTCGCAGTTGCTGCGCCGCGAACTTTACGGCATCAGTAATCTTGACCCCCTAACCTATTTCGCCGCTCTCGGCGTTTTCTCAGTGGTTGCGGCCGTCGCTGCGTTGTTGCCCGCTCGCCGCGCCCTGCGCATTGATCCGATGCTTGCTCTCCGCTACGATTAGAGATAATTTTGTTTGGCTTTCTACCCCGTCGGAGTTTTAACCGTTCTTCTTTCCTTGCCCCTGCCAGCACAGGACACGTCCTGTACTTCGTGTCACCCCAACGAGGTAAGAACCTTCGCGCGCAACGCGATGTCGCACACTTTAAGCACTGTCGCGAATCAGCCCGACGGCCACATCCGGCACCCACTCTCCGACTCCGAGATCACCATTCGCCACACTGCCGACGGCACTATGATTCAGCACCTTGCATCGCGTGGCCTGATCGCCGAATACCCCGTCGCGTATGCTGTGGGCGCCGGTAAAATTGGATTCAGTTATCTGATTTCCATTCCGCCCTTCTTGTTCCAGTCACCGGTCTCCTATTATTCCCAAGGTTCCCTTTGGGAGGTCGCTCCCGGTTACGAGCCTGAGCACGTCCTCGATTTCACTCGCCCCATTTCGGAGGGTTGCGTTTTCTGCCATTCAAATTCCGTGAATCTCGTTCCCGGCACTGACAACCAATTTCGTCAACCCGCGCTTTCACCGATTTCATGCGAACGCTGTCACGGGCCCACCCAAGCACACTTGCAAAACCCGGTGCCTGGCTCAATCGTCAATCCGGGCAAGCTGTCGACCGCGGCACGTGACAGCGTATGTGAGCAATGCCATCTGGAGGGGGAAGTCCGAATCTTAAATCCCGGCAAGCGCTGGCAGGATTTCCACGCCGGCGCCGAACTCGAATCTGTCTTCTCGACGTATCTTGTTCCTACTCCGGCTAGCGCGGGAGAAAAGGCCGTGAGCCAGTCTGAACAGTTGTCACTCAGCCGTTGTGCGCGCGAAAGCGCGGGGCGCATGTGGTGCGGAACATGCCATAATCCGCATTCCTCTGCTTCCAACCGCGCGCAAGAAGTTCGGGCGGCTTGCTTAACGTGCCACTCCACTCTGTTCACGGCCCAGCAGCATCAACCGGCGGACGAATGCGTATCTTGTCATATGCCGCGCATCCGGCCCAACAACGTCTCCCACGCGGCCATTACCAACCACCGCATTGCGGTTCCTACCTCCCATGCACCCTCCGACGCCAAACCAATTGGCGGGGAACTGAGGGCATGGCGCGAACCTCCTGCCGGCTTGGCCGCTCGCAACCTCGGCCTCGCTTTGTTCCAAACGGGCAGGAGCACGAAAGACTGGGATGAAGTGTACCGTTCCTATCAGATTCTGTCTCACTTGCCGCAACGCGATTCTCAAGTGCTCGCCACTCTCGGCTCGATCCTTCTGCAACAAAATCATGCCGATCTGGCTGTCAGTCTCTACCGCCAAGCCGTCTCCAGCGAACCAACCAATGCGCGCTTTGTCTACGTGTTAGGTGTGGCACTCGACTCGCAAGGCAAGCAGCAAGAAGCTATCTCCGAGCTTCGACACAGTATTGAGCTAGACCGCTCCGCCCCCGATCCTTACCGCAAACTGAGTGAGATCTACGATCACATGGGCCTCCACTCACTCAGTGAGCAAATGAAGGCGGAGTATTTGAAAGTGATGCCGCAAAACATCACCTGGCGCCGCACCCAATGAGCATTGCCTTAAGCGGAAACCATTTCAGGAACCGGCATCGTCGCACTTTGCTCCAGCGCCTCCCGGCAAAACAGAAATACAAAGCCCGTTAGGAAACACAGCACTCCAATACTCCAAAACGACGGTCTGTAATCTCCCATGACAGTCCTGAGCGTTCCCGCCACCAAGGCCGCTAGCGAAGCCCCCAGTTGGTGCGCGGCGCCAATCCATCCATAGACGACGCCAGTGTTCTCCCGACCGAACGCGTTCGCCGTCAACCGCACGGTTGGCGGGACCGTAGCAATCCAATCCAAGCCATAAAACACCGCAAACCAGTTCAGGTTGGCTCCGCCGCTGGCAAGAGTGTGCGGCAGAAACAGCAGCGACAAGCCGCGCAACGAGTAATACGCAAAAAGTAAATACCGGCTCGAAAACCGGTCAGTCAGCCAGCCGGATGCGGTGGTCCCGACAATGTCAAAAATGCCCATCATCGCCAGCAGGCCGGCTGCCCGCACTTCCGAGATGCCGAAGTCATGGCACGCCGGAATCAGATGTGTTCCCACCAAGCCGTTTGTGCTTGCACCGCACATAAAGAAACTACCGCCTAAAACCCAAAATGCGGGCGACCGCAAAGCCAGCCGCAGCGCCGGTAAAGGTTCAAGCGCCTTGGCGGCAACGGTTCGGCCTTCACACGCGGCCTGCCAGCCAAACGGTTTCAATCCCAACTCCTCCGGTTGGTCTTTCATGAGAAGGAAAACCAGCACAAATACCAAGGCGGCGATTCCCGCCACTGCCAGCGCCGCGCTTCTCCAGCCGGATGCTTGAATGAATCGAGCCAGCACCGGCAAAAACAGCAGCTGCCCGGTGGCATTCGCCGCCGAAAGCAGACCCAAAACCAATCCGCGCCGAGATTCGAACCAGCGATTCGCTACCACTACCGCCAGCACCATCGCCGTAATGCCCGTACCCGCGCCCACGCAAAAGCCCCACAAGAGGGTGAATTGCCACTGTGCTTTCATCTGGGTGGTCAAAGCTACTGAAACCGTCAGGAGCGCCAAGGCGCACAACACCAGGCGACGCACACCCCAGCGATTCATAAGCGACGCTGCAAACGGCCCGATCAGGCCAAATAAGGCGATATTGATGGCAATCGCGCCGGAAATGGCCGCTGTCGACCAGCCGAATTCTTGTTCCAGCGGGACCATCAGGACGCCAGGCGTAGCGCGCACAGCCGCTGTTACCAGCAGCACACAAAACGTCACACCCGCTATCACCCACGCGTAGTGCAATCGCGTCATCACAAAGGCTAGGATATCATATACGTGTAATTACACGCATGCCCGGGAAAGACCAGATCCTCTACGCTAACGAATACGGCCCCTGCGCCTGTTCGCAGCTCCGCCGCGCCGCTCGCAAGCTCTCCATGCTCTATGATCAAACGCTGCAGCCCGCTGGGATCACCGTGACCCAGTATGCGGTGCTTATCAATGTCGCTCGCGCGGGCGAAATCAGCCGCACCGCTCTCGCCGCGCAACTAGGTATGGATCGGACGACGCTCACCCGAAATTTGATCCCGCTAGAGAAGTCCAATCTCCTTGTCCCGGCGCAAAGTGCAGACCGCCGCGAACGTCTCATTCGCCTCTCGAAGAGTGGCGCGGGCAAAGTGCGCCAGAGCTTTACATTATGGCAGAAAGCTCAACAGACGTTTGCCGAGCAAATGGGTCCTGCGAAATTGAAGCAGTTCCGCTCTGCTTTAGAGGCCGCCGAAGCAGCCGCCGGTACTATCTCCGAGTCGAACCACTAAGCGGCTGAATGATCGCGTTTCCGAGCGCTCCGCTAAACTCAGTCATCTCACCAGCCTTCCTTCCTGGTACAGGCAGCAGGCGCGCCGCCAGCGGCTTATTCCATTTGAACGCGAGCGTCGACACATCGCCAACGATGCGCGCAATCGAGTCTTCAGTGATGTCGCCGGCAAGCGGCACAGTATCCACGCCCCCGGCGCAAACGGCAGAATAAGCCAGAATCGAATCAAGCCCATAGGTCTGCTCTGTCCAGCGGCGCGTCAGTACAGCATCTTCGAGCACGGGGATCATCAGTCCCGAGTATCCCGTCTGTTTCACCGGGACGGCTTTCACCGCGCGTGTGATGATGGCCGAAGCGGTTTCCGTGCCGGGAGAGCCAAACGGTTCGCCGGTGAACGATTCGATAGCTGTGCCGATAGAAACGTTGCCGCTGGGCGCCGGCGTTGGGTCGATGCCCGCGTAGGTCCAACCGCTGCCATCCGCGGCTTTCAGAGCCGCCGTTTCGACCGCACGGTCGTGGACCGAAAGCGCGGCAGTAAGTGCTTGCCCAGCGGTGCGAGGATCGTGGTTGCGGGCGAATACGTCCATCACCACATTGGCTGATTCCAGTCCAATGGCGAAGCTGGGCGGGCCGCCCTTTGGATGCCACGCGCCTGGATAGAACGGGCCATATGGTTTAAGCATGGCGATCGCGGCGAAGTTAAAGTTCCCCTGGCCATGCGGGCTCCGTTCACCGACAGCGTGTATGATGCGCGCGGCCTGCCTCACTGCGTTCCAATGTATTCCGTCTTCGGCCGCGGTCACAATGTTCGCCGCGAGGCGATTTCCCGGCGCCGACAAAGCCTCAATCAGTAGATCCACCGGGCCGGTGTCATCGTTGTCTGCCGTCATTGCTGGACCTATGTTCGGCGCAAACTTCAGCTTCGCCGCTAGATCGTTGATGCCTCGCAACACACCCAGCGCGTCCGAACGGCTCAATCCGCTCGTGTACTCGGAAAACGGCTGCGTTGAAATTCGTATCCCCGACACCTCGTAACCTGCAGCCTGAATGCCGCTCCGCACCTGGCTCAAGAATTTCACTGCCTCTTCAATCTGTGCTGGATACGACTTGGCATCGATTGTGATGAAGCCGGTAATCGCGCGGATTTTTGGTTTGGGCGGTTCGGGCGAAGCCAGCGCCGGTGGAGCGAAGGCGGCCAGGAGAAAGAGTCCTACAGCGGACGTCTTGCGCGAGATGCCAGAAAGCGTCATCGTTTAAGCTTACGACGCTCGGGGCCGCTTAAGGTCCGAAAAGGGGTCAGACACCATTCGGAAAAGGCGGAAAAGGGGTCGGCGGAAAAGGGGTCAGACGCAATTAGGCGCCCATGTCCTAGTGTCGCTCTTCCTTGTTCGGGTGCCGGCCTTCTGAAATTTTCTTGCTGGCGTGGTTCTGTTCGCGGTTTATCTGCTGGTGTTCAGTATGAGTGGGATGTCCGCCATTGGCCTGCCGATCCGAATGTACCTGTTGATTGACGCGCTGCTGTTCCGCCATCCGCGCCTCGGGAGAGAAGCGCCGTCCGTTTACAGTATCCATGGACGCGACACTCGGATGCCCATGATTAGACGACGCCCATTGGCCGCGGTCCTGGGCGGCATTTTGCTGGTGTGCCAACTGATTACTAGTGGGTTGGAAATGCCGTTCATTCGCCCACGCACGCTCCTGCGGACTGGGTTGCGCCATAACTCCACCTGGTCCGTTGAAACTCGCGCGGTTGACTATCGTAGTGTTGTTGATGACTGTCCGGTCTAGGTATACATTTCGCACCACTGTGGTGTTCACATTTGTCACCGCGGTGTTATACCGGAACGTACCTCCCGCCCAGCCACCACCTACAAAGCCAAAGCCTCCGTAGCCAAAGCCATAGTTGACGCCGCCATAAAAGCCAACGTGCGGACCCCAATAGCCTCCATGCCATGCATAGATGCCGCCCGCGAAGCCCCAGTAGCCGGGAGTCCAAAGAACGCCCACCATGGGAGGCGCCACCCAGACTCCAGGTACCCAGTAGTAACCCATCGGACCATACGCCCAATAACCAGGTGTCCAAAGATAACCGGGCGTCGGACAGGCCGGCTGCACATAAACCGGCAGCGCCGGCGGTCCGATGCGAACTGAGATGAAAACTTGGGCTTGCACGGCCGTTGGCGTGAGGCAAACCATGAGGGAAAGAATGGCTGCGATCAAGGCAACCGGGATTAGTTTTTTGGTCTTAATTATCAAGTGCAGCATAACCCTCTTAACTGTTTTTTAGCATTGGATGTTTACAAGGCAGGATTAAATGTGATTCACGGAGGTCACGGAATGAAGAAAATCACTTAAGTATTCGCTTGACAATTGATTTTCGTGGATGAATACTTAAGTAGGGAGTTAACTAATGGAAAAACAATCTGTCATTCACAGCACGTTTGTCATCGAACGCAGTTATCCGACCATGCCGGAGCGCGTATTCGCAGCTTTTGCCGATCCTACGAAGAAACGCCGCTGGTTTGTGGAAGGCGACCACCACGAAGTAGAGGAATATGAGATGGACTTTCGGGTGGGAGGAAAGGAGAAGGCGCGTTTTCGGTTCAAAGAAGGTACGCCGGTAGCTGGACTCACCTGCACGAACGACACCGGTTATCTGGACATTGTGCCGAATCAACGCCTTGTTTTTGCTTCAACGATGACGCTGAGCGGGAGGTGTATTTCGGCGTCTCTGGGTACAGTGGAGGTGTTGCGGACGGAGACGGGGACCGACCTGATCTTTACGCATCAGGGAGCGTTTTTCGAAGGGTCGGATAGTCCTGAAATGCGCGAAGGGGGTTGGCGCAAATTGCTCGAGAAATTGACGGGGGAGTTGGCCAGATAACGGTTCGCGGCCCGATGAAGAGGAAGCAACCCAATGTCGACCATGTTTTCCATGCCCTTGGCGATTCTACGCGCCGGGCCATTCTAGAAAAGCTGAGCGAAGGGCCGATATCGGTCTCACGGTTGGCAGAACCGCTCGACATCTCGCTGGCTGCGGTAGTTCAGCACTTGCAGGTGTTGGAAGAAAGCGGGCTGGTACGAACTGAGAAGGTGGGGAGAGTGCGCACTTGCAGCATTGAACCCGCTGGGTTTTCTGTAGCGCAGCAATGGATTGGCGACCGGCGATCGATTTGGGAACAACGGTTTGACAGGTTGGGAGATTTATTGAGTGAGCCAGATGAGAAGTGACTCGACTAACAGATGGACGTAGCGCGTCGCCGCTTGACCAGCCCGGCAGCCAAGGCGGTTGCGGCGAGACACAGAGTGGCCGAGGATGGTTCGGGAGCCGTGATATCGGTGATGACGGAGGCGGCGCTGACGAAATCAACAAGGGCTCCCGAGGAGTTGTATAGATCGAAGCCAGCGAAGGTGGCTGTACCTCCGTTGCAAGTAGGGTCGCAACTGGAAGACCCACCGCCCGTGGCATAGAGAAAAAGAATGGCTTGCTGAGATTGATCGTAAGTGAAGGCGTAACGCGTTGGAGCAGGCGGCCCGGGATTGGGGGAACAACTATTCACCGTCGGACCGTTCGGTCCAAGGGATTGCCAACTTGTCAATCCGAACGAACCAGACAATATTCCGAATGTATTATTGTTGCTAGAAGTCCCGCATGGGACAAAAAAGCCTGATCCTGTTCCACCAGTAAATACGAAACTTACAACAGATCCCGCGCTGGCGGTTGCGGAACCATCAGTCTCAACCCCGACTGCGGATCCTGTGGCAGTGACAGAAAATATGCTTGCCGTTGCGCTAGCGGATGTATATAGCCCCGTGCAAGAAGAGTTCGTTGGCGTATGGACGATGGGCACCGCGGTAGCGCCGACTCCATCGTCACAGAGTGCGGAGGTCGACAGTTTTGCGGCAGCCATTGTTAAAGGCAGGCCGAACAGTAAGCTTATTAAGGGAGCGAATCGAGCGGAACTGAGACGGAACATGGCTAAGGAATTACAGCATAAAGAACCGATAGAGTCAACTCAAATTCTGTCCGCCGTTGTCCTTGCGGCCGGCACGGCCAGCCGCATGGGGAGCCCAAAGCAACTCCTGCGTCTCGGATCGAAGACGCTGTTGGAGCATACGTTAGACAATCTGCGCGCGTCGCAGGTGCATGAGATTGTAGTGGTGCTGGGCGCGGCGGCGGAGGCGATTCGGCCGCTGATTGGACCGGGTGTGAAGGTTGTCGTCAACGATACGTTCAGTGAAGGCATGGGGACGTCGTTACAGCGCGGACTGAGAGCGTTGGACGAACGGGCTGCGGGGACGCTGGTGGTATTGGCGGATCAGCCTTTGGTCAAGCCGGCGACGATTGATCGGATCATTGATGAGTACCTGACTCACAAGCCGCAGATTTTGATTCCGTTGTATCGCGGCTTTCGCGGGAATCCGGTGCTGTTAGACCGTTCGGTGTTTCCGGAGATTGCGGGGCTGAAGGGAGACACGGGTTGCCGCGCGATTTTTGGAGATCATTTGGAAAATATCCGAAAGCTGGAGGTGGATGATGCAGGCGTGCTGCTGGATGTGGACCGGCCGCAAGATTTGGAGACACTGACGCAGATCTACACGAGTGGGAGGTTTGCGCTGCCGGTGTGGGAGGTAGCGGAGACGAGTTTGCCGGCGAGCCCGGATGTGGTAGTGGTGGGGCGGGAGAGCGTTGCGACCGCCGTGGTGAGGATGGTGCGGTTGCTGGAGTATCGCGTGACGGTGGTTGATCCGCTGTCGACGTTTGGCGAGATGCCCGAAGCTACGGCAATTTTGCGGACGATGGATTTTGCGCGATTGCCGGAGACCGCGCGGCAATTTTGCGTGGTGGCGAGTATGGGGCGCTTTGACGAGGAAGCGATTGAGCAGGCGGTTGGGGTGGGAATACCTTACATTGCGTTGGTGGCGAATAAGAAGAGATCGCAGGAGGTTTTGCAGAGCCTGGGTCTGAGAGGGCTGGCGTCGGAGCGGCTGGCAGGAGTGCGGACGAAGCCGGGGATTTCGATTGGGGCGCAGACGCAGCAAGAGATTGGGCTGAGTATTGTGGCGGAGATTGTCGGCGAGCTAAGGTCAGAAGAGAGACGGTAATCATATGCACTCCCTCGACTCTGTCGAAGTCCGGGTACTCGGCGCTCTCATAGAGAAAGAAGCCACTACTCCCGAATATTACCCACTGTCGCTAAACGCGTTGGTCAACGCCTGTAACCAAAAATCGAATCGCGATCCCGTCGTGAACTACGATGATGATACCGTCGCCGATGCTCTGGCCAGCTTGCGCGAAAAGCATTTCGCTCTCACCGTCACTGGCGGCGGGCGGGTCAACAAATATGCACAGCGCATTTCCGAGACGTTGAATCTTGGCCGCCGCGAATCGGCCGTGCTTTGTGTTTTGTTCCTGCGCGGCGCTCAGACCCTCGGCGAAATCAAAGACCGCAGTGACCGCATGTTCTCGTTTGCCGACCTCGCGGAAACCGAAATCGTCCTCGACAAACTCGCCGGGTGGCCTGCCGGCGCTCTGGTCAAGAAACTCCCCCGTCTGCCTGGTCAAAAAGAAGCCCGCTATGTTCACCTGATGTCCGGTGAACCCGACTTAGAAGCGCTCGCCGAGCAATCTTCCTCCGTCGCACCTCCCACCCGCGTCGCCCAACTCGAACAAGACCTCCGCGACCTCCGCAGCGAATTCGACGACCTCAAACGGCGATTTGAAGCGCTAGAATCCCAACTGCGCTGAGAAGGTGTGAACGAATCCGATGCTTGCGGGATGCGTTGCCGACTCCTTTGCAGTCGCGNNAGTTGGGCGGTGAAAAAGATGGCCGAGACGTGTCAGCAAGGCGGTGCCAAACTAGGTCGCTGACGCTTCCGGCTCAGTTTCGGAGTTAGTAGCGATACCGCTGTGGAACGCTAAGCCGGCTTCGCGAACAAGTACGCCCATCTTCGGATGGCTTGGCTCGAGCGCAGGTTTCAAACCGTGAGCCAACAGCGCTTCCGTGCAAGTGGGACCAATCGACGCGATGAAAATCTCTCTAAGTGCGGCGAGCGCTTCGGCGCGCTGGCCCTTCTGTTGCGCGAAATTGAGGAAGTGATCCACCTGCACGCTGGTGGTGAATATGGCGCTTTGAAAGCGCCCCGCAATCAGTCGCTGAAGCGCTTCGGCCAAAGGAGCTGTATTCTCAGGGAGCGCCCATTGATAGACGGGGACGCTGATTGTGTTTCGTCCTTGTGCCGCGAGTCCGGCGATCAGTTCAGGATTCGGACGGCCATATTGCTGCAAAGCCACCGATACTTCCTTGTGGCCGGCAATGGCTTGCAGCAGCTCGCGCCAAGTGTTGGGTTCGGGCACGGCCACGGCGACGGGCACCTGCCACTCGCGCAGAACAGCCATTGGCTTCGGGCCGCGCGCCACCACCGTAAGCTTGCGTAACGCGTCGAGGAAACGATTTTCCGGTTCGCGCGTGGCAAGTACGCGCTGCAGGAGGCGTGTGCCCACTCCCGTCAGAAAGATAGCCATTTCGAACTTGCCGGCAAAGAGATCCGCGGCGAATTCGAACGCGGCGGGATTCTCTTCCAAGGGAACTTCGCGCAAGGCGGGCGCTACAAACGGTTGGCCGCCGTTGATGCGAATGAGTTCCGCCATTTCCTGTTGGCGGCGGCTCTCAAAAGCAAGAACGTGGCTCTGAAGGAAGGACATACAAAATGGTAGCGCGGAATTGTTGATACGATTTAATGAAGGGTGCTATGAAACTGAATACGCAGGTTCTTTTGTTTGGACTTTCGGTTGGCTTAGGCGGGTTCGCGCAGGAATCGTCGTCGCCAGGGCCGGAAAGCAATGCGCCGGTGTTTTTGGATAATCACCGGCCTTTGAATCCTAAGAAGGAAAAGAATCCCACCACGCGTACCGTAACGGGGCAAGTGGTTGACGATTCAGGCCAGCCACTAGAGGGCGCGCTGGTGACTCTTGTCGACGGCAAAACCAAGGAAAGATTTGAATACTTCACAAAGAAGGACGGGCGCTACAAGTTTGAAGACCTGAGTTTTTCGGTGGATTACCAACTGCGGGCTAAGTGGAAGAGCCTGATCAGCGACGAACGAAAGCTAAGCCAGTACGATCACACAGCCCGCATCATACGTCAGTTGCAGGTGACGACACCGGAGGGTGCGCCGCCACCGTCAACCGAAGCCAAGACAGACAAACCGAAGTCTTAGCGTTTGCAGAGGTCAGGATACTGCTTCTTGAGCGCTGCTATCTTTGGCAGATCGTTAATCAAGATATAAGGCTGGTTGGGATTGAGCTCCAGGTAGTGCTGGTGGTGAGCCTCGGCCGCGTAGAAAGCTTTGAGCGGCACAACCTGCGTAACGATCCGGTGTGAAAAGATTCTGGCCTCCGTGAGCTGATTTATATAGCCTTCGGCCGCCTTCTTTTGGTCGTCGTTCGCATAGAAGATGACTGAACGATATTGCGTACCCCAGTCGGGCCCTTGATGATCTTTCTCGGTGGGATCGTGAGCCACAGAGAAGAAGATCTTCAGCAGTTGGGCATACGTGATCTGACTCGGATCAAAAGTGACCTGAACCGATTCCGCGTGACCGGTATTGCCTTCGCTCACCATCTCATAATGGGCGGTGGATTTCTCGCCGCCGGAATAGCCGGCAACGGCGGATTTCACGCCCTTCACTTTTTCGAAAACGCCTTCAATGCCCCAAAAGCAGCCGCCTGCGAATACGGCGATTTGGTCACCGCCAGACGCGGGGACATCGATGGCCGGATCGGGGAAGACTTTTTGCGCAGCGGACACCATGGCCGCCGCGGCAAGAAACGAACCGAATAAACTGAGTATTTTTCTATTCAACATCTGTTTGCGCACCTTCTCGATTAGATTGCTCTGCCCATAAGTTCGCTGCGAAATGTACAAAAGTTATTAATGCCAACCAGGATTTTTGCCAAGGCTGATAAGGTTAGCCAATATCCGATACGCGCCGGGAACGCCCGCCGGAAGTTGGCGGTACAGCGCGAACGCGTTGTAAACATAGATACCTTTCCCGTAGCGGGCCAACAAAAGGCCGCCTTTTTGAGGGTCTTGATCGGGATCGTGGGTTTCAAGCAGCGTTTGATAACCCCGCTCATCCCATTTCTGCATAAAGCCATGGCCGCGTTCTTCCTCCCAACCATCGAAATCGGCTGTAGTGATTTTATTAGGCCAGGAAAAGAGCGGACTTTCTGGAACCAGTATTTTCACTGGGGACGCTTCATCGACAACTCTAGGCGCATTGCCCACGGTTAGAGAGTAGGGGCCATAATCGCGGTCGAAATTTTGCACGTTGTATTGCACGATCAGCACGCCGCCGTTGCTGACATAACTGAGCAATCGCTTGTTGGCCGAGCGAAGTTCGGGGCGAACGGCATACGCGCGAACGCCAAGAACGATGGCATCGAAGTGGGAGAGATCGGCGCTTTCGATGTCGGTGGCAGAGAGCGTCTGGAGCTGAACACCAAGGTCTTCGAGCGCCCGCGGAACATCGTCGCCGGTGCCGGGCAGGAAGCCGATGTGAAGATTTTTGGCGGTCTCAACATCAACGCCTACGGCTTTGTAAGTTGCCGGATGATAGCTGGGATAAGGGCGCAAGCCAGCGTAGCCCACCAGACGGAAACCTTCTTCGTAAGTCTTGCCATCGTAATCGGCTACGGCACGAATTTCGTAGTTGCCTGGCTTCAGGGAATGAGGGGTCACTTGAAACGTCATCGTTTCGTTTTCGCCGTCGCGCGCGAAAGAGAAAGGCGCTTGAGCGGGCTTTGAAGCCCAACCGGGAGGAAGTCGTAAGCGAACCGAACCTTTCGCCGGGCCTTTTACGTTGCTCCCGAGTGAGCACGAGAAAACAAAAGATGTGGAAGTAAGAGGGACGGCACCGGCAGATGGCGTAACGGAAACGGAAATGGCGGGCGCGACAATGAGCGGATCTTCGACGATTCCTATGTTATCGATGCGTTGATTCGCGGCCACAACCCGGCGCAGGGTGAACGGCACGCCGTTGAAACTGAGGCGCGCAGCCGCGTTGAGTGGATACGGAGCAAGCGACAAGTTGCGAAAGCGCTCGTCAACAAGGTTGTAGTAGGGCTGTTCCTGATTGGGCCGGGTGAAATAGGCCTTTGTGAGCGTGGCATCTTCCGGCGCGGCGATGGCGAATTTAAGTTTGCTCTCCGTACCGGCTGAAAGCGATGTGATAGAAGGCTTGTCGGCTTTGATGGTCCAGGCTTTTCCATCAGCCGATTGAACAGCGATTTCCTCGACCGCGATATTTTGCGCGCCTTCGTTGTGAAGGGCAGTTTGGACAAAAAACTTCTGCCCCGGGATGGCGATGGTAAACGTAACGGCTTGCCCGCCGCCGAAACGGTTGTCCGGCTCCTTTTCTGGAGCAACGACGGCGTCAAACGAAACTTCGAGAGCGAGAGCGAGCGCTTTCTCAAACTGCTCCTGCTTCACATTGAGTTCGAAGGCAACGTCACTCTTGCCGGGCTCGGCGAGGTGGCTGGCCCTGACTTCAGCTAATAAGCCGCGGGTCGCTTTCAGCCCGTCGGCCAGCAGCGGTGCAATCTGCGAAGGATTGCCCGGGCGATACTGGTCCGCCGCTTCGCCGGCGATCTTCGAGATGCGCTCCAAGCCCTGGGCCAAGAAAGCCTTGTCGCCTTGGGCGAGTGCGGCGATGCCAGCCAAAGAAATGTCAATGCCATCGTAGAAGGAACTGTCCTTGCTCGCGTCGCCGACGCGCGAACCGTAGCGGTGATACGTGGCGGTGTAAAGCCCTTCGGGCGGAGTTGTGTTGCCACCGTTCTGACTTTTTTGAAATCCCCAGCCGGTCCGGCCGATTTGCAAATAGGTTAAGCCGACTGTGGGGTCGAACTGGCCTTCTTGAATTTCGAGATTGGTGGCGGGGCGTTCGTTAATCCACGAATTGTCTACATAGTTGTGAAAGCGGATGGGAACGTATTTATCAGTAGCGTAGTCGTAGATCGTGTTGTCTTTGGTGGGCGCAAAAAAGGGGACGCGCGCGTACACTTTCAGCGGAGCCCATGGACGCAGGCCTTCGCGGATCTGTTCGGGGAAACGGTTGGGATCAGCTGCCGCGTTGAAAGCTTCCTGGGCCATTTGGCCGGACACTTGATGGTTGCCGTGGCCGTCGGTAGGCGCGCCGACAAAGCTGGACGCGAGAATGAGGGGCCGGGTCATGCGCACCACGCGAACGACGTCGGACAGCACGCGTTCGTAGCCCCATTTTTCAATGGCTTCTTCGCGGGTTTTGGAAAAACCGTAGTCGATGACGCTGCCCCAGTATTGATCGACGCCGTAATACCGATCCGCTTGCAACAGCTCTTGCGTGCGTAGGAGACCCAATTCGTCGTACATGTCGATGGACATGGCGTTTTGGCCGCCTTCGCCGCGGGTCAGGGTGAGCAGAGAGCCGCGCGTGCCGCGGCCGCGCGTTTCCGCGGCAAGCATGCCGCCGTCTTCGTCGTCTGGATGCGCAACAATCATCAGAATGCTGGCGCGCGTTCGAAGGGTAGCCAAGGCGCGGCAAAGGCCGGAAGCGCCGCGGTCGGGATCGATGGCTTGGGCGTTGGGATCAATGCGAGCGGCCTCTTGTGGCGTTTGAGCGGAAGCTCGTGACCACCAGGCAGCGCAAGCTAGGCATAAGACGACGGCAACGCTGAGAAGAACGGCGCGAAGAGGAAAACGATTTCTGAGCATTTCGATCGATTTGGGTCGGATAGATTTTATGGTACGCCAACCGAGAAGAAGTCTGCACGCTCCGTTCGTCGCGAAGACCGCGGTGGAGGATGTCCTCCTCCAATTTTCAAGTCAAGTTTTCAACCGTATTGAGGCCATTCTGAATACTGCACAGAATCGGTTGTGCGTAGCGATCTCTGAGATTGCGGCACCATTTCCGTCCGCAGAAAGCTCCCACCACGATCAAGGCAAGCGGAACCAGCAGCGCCGTACCAGCCTCTGGCGTGGCGGTCGCTTGCACGATATCTACAGTTGCGCCCCCACTCGTGAACGTCCCCACACTCGAAAACGAGCCTGCGGGAAAGATGTTCGCCGTGGCTAGTGAGTTGTTTAGATCGGTGCATCCGATGGCCGTTATCGAGCCAACCGCGCCGCAGCTTGTTGTGTCGCCTGAGAACGAAAAGCTCGTGACACCTCCCGTGGCAAGCAGGAATTGGTTGGTGCTACCGCTGGACTCCAATGCGGGTTCCGAAAAGGCGAGAATATTGCCATTTGAGTCCTGATAGGTGAACAGATAACCGGAATACTGGAGAATATCGACCGTGGCGCCGCCGGAGCCGCTGAACACACCGGGAGCGGTAAACGAGCCGTTTGCAAACACGGAGTGCACCAGCGAGGTGGCATTGGCGAGTCCAGTACAACCAGTGCTGAGCGAACCCAGTCCCTCGCATACGGCAGGAGCTTCCCCTTGAAAAACAAAGCTGCTAACCGAGTTTTTGTCAAATAGGAAGCTAGTGGTCCCTCCAGAAGGTTGCAGTGTCGATTCAGTGAATCCAATAACATCTCCGGAACTGTCCTGGTAAGTGAAAAGATAATCTGCTTTACATTGCACGGCCAATCCGCCGGCTACGAGTAAAGCGATGCCTTGTAAACGTGACTTCATGAGTGAATCCTTTAGTTTTTAATTTGCTGTCACTTTAATAGCGACAACGATTCTCAAAAGACCTCATGAAAGTACGTCTCGTGAAATATATGAGCAGAAAACGAAAGCGCTAACAATATCCGAGCACCGATAGGATCACACCGGCGTCGGCGAGCCTGAATGGTGAACTTGGAGCATAGCGTGGGCAAATCTCGTAGGGATTTTTCGAGTATTCGG
>PMSX01000287.1 GCA_003167495.1 Bryobacterales bacterium | reverse complement strand
TGCATGCAAAGCGCGCCGTTTCTCTCCGGTGCGGGACCGCCTCAAACTCTCCAACTCCTGCTTCTCGTCAGCGGTTAGGCTCAACGCCTGCCGCTTGGTGGTGAATGGCATAAACCATTCTCGCACCAAAATGTTCGTTTAGTATAGATATCAACAGAACAATAATCTAGACTGGATCTTGTCTCGGGCCTTCTTCGACATCCGCTATTCGGCGAGGAAATTCGCGCGATCGCCAGGGCTGGCGTTCGCTCTATTGCTTACGATTGCGCTGGGTGTTGGCAGCAATGTTTCCGTTTATGGGTTCATTCTAGGGCTGACTAAATCCGACCTCCCTCTCGCCTCTGCCGGCAGGGTTGTTTCGATATTCGGGCAAGACGCACATCGCGAAGGTGGCCCGCTTACCTACAAAGAGTACCTGTTGGTGAAACGTTGCCGCGATGCGTTCGAATGGATCGGCGTTGCGCGCATTGCGCCAGGTGTTACGGAGGTGGCCAAGCAATCTGCGATCGTCTCCGTAGCCGCGCTGACATCCGATCTCGCCAACGCGCTCAACCTCTCACTGGGGAAAGGAGTTGTGGTCAGTCACTACTTGTGGCAGAACGAGCTCGGCGCGGAGGCCAACATTCGTGGCGAAGAGATTCGCATCAGTGGCGCCGATGCTCGGGTAAGTGGCGTTGCGCCGACTTGGCTGGAGGGGCTATATCGCGACCGTGACGTCGACGTGTGGATGCCGTTAGAAGAGAGAAGTCTCGAAGGGGACGATCGGAGCAGGCGAAACCTTTGGGTTCTTGCGCGTCTGCGGCCTGGAGTTTCGATTCGTCAGGCGCAGACGGCTATTCGCTCAAACCGCGACGCTTCCGGTGAAATGAGGGTTCTTCCGTATACGGGCATGACGCCCGAGATGGAGGACGGTATGTCGCGCATCAGCACGCTACTCCGTTTTGCCGCGGGTGCGGTGTTTTTCATCGCTTGCGCGAACATTGCCTCGTTTCTGCTTGAACGCGCTTTTGCTTAGTATCCTCGGTCTATTTAGCGCCTTGAGCGATGCCGCGCGGCAACGTCGACGCGAGTTAGCGATTCGTGTAGCTCTTGGAGCACAGCGATGGCGGGTGATCTATCAGGTGCTGAGAGAGGGAGGGCGACTTGCCTGCGCGGGCACGCTGGTTGGCATGGGCGGATCGCTAGCGTTGTCGCGATTGTTGGGCAGGACGGCATCCTGGATCACAGCGGGCAACAGTTCGCCAGCTTTATGGGTGTGGCTGGCCGCGCCAATCGCGCTAGCGGTGTCGGTGGTCATTGCGAGCGTGATTCCGGCACGCCGCGCATTGATGGTAAACCCACTCACGATCATGCGGGACGATGGTTGACCTGATGGAGCTAGAAGATTGCTCCAGCGACCAGGAGGCCAAGACCAGCGATGGAAAGAACCACACGCACGACATGGAAGGCGCCCCAGCGGTCGCGAAGCTGCTGCCAGTTCCCGGGTTGCGTTGCAGATGTCCATACCTTGACTTGTCTGGATATGGGAGCCTCCACGAGGAGGGTCACGATTAGAGCAATCACAAAGAGGGCAAATCCTGTTGAGTACAGATAAAAGGTCCGCGGTTGCACGCTGTACGAAATAAAGAGTACGGGAAGGATTGACAAGAGTGAGACCGGCATCAGGATGGTCATGACGGGCGCCACGTTCTTGACGAGACGGTGTCCAATCGCCAAAAACACCTCCGGCCCAAAGGTGTTCATGGATCTAGTCAGAGCGACCCATGGCCCGCAAAACATTCCAACCACCAAGGCCGAGAGCACGATACTGATGAACTCCCACGTCTTCAGAGTCATAGGTTTTCGGTGGGCGACATCATAATATGTATACTATCTTTATGACTATAGCAGTACCGAAACGATCTCCTCTTGCACTCGGCGTTCTCGTGCTGCTTTACGAAAAACCTATGCACGTTTACCGAATGCAGCAAGTCATCAAGCGGCGAGGGGAAGACGAGGTGGTTAACGTTAGCCAGCCCAACAGTCTGTACCAGACGATCGCGCGCCTCGAACGGGCGGGTCTGCTGGTGGCGGGATCGGTGGACCGCGAGAGCAAACGTCCGGAGCGGACCGTTTATAAACTGACCGAGGCCGGCAAAGCGGCCATGGTGGATTGGACACGCGAGCTGCTCTCGACCCGGTCACGCGAGTATCCGGAGTTTCCCGCGGCAATCTCGGTGCTCGCCGTGCTTACGCCGAAAGACGCGCTAAAACAGCTTGAAAGGCGGATTGGGGCACTCGAGACGGAACTTGCACGCCTCGATGCCCGTTTGACGGCGGCGCATTTCCTTCCGCGATTGTTTCAACTGGAGATTGAATACCTTGATGCTCAGACCGGGGCCGAGCTTCGGTGGGTCCAGGCGATCGCAGACGATCTGCGGTCAGGAGAGCTGCGTTGGAACAAGGCTTGGGTCCGGAAGGCCGTCAAAGAACTTGCGCAACAGCACTGTGACGAAAGCACGGGAGTTTCAGCATGACCAGGCACACTGCGCCGCGCATTGCCATCATCGGAGCCGGTCCCGGGGGACTCACGCTTGCTCGCATTCTGCATCTTCGCGGTCTTCAGGCGACGGTCTTCGAGCGCGAAGTATTCTCTTCGGTTCGGCCGCAAGGAGGCTCGCTCGACATGCATGCGGAGTCTGGCCAATACGCGATCGAGTGCGCTGGATTGGCCGCCGAGTTCAAGCGCATTGCCCGGTATGAGGATCAGGAGGGCCGGCTCTACGATAAGCAAGGCAAACTCCTGTTGATTGACGATGACGTTACAGAGAAGAATCGGCCGGAGGTGGATCGAGGGCAGCTTCGGCAGATGCTGCTGGATTCGCTTCCGTCTAATGCCGTGCGATGGGGCCACGAGTTGAGCGCCGTGCGTGCCCACGACGATGCAACCTACGAGCTGGTGTTTCGGAGCGGCATGAGCGAGAGATTCGATTTGGTTGTCGGAGCGGATGGCGCGTGGTCGCGCGTGCGGCCACTCGTTTCGCAGGCGCGCCCTTCCTACAGCGGTGTGGCGTTCGTCGAGTTGGGGATCGATGACGCTGATGCACGCTACCCGGAACTGGCACGTCTAGTGGGGCGTGGCTTGACCTTTTTCGTTCGAGAATGCAAAGCTATGATCGGTCACCGGGATGCCAACGCGCACCTTGGCATTTACGCCGCGCTGAGAGCACCGGAAGATTGGATTGAAAAGGGTGGCCTCGATACCTCGTCACCAGGAGCGATGAAAACCAGCCTCGCAACTCACTTCAGTGGGTGGTCGGAGAGCCTGCTCGAACTGATCTACCGGAGCGGGGATAGGATGACGCCGCGAGCGATCCATGCTCTGCCGGTGGGCCACCGTTGGGAGCACCGACCCGGCGTGACGCTGTTGGGCGATGCGGCTCATTTGATGTCTCCCTTCGGAGGCGACGGCGCGAATCTCGCCATGCAAGACGGTGCTGATCTTGCGCTAGCGCTGGCGGGAGGAGAGGATTGGAGAGCTGCGGTTCGGGAATACGAGGCCGCCATGTTTGCACGCTCTGAACCGTCTGCGGCAGGGGCCCGGGACGCCATCGATCAGGTGTTCTCGGAGAATGGGTTGTCGCACATGCTTCAGGCGATGCAAGAGCACCGCGGACAAGGTCCTGTAAGCGGTGAATTTCGTCATCCGCTATGACTTGCAGGCGGGCCGAGCGGTTCGTTTCTAGGAAGGCCACGCAGGGCCGATTCGTTCGAGGATGAGCTCACTCGATGGCCGCCTGCTGACTGTGGGTCTCGCTTTCGCCTGGCACGCCCACAAACTGCCGATCTGAGGGCGCTTACGCTTCTGGCTCAGATTCGGGAGTGCGTTTAAGCGGTTGCGCGGATCTGAGCGAGGTGGGTCGCCAGTCATCGATAATGTCGAATCAAGAACAAGTTCACTTCTCGTTGGGGGGGAGTAGAAATTGTCCTTGCTTACCGAGGGCATGATGACATATACTGCTATCGGTAAGCGAGGACATTGAGTGATGAGTAAACCTTCTGATCTTGTTCAAGGAACGCTGGATCTGCTTCTGTTGAAAATACTGGCGCTGGGGCCGATGCACGGATGGGCCATCAGTCAGCGGCTGAACCAGGTATCGGGCGATGTTTTGAGAGTGAGTGACGGATCGCTTTATCCGGCGCTGCACAAGCTGGAGCAGGAGGGGTGGATCACGGCAGAGTGGAAGACGAGTGAACTGGGGCGGAGGGCGAAATTCTACTCGCTGACGCGGCTTGGACGAAGACACCTTGAACAAGAGGCGGCCAACTGGGAGCGGCTGTCCGGGGCGATTAGCTCGGTGGTGCGGTTGAAGGAGGCTTGAGTATGCGACTGGAACACTGGCTGTATACAATTCCGCTGCGTTTGCGTTCGCTGTTTCGCCGCAGCCAAGTGGAACGGGAAATGGAAGAGGAGCTTCAGCTTCATCTCACACAACGAATCGAACAAGGAATCGCCATGGGAAAGACACCGGACGAAGCACGCTATGCGGCTTTGCAGGCGATGGAAGGGATGGAGCAGCGGAAGGAGGAGTGCCGCGACGCGCGCGGAGTGCACTGGCTGGAGGACTTGCTGCAGGATGCGCGGTACGCATTCCGCGTGCTTGGCAAGACGCCGGGATTCACAGTAGTGGCGGCGATGGTGCTGGCTCTTGGCATTGGCGCGAACACGGCTGTTTTCACTATTGTGAACACTTTGCTGCTGCAACCGTTACCGTTCAGTGAGTCGGGCAGGCTGTTCCTGATTTCGTGCACGCCGAAGGACAATCCGTTTACTCCTTCCGGCCCGAACATGTCGGATCGGGATTACATCGAGTTCCGTGGCCAGGACCACGCCTTTGAGAGTCTCGCTACGTTTAGCGAGGAGCCGGTTACATTGACGGGTGCGGGAGATCCCGTTGTGTTGAATACTTTGATGGTTACGCCGGATTTCTTGAGAGCATTGCGAGAGCATCCTGTTTTTGGGCGCGATTTTCTCCGGGAGGGGCAGACAGACACGAATGTTGTGCTACTGAGTGACCAGCTCTGGCACAGCCGTTTTGGCGGTGATACCGCAATTGCCGGCAAGGTGATCGTGCTGAATGGTGTCATCTATACGGTGGCGGGGGTTATGCCGCCTAGTTTCACATTTCAAAAGGCAGAATTGTGGACGCGGATGGAAATCAAGCTCGACTCCCACAATTCGGTCTTCCGGCCGGTGATAGGGAGGCTCAAACCTGGTGTTTCGCCGCAACAGGCGCAAGCGGAACTGCAGAGATTTACAGGTACACGGCCATTGGGCGAGGGAGAAAAGCACGGTCTCGCTGCGGGCATCGTTCCGCTCAGAGAACTATTCGTCGCCGATGTGCGAAAACTGCTGTTGATTTTCGTGGGTGCGGTTGCGTTTGTTTTTCTGATTGCTTGCGCGAATTTCGCGAATTTGCTGCTAATCAGAGGGGCGTCACGTCAGCAGGAGATTGCGGTCCGGGCGGCTCTAGGCGCAGGCCGTGGGCGATTAGTGCGACAGTTGCTGGCAGAGAGTACTTTGCTCTCGCTAGTGGGAGGAGCCTTGGGAGTTCTGCTCTCAATCGCTGGAGTGCGAGCGTTGTTGGCGCTGTTGCCACCGGGAAAGATTGCGCGCGCGGGCGCTGTTCATCTTGATGGCTGGGTGCTGGTGTTTACGTTCGGCCTTTCGCTAGTGACGGGTCTTGTTTTCGGGCTTGCGCCGGCGCTAAGTGCAACGCGGCGCGAGTTGCGGGACGTAGTGAGTGAGGGAGGACGGAGCGTCACGGGAGGGCACGAAAAACTTCGCGGTGCTTTGGTGACGGCAGAGATTGCGCTGGCACTTGTGCTGCTTACGGGCGCGGGCCTGCTGATTAGGAGTTTTTTGCGGATGCGTTCGGTAGATCCGGGCTTCCGGGCAGCAAATGTTATAGCGGCGACAGTCGACTTGCCCGACTCGCGATATCACACGGCGGCTCAAATGCGGGCACTCGATGAGCGAGTTCTGGCGGCGCTCGCAGTGCTTCCCGGAGCTGAGTCCGTTGGCGCGGTGAACTGGATACCCTTACGGCCTGAGTATGTACGGGGAGATTTTCAACTCGAAGATGGGAGACACCTCCCACCGAGTTTCCTTGTGGACAAGCCGGCCGTCAGTGCGGGTTACTTTCGAACGATGGGGATTGGGTTGCTGAGCGGCCGCGAATTCACGGAGCGCGACAACTCCACGGCGCCTGCGGTGGTGATTATCAGCGAATCCGCTGCGCGCACACTCTGGCCGGGAGGAGATGCCATCGGCAAACGAATCTCGATGGAAGACCAGCCGAAGCCGGAAGACTGGCTTACGATTGTCGGCATTGTGCGCGATGTGAGGCAGAAGAGCCTGGCAGACACACCGAGTGCGAGCGTCTACCAGCCCTATCTACAGATGAACCGACCGTTCTTTCTCGCGCACATGAGTTTCGTGGTCCAAACCAGGGAGAACCCAATGGCGATGGCGTCGGGAATGCGCACGGTTCTCCACAAAATGGATCGGGAACTGCCGGCTGAGTCGGTCAGCACGATGGAGGCCATCATCGCAGAGACGATGACGGAGGCCCGCTCCCAGACGCGCTTGTTTGGAATATTTTCGATGATGGCGCTGGTGCTTGCGGCGATTGGCATCTATGGAGTGCTGGCGTGTTCAGTGGCGGAGCGCACGCACGAGATTGGAATCCGCATGGCGATGGGCGCTGCAGAGAAAGACGTTCTCTGGATGGTTCTGCGGCGAACGTTGGTACTGGCGGGGAGCGGCGTTTTGATTGGCACGCTTGGCGCGCTGGCAGTGACCCGGGTGCTTGGAAAGTTCCTGTTCGAGGTCAGGCCGAATGACCCTGCCACGTTTCTCGCGGTGACCGGGATTCTGGTGGTTGTGGCGCTATCGGCCGCGTGGATACCGGCTCGGAGGGCGGCGCGGGTGTATCCGCTTGTGGCATTGCGGCATGAGTGAGGAGAGGGAGATTTGGAGATCAAAGGTCGTCTGCAATGAAGAGAGCCATCGGTGCGCCTTGTGCATCGATTACGTACTGAATAGCTTGCGCTACATCCGGTCCGGCTCTGGCAGGCGGGCTCCAAACTGGTTATTCCAGCGGTCCAGGGAGCCGATTCATCGCCGGGCGGGCGTGCTCGATGGTACGCGAATGTGATGAGGTAGCTCACGTTGCGCTCCTTTGCAGTCGCGGCTCAGAAAACACGGCAAATGCGAGGGGCGGATGTTTCTGTCGCGAGGAATCGGGGCGTAGAAAAGTGATACGATCAAGCCGCGAGGAATATGTCCCTCTTTAGGCCGACATCAGACGAGCGCGACACCCTCAAGAAAGCTGTCGCCAAGTTTGCGCACGAACCAGTTAGATCGCACCTGCTCTCCAACCTCGAATTGGCTGATTTGGAATACGATCATGACGGCGAAGATTGGAATCACCTGAAGCTCTGTATGGAGCGTTACAGCCTGCATGCGGAGACGGAAGTGCGGAGAGATCCGAACAAAAAGGCTGCTAAACTGCTGCTTGTTAAGGCTGATGCGCTGGCAAGAAAGTTCCATCCCAACTTTTCTTGAGATTTTGGCCCAATGTGTGGAGGATTGCAATGGGAACGCCTGAATCGGATGCTCACGAAGAAGAACAAGAAGATCTGGATCGTATGAACGACGAGGACGACGAAGAAGAAAGACTAAATCGGGAGAAAGACGACGAGGACGAGGAAGACGAAGCCCCATACACGGATGATATGTAACCTGAGCGATCCTTCGACTAGTTTTGATCAGACAAAGTGAACTTCACCTGGATGGGAGCCAATACAGCAACGGCGTTCCCGTTGAGCAGAGTGGGGCGGTATTTCCACTGGAGAACGGCGTCTTTGGCGGCGTTAACAAGCAGCGGGTGGCCGCGAACGAGTTCGAGGTTCTTGATCACGCCGTCGGACCCAATGATCGCGTTGAATTCAACCGTACCTTGCACGCGGGCCGACTTGGCCAGCGCGGGATATTCCGGCTCGACGTACGTGACCAGATTTGCCTCTGCCACGGCGGCTCCGATTCGGACCGCGCCGAGCGTACTGGTCACGTTGTATTCGGGAGGCACTTGGAATAGCGCGGCGTCCGGCTCGTTAAGGCTCACTTGGGTGAGAGTAAAAGACTCGGTTCGGCCTTCTGAATATGCGTTCTTTGCCTTGATGTTCATTTGCAGTTGTTCGGAATACCAATACTCGCGAGTGACCGTCAATGAATGATTGTCACCGAGCTGAACCGTTTCCTCACGGCGGTAACCATGAACAGTGAGTCCTTCGAGAACGGACGCGCCGAGGTCTTCACTATCGGAGTTCGCAACGTTAGGAGGTTGCGCGAGCCGCTTTTCGGGCTCATCCGGGAGGTTGTAGACAGTCGCCTGCATGGCTGCCGGGTCCAACACCGTTCTGGTATGCGCGATCGGATCGGAAATCGTGATACCGAGAACGCGCCCGTCGCCGGCGGGTGAGACAGGGTAGTGCCTCTCAACGCGCGTTCGGCCTTTGGAGTCGCGAGCGAGGATAGAAACGGCTTTGGTAACCGTTGAAGTGCCATCGGACTGTGGCTTCGCATTCTCGGTTACAGCGTTAGCACTAAACGGAGAACCGGGATGTAGAGGGATGATTGGCGTTTGGGCTGAAAGTGAGAGAGTGGTCCACGCCAGAAAACAGATCCGGAGAAACATCGAGCACCTCCAGTTCGGAGTATAGCCCGCTTCCGGCGGTGCCGGATTGAAGCGGGTTAGCATTCGTCGTCGGCCCGTTGCTGTTGACACGGCCTTTGTAGCATGCTGCGTTCCAGCAAGGAGGGCCATTCGCGTCGATCCTATGGTGGCGATGCGTTACGAGTAATTCTCTCACTCGCAGTTCAAGCACCGTAACATAATGGTTGAATTGATAATAACCATTATGTCGATTCGATTCCGTTCTCTCGTTACGCTGGCCAGTTTGGCTGTTGCCGTTTCTGCCGCCACGAATCAAACGCCCACCTTCACTCGCGATGTGATGCCGATTCTTCAAAAAGAATGCCAGGGCTGCCACCGTCCGGGCGAGGCGGCGCCGTTTTCAATGTTGAGCTACGAACAGACGCGGCCATGGGCGGCCGCCATGAAGCAAGCCGTGAAGACGCGCAAGATGCCGCCCTGGTTTGCCGATCCGCGCTACGGCTCTTTCACCAACGGGAAACTGTTGACGCAAGCCGAGATCGACACGATTGTTGCGTGGGCCGATGGCGGCGCGCCCAAAGGAGCCGAAAAAGATCTGCCTCCGAGTGTGAACTATGTCGAAGGTTGGCAGATTGGCAAGCCGGATCTCACTTTCAAACTGCCGAAGCCCTATGCGGTTCCGGGGTCGGGCGTGGTCGATTACCAGCACGTGATCGTCCCGACGGGATTTACGGAAGACCGCTGGGTGCAGGCGGCCGAGGTGCGGCCGACCGAGCGCGCCGTGGTCCACCACATTATTGCGTTTGTTCGCGAACCCAAGTCAAACTGGTTTCGCGGAATGAAGCCGGGCGAATTTTTTGTTGCTCCGCAAGTGAAGACAGAAGAAGAGCCGGATACCAGCTCTTTGCCGAGCGATTTCCTGGTTGGTTATGCTCCGGGTCAGCCTGCTGAAATTCTGAAGCCGGGCCAGGCGAAGCTCATTAAAGCTGGTTCAGACATCGTTTTCCAGGTGCATTACACGCCCAACGGGAAGCCTGTGATGGACGAAACCGAGCTCGGCATTGTGTTTGCGAAAGAGCCACCCAAAGAGCGCGTGCTCACTCTCTCTGCCACGAACGGGACGTTCAAGATCCCACCTGGCGATCCGAATTATGCGGTGGAAGCGAGCTTTGCCGTGGGCACCGAAGTCAAGCTATCGGGCTTGCACCCGCATATGCACGGCCGCGGCAAAGACTTTGAATATCGCATTGTCTATCCAAACGGTGAGAGCCGCATCCTGCTCAGTGTGCCGCACTATAACTGGCACTGGCAGAACTGGTACACGCTTGAGGAGCCGATCGTGCTGCCCAAAGGGACGAAGATCGAATGCCGCGCGCATTTCGATAATTCGGCCAACAACCCTGACAACGCCGACCCCACAAAGGCTGTGATTTGGGGCGAGCAAAGCTGGGACGAAATGATGGTCGGTTTTTTCAATCTCGTTTTCGATATCAAGACCCCGGTGCAGAACTTGTGGCTGGACAAAAAGGGCAAGGCGGAGATTGCGAGCCGCTAGTTGTTTGTTCCTGCTCGCCGCCATGGTGCTGGGAGGTCAGACGCCTTCAGCGCCCCGCAAGAAACTGCTGGCCATCGGCGAAGAGAAGGGTTACCGGCACGACGCAGTTTCGCACGCTCTCGCCACGATCGAGCACCTGGGCCGCGAGAGCGGACTTTGGGACACCGTGATCCGCACCGACACGGAAGCGCTCACTAAGAACAAGCTTGAATACAACGCCAAGAATCTGAATAACTTCGATGCGGTGCTTTTCTATACCGGCGGCACGCTCGAGATGGACGACCGGCAAAAGGCCGACTTTCTGTCTTTCATTCACGACGATGGAAAAGGCTTTATCGGCATACATAGCGCCACGATTACCTTCACGAAGTGGCCGGAGTTTGGCGAGATGATTGGCGGCTATTTCGACGAACACCCGTGGGGTACGTTGGAAGCTCCGATTGTGGTGGAAGACCCCGATTTTCCTGGAATGAGCCAGTGGCCGCGGGCATTTACGATTCGCGATGAGATCTACCAGATCAAGAACTTCTCGCGCGACGACCGCCGTGTTTTGATGCGTTTAGATTCGAGCAAGCTCGACCTGACCAACCCGCGCGTGCACCGAACCGACAAGGATTTCGCGGTCACTTGGGCGAAGATGTATGGCAAGGGCCGGGTTTATTACTCGACTCTTGGGCATGTTGAGGAGAACTGGGACAAACCGGAGTTTCAGAACATGTTTAGGGAGGCGATCAAATGGGCGCTGGGTTTGGTGGACGCGAACATTACGCCGAGGCCCGCACCCAAATGAATCGCGCATTGACTAGCAGGAGAAGCTTCAACGGGCTATTGGCAAGTGCGATGCTTGCACCGGCGAAAGCCGCGGGAACGCTGAATATAGGAGTCGGGACGTTTTCCTATCACCTTCTCTCGATCGACGACATGATCGTGCAGCTCACTAAGCTGGGCATCCAGGAGATTGAGATGTCGCGCGGAGAGTTCATGCTCATGAAACCTCCCACGACTGCGATGTGTCAATCCGCAAGAGATAAGTTTGACAAGGCGGGCATTCGCTGCGTCTCGTACTATACGGCGACGATCAAGGATGAACGCGACCTTGACTATGCTGTGCGCTTCGCGAAGATTCTAGGAGCGCGGAATGTGTCGGGTGATGCCACTGGGGCGATGCTAGGCCGGGTCGACCGGCGATTCACAAGTGAAGGACTCACCTTTGGGATCCACAATCACTGGTTCAAACAGAAATTCGCCTATGAAAGTGCGGAGGATGTTCTGAATGGTTTGGCCGGTTTGTCGAAGACTTGCGGCGCAACGCTTGACGTTGGACAGATGGCGGCCTGCGGGCATGATCCCGTTGAGGCAATCCGGAAATTAGCGCCGCGCTTGCTGGTGGTGCATCTTAAGGACGTTCAAGCTGCCGGTGCGGAACATAATGTTTTGCTTGGCCAGGGCGTAGCCAAGATCCCGGAAGTGATGCGCGAGCTGAAGAAGATTGGATTTGGCGGGCTCGTCGCAATTGAGTATGAGAAAGATGGCGATTCCAACAAAGACATGGAAGTGTTGGTGAATTACGCGCGGGTGTTGAGTTGATCTGCGCTCGGAACATTTCCCCGCACTAAACGAACCGGCTTAGGAGTGGTCAAGCCCAGTGCGTGAACCACCTTTACAATGCGAGCGAAACTCGCGCTCTCATATTCCGTAGCTTCGTAGCGTTGCACCTGCTGTGGCTTCACTCCTAATCGCTGCGCGAGCCCTTCCTGTGTCATCCCCGCAGCGATACGAGCGCGAATCAATGCCTTGGGCAAGTCTTCGACGCTTGCCAGAACCATTTCCCGTGTCTTGCCCAGATGTAGCTTCTCATACGCTCCCACTTGTTCGCAAATCCTCCATTTGGCTTTGCGCCGCCTGGCGTTGCGCGTCCCAAAGACGAGGCGTAACGTTTGCCGGACGCTTCTGCATTGCCAATTGAGCAAGTGCCTCTTCAAACCGGCGGAGCTGCGCTTTTGTGATCCGGTATTGCTTCTCGTTCTTGATCACCGTCTGCTGCCTCCTTGTAATCGAATCGCCAAAATCCCTTCGGTTTGCCGGTCTGCTTGTTCACCTGAAAGAAGTCCACAAAGGCCTTGCCGCTTGCTCCCCCTGGGAGCTGCGCAGGAAAGAACTCTCCTAAGAACCGCCGGAAGATCACCATTACTAGAGCATCAGAAATGAATGTATCAACACTACGATAAAGTTGTATTGGAAGTGGTTAGCGCCGAGGAATCGCCCGCACCTCGAAAATCTTAGGCCAAAGCTTGCCGGTAACGAAGAGCCGGTTGTGGCGCGCGTCGTAAGCGATCCCATTCAAAACCGCCTCCGGATCTGTCACCTCGCCGGCTTTCAACAGGCCCCCGGCATTAATCCAACCCAGCACGCGCCCATCCGCCGGAGAAATACGAACAATGCGGTCCGTGTGCCAAACGTTAGCCCAAATTTCGCCCCGCACCCATTCGAGTTCGTTCAGCATCTCGATCGCTCGGTCGCCGTCACGCACTGTGATGCGCCGCAGCTCCTTCAGTGTCGCCGGATCCCAAACGCGAATCTCGGCCGTTCCATCGCTCATGTAAAGCGCATGCCCGTCATTGGTCAAGCCCCAACCTTGTCCCGGGTAGCTGAATTCGCGCAAGCGGAGGAACGTCGCCGCATCATACACAAACCCTTTGCCGCCGAGCCAGGTGAGCTGATAAACGCGTCGGCCTAAGACGCTGATACCTTCGCCAAACAGCTTTTCTTCGATCGCCACTTCACGGATGATTTTGCCCGTTTCCAGGCGCTCCACGCGCAAGCGCGAAAATCCTTCCCGCCCGGTTCCTTCGTAAAGCAAGCCATCGTGGTATTCAAGTCCCTGCGTAAAGGCCGTCCGGTCATGCGGGTAAACGTGCACCACTTGAAGCCGGTATTCCGGAGTTGCGGCCGCCAGCGCGCAAATGCACCCCAGCCAAAGAAGAATGCTCTTTAAACCTTGGGCTTGGGCGGCGCCAATTCGCGTGCTTTGCATTCCGACGAAAATCCGTTGCGCCCGTGCGCGCCATCGCAAAAAGGCTTGTTTTCCGAGAGTCCGCAGCGGCACAAAGAGATCACCGTGCGCCCCGCCAGACCGAATTCTAGACCCTCGGCATCGTTAATCGTGAAGTCGCCTTCGATGCGGACTGGTCCATTGTTGAAGATAGTAACTTTAGCAGCCATGCATCAGAATGGTAGCATCGCAGGTAGGTCCAGTGATTCAATTTATTCATGAGTCGGATAGAGAACTGTTTGACACGGCCATAAACTTCGGCCAGAAGCAGGTCAAGCGTCTGATTGAAACCTATCCGGACTTTTATCCGATGTATACGGCGGGCGGCGCCTGGAAGCACGCTGGGCCGGTTTGGGCGCACTGGTGCGATGGCTTCCTGCCGGGCATGATGTGGCTCTTTCTGAAGTACATGGGCACAGATAAGCCCGAATCTAAATACTGGATGGAGCAGGCCATCCGCTACAGCAAACCGCTGGAATCGCGCAAGACCGATCGCGACGTCCACGATCTCGGTTTTATCTTTTTTTCGACTTATTTCCGCTGGTATCAATTTACCCGCGACGCCGCGATCCGCGACGTGGTGATTCAAGCAGGCCGCACGCTCTCGCAACGCTTCAACGAAGCGGGCCAGTATCTTCGTTCGTTTGTGGCGGAAGATTCCATCTTCATCGACATCATGATGAACGTCGGCATCATCTTCTACGCCGCGCGGGAAACCAATGATAAGCGGCTGCGCGATATCGCCGTGCGGCACTGCATTACTACTCGCCGCTGCCTGGTTCGCGGCGACGGCTCTACGGCCCACGAAGGAATTTTCGATCAGGAAAGCGGCGAGTTTCTGCGCCAATCCACCCAGCAAGGGTTTCGCGGCGATTCGTGCTGGTCGCGCGGCTTGGCGTGGTCGCTGTATGGGTTCACTGTCTCGTATGAATACAGCCGCGACCCGCGTTTCCTGCAAACGGCCGAGGCGTGCGCGGATTACTACATCACTCATACGCCCGCCGATGGGGTGCCACCGTGGGATTACAACGCACCGGCGGAGAACCGTGGCGTGATCGATTCCTCAGCAGCGGCGATAGCGGCGGCGGGCCTGTTCCGTTTGTGCCGGCATAGCGGCGATCCCATGAAAGGGCATTTCTACTGGTCGACGGCGATTCACATTCTGCGCACGTTGTGCACGAAGTATCTGGCGAACGGCGATCCCAAGTGGGGCGGTATTCTCAAGGGCGGTGTTTATCATTTGCACAAAGGTTTGGGCGTGGACGAATCCGTCATGTGGGGCGAATACTTTTTCATCGAAGCATTAGAGCAAGCGCTGCGTGTCATGCGTACCGGCAACCCTCGCATCACGAATGCAACGCCGGTTATGGTGAACTAAAGAGAGTTGAATGGATACAGCTTTGATGACGACGATTGTGAGCACCAGTGGTGCGGTGATCACTGGCATTTTCGGCATGTTCTTTACCGCCAATCAGCTTGGCAAGCGGATCGACGATTTGCGGGGCGACATCCGGGATTTTCGTTCAGAGGTCTATGCTTTCAAAGACGTTGTGAGCGGAAAGCTATCGACTCTCAACACGGAGATTGCCAAATTTGATGGACCGGCGCAACCCGCAATAGGTGCAGGTGATCGTTCACTTCGTCCGAATCCTTAACGGTGAAATAAACAAACTCGCCAGCGCCGCCAAATAAAACATCCCGCCGATACACAACGTCATCCGCAACCCCAAATAAATCGCCAAAAAGATCGCCGCCGCCGAACCTAATACGCTCGAAGCCGCATTCACAGACCACGCCCAGCGCACCGCCGGCGGCATAATCTTTTCCAACAACGTCAGCCCTGTCGGAAACGGCATGCCCATGGCAAAGCCCACCGGCGAAATCATCGCAACCGCAATCAGAATCTTCAACGCTCTCGGCAGCGCAACCCCGCTCTCACTCACCGGCCCCACCGCGAACGATAACAGCAGAACCGCACACGCCACGAACACCAGAACCGCCGGCAAACTCACAAACGGACCGATCAGCCGGTTGCTGACAAAGCTCCCCAATCCGCTCGATAAGAGCATCGAAAAAATAATCACGGTGAGCGCGTACGTCGGATGCCCCAGGAACAGCACAAACTTCTGAATCAGCGCCACCTGGATCAAAATGTAGCCGGCGCCAATAAACAGGAAGTACAGTAGCGCGCGCTTGGCGCCCGGCGCACTCGGCAGCGATGCGCGCAACACCACGGGCGGCAGCGCCAGAATCACCAACGTGGCCACAATGCTAATCGCCACCAGCCCGAACAGCACTGGCAGAGCGTTATTCACTTTGTAGTCGGCAGTGGCGCGCGAAGCGTGCAGCACAAACTGCCATAGATCGCGCGCCTGCACGGTGTAAAAGAAAAATGGCCGGTCGTCACTCACCGGGCGCACGTCGAACTGGTAGCTCTCAAAGAATTGCGCAGGCGAAGCGGTTTCCAGCAACGTGCGGAACGGGGTATCGCGCGTCGTGCCGGGCAGGTACACCACTTCCACCTTGCCGATCTCCGCCGATTTGCGCAGCAGTTCAATGTCGGCATCCGTCAGCGCGTGCCGCGCGACGAGAATCGTATCTTTCGTGCCCCATCCACGCAATTTCTGGGCATCCTCGCGTACCACCGCGATATGTCGCGCCGCGTCCGTTTCGCCCAATTGTTCCAGTGCCGCGCGCGCCAACGCCACGACGCGCAAAGATTCGCGCGGCGGATCGAAACCCCAGCGCGTGAATGACAAAACGCCATCGTCTGTCAGATGCGAAAGATAGTCGACAAACGCGTTCGTTGTGTAGAGATTGTTCTCGCTCAACGCAAACGCACCAGCCGCGGTCGAAGCCCATGTGTCCACCAATGTGGCCTGCAGAACCTGATAATGCTCGCTCGAGCGGCGGACGTACGCACGCCCGTCTTCCGTGTGAATATGCACCTCGGGGCGGAAATACAGCCGGTTGCTGTATTGGGGAAAGTCCTTCTGCATGATCACTTCGGCGATGATCGGGTTGATTTCCACGCCCGTAATATCTTTACTGCCGGAGGCGAGCGCGCGCGAAACATCCCATCCGCCGCCAGGGCCAATGATTAGCGTTTTCGCGCCTGGCCGCAACAGGTAGGCGAAGCCGGGACCGCCGTACGCCAGATCGTACTTCTCTTTTGGCGTGAGATGCGCGAAGTCGAAGCGCGCCACGCCCGTGGCGGCATCGGCATCAATCACAATGCTCTTCATGGTGCTGCCGGGCTCGGGCTTGAGAGCGATCCGGGAAAACTCGTTCCATCTGACGAATTCCTCGTCTTTGATTGGCAAGCCTTTCGCGGTCTTCACGTCGATCAGAAGAAACTTGTAGTTATACGTGATGAGGCCCACCAACAGCAAGCCCAATAAGACCGCCAGAATGCGTCCACGTGAGGCGCGTGCCAAATGAAACCAGATGGCCGCCGAAACCGCGAACAGCACCGCCGCGACCAGAATCGTGTTCGGGCCGCCTAACCATTTCAAAAGCGGGACAAGGACCGCGCAACCCGTCGCCGCGCCGATCAAATCGAAGAAATATACCCGGTCGACACGCTTGATTGTGTCCGCGATGGCAAGTGAAATAATTGTTCCCGAAAGGACGAAAGGAACCGCCGCCACAAAGTACGCCAGTATCATGGAAGGCGTGTCCATCTTGCTGCTGGGGTTCAATAGGTACGCCAGACAAACCACAATGGCCAGCGCGTTGGTGGTGGCCAGACCGCCCAGCTTGGCATAGAGCGAAGCCCGCCAGCCGGCCACTACGTACGAAAACACACCGCCGGCGCCCAAGCCAAATAGCGCAATGGAGATGGCTAGAAACGCGAAGTGGTAAAAATACACCACCGAAAACACGCGCGTCAAAGCGAGTTCAAGCAGCAGCGTGGCCAGGGAAGTGGCCGCCACGCCAAAGTAAACTTGCGGCCAACGTCCCCGTTTGATGGAGGGCGCCGCTTCCCGGACTGTGTCGAGCGGTGACAACTTTCTATGTTAGAGGACGCGCTCTCCGCTACCGCAGGTACGCGCCGATCCGCCTCGCAATTCTTTCACTCGCCTTTCCGTCACCGTAAGGATTATGCAGCCGCGCCATCCGTTCATATTCGGCTTGGTTTTCGAGTAATCGCACCGCCTCGCGCACAATCGCCGCCCGGTCGGTACCCACCAACTTCACCGTCCCCGCCTCCACTGCCTCCGGCCGCTCCGTCTTCTCGCGCAGCACCAGAATTGGTTTACCCAACGAAGGTCCTTCTTCCTGCACGCCGCCCGAATCCGTAATCAACAGGTACGCGCGCCGCATCAGATCAACAAACGGCAAATAATCCAGCGGCTCAATCAACTGCACGTTGACGCAGCCGCGCAAAATTTCATCGACGGCCCTTTGCACGTTCGGATTCGGATGCACCGGCCAGACAATTTGCACGTCGTCACGCCGCGCCAATTCGGCAATCGCTTGGCAGATGCTCACAAATCCTTCGCCAAAACTCTCGCGCCGGTGCGCCGTCACCACAATCAATTTTCGCTTAGGATCGACGGGAATCGAGATGCCGCTCAAATGTCCGGCTTCCAGCTCGGACCGGATCGAAAGCACCGCGTCGATTCCCGTGTTGCCCGTAACCTCGATGCGTTCCGCCGCGACACCTTCCCTCCGTAGATTCTGCGCCGCCCATTCAGTGGCTGCGAAATGCAGCGCGGCCAACCGCCCCGTAACAACGCGATTCATCTCTTCGGGAAAAGGCGCATCCATGTCAAACGTACGCAGCCCCGCTTCGACATGCGCCACCGGCACACGCGCATAAAAGGAACACAAGGCCCCGCAAAGTGTTGTCGTTGTATCGCCTTGAACCACGGTCAGCGACGGCCGCGCATCGACAAATGTTTTCTCAAGGCCCACCATCAAGCGCGCGCTCAACGCCGAGAGCGTTTGCCCGGGCTGCATCAGGTCCAAATCGAAATCCGGTTTGACACCAAACACCGCAAGCACTTGATCAAGCATGTGCCTGTGCTGTGCGGTTACGCAGACAAGAGTCTCCCTATGGCTTTGTTGACGGAGCGCCTGCACGAGAGGGCAAAGCTTGATGGCTTCGGGCCGCGTACCGAAAACGACCAGAACGCGGGGTTTGGTTTGTTGTTGGTTGGGGATAGTGCTACTTGTGACGGTATGTGATGCGTCCCTTGGTGAGGTCGTAGGGCGACATCTCCACGGTGACGCGATCACCTGCTAAAACTCTAATGCGGTTACGGCGAAGCTTACCGGCAAGGTGGGCCAAAACCGTTCGATCCTGATCCAACTGCACGCTGAATAGCCCGGCCGGGAACTTTTCTACCACTGTCCCGGTTACTTCAATACTGTCTTCTTTACTCATTCGCCCCCAGAAGTTGGAATGCGGATTTGTCGAAAGCGGCGCAAGGGTGACAAAATCCGCTATCGGCAAGTATAGCGCAAAAAGGAAGCGTTGATTCTGCTTAGGATTGTCCTATACAAGATGAGCGTGAAAATGGGAAACGCGAGTAGGCATGCAACGGCTGGATGAACGTGGAGATATAGAATGCCGAGAGTCTAAGCCAAGGACAGATTCAGCAGTTTTTGAAATCGAGCGAGGAGATCGACTTTATCGGTCAAGGGCGCGCGGAGGTGTATGCAGGGGTGCAGAAGGTTTGGTGAGCCGGGAGTTCGCGCACATGGAGAAGAAAGGGCGCGGCCGGAGCCAAGGGCGTGTATCACAGCCGCCCCCGACGCCCCCGAGGAAAAAATAGCCGGTCCATCGGCGTAAGCGGGCATAGCGGGTGCGGAAGCCAGTCCAGAACTGAAACGGACCGCTCAACAAGGTGACCGTACCTCCGGTCATATGCACCACCAACCCACGCCGCAGGATCCAATGGTTAGATGCAGCCGCTGTGAATTCTGCTTGGTTGTGTAGTTAAGGAAGTAATGGACGACGTATTGATAGACGAACGCAAGGGCAACCAGCAGAATTCCCGCCAATGCTAAAAGCTTCGCCGTGAGTTCAGGCATCGCCCTTACGCCAGAAGTCGCGACGCTCGGCATTGGCCTCCCTTTCGAGAAGGATCTGATTGATCACTATCCCGGACAAATTCTTCAGACCTTACAATCAAGCGATGATAGTGCCACGAAAATGGTCCTTTGGGCCTGCTTTCTCTGTTCGCCATTACTCTTGCTGCAGCGCTGAGATCGGCTCGGTCCGCGTGGCACGGCGCGCGGGAATCCAGCATGCCATTGCGGCAGTCAGCGTCAGCAGGCCGAAGGCGATCCAGACGTAGGTACGATGATCGGCCTCCAGTCCGGCTAGAAAACCCTTCAAAGCCCGCTCCAAAGGCAGTGCGGCGAAAAATCCAAGGGTCAAGCCGCACGCGACTGTTGCGAAACCCTGCCGAAAGATCAGAGAAAAAACGTTGCCAGGCGTCGCGCCTACCGCCATACGAATGCCGATTTCCTGGGTTCTTCGCGACGTGGTGTACGAAACAACGCCATAAACACCAGCCGCCTGCATCAGCAGCGCGAGGCCCGCCGTAGCCGAAAGGAGGATCATGATGAACCGCCGGTCGGCAACCGAATCCGCCACCAAAGCCGACATCGAAGTGCTCAGGAACACTGGCTGGTTTGGATCGATTGAGCCAATGGTCCGCCGGATGGCTTTCGCTACGTCGCCCATCGGCCGTTCTGTTCGCACCACTATGAATACCGATTTCTGCATGGCGCCGGCCGTGAGATACACATTGTCGCCGCCAGGTTTGTCGAGATCGGTATGGGTGATACCCGAAACAACGCCGACAACATGCTTCCAGTTGTTCGGGTTCTCCGGCGTGCAATCGACGCAGATCCGCTGCCCTACCACGCCGGCAGGAGCAGTGCCAGGCCACAAACGTCTCGCGACCAGCTCGTTCACAATAGCGGAATCGTTCGATTCGTTCATCTCGTCATCACGGAACCAGCGGCCTTCGAGCAGTCGAACTCCCATGGTCTGCAAGTACTCTCCGCCGACAACATCAACCTCTGCAATCAATGGTGACGTTTCCGTCGCGCGGACAAGTCCGCCGTGATTCTCGCCGCTAAAGGGCAACGCGTCCACCGTGCCGGCGCTTCGTACAGTTGGAAGCGCGCGAACCGAATCGAGAATGCGCTTGTAGAAGAGTCCTCGTTTGGCAGAGTCGCGGTAGCGCTCCGGCGCGGGCAGCACGACAGATGCCAGAATGTGATCAGCCTGAAAACCAGGATCGGTGCCGATCAACTGTACGAAGCTTCCCAGCAGTTGCCCGCCAATCACCACGAGGATCACCGAAACGGCCACTTCGCCCGCCACCAGCGACGAGCGCATGCGGTCATGCCTTCCCGTCGCAGATCCGCGCGCGCTGAATCCGCTGAACGCAATCGCTTTCCCTCTGGCCAAGCGCAGCGCGGGAGCAATTCCGAATAGAATTCCGTTGACGATAGCCAAAGCAAGGGCGAAACCGAAAATGGTTGCGTCGGCGCGAGCGGCAGCTAGCCGGGGAATGCTTGTTGGAGCCAGGGCAGGCAGAATCTTCCAGGCTGCCGCACTCAGAACATAAGCGGCCACCCCTCCCATCACAGCGAGCACACAGCTCTCCGTAAGGAGTTGGCGCACGATCTGCGCTTGTCCCGCGCCAATGGCGAGCCGCACGGCAAATTCTCTCTGCCGGCCGAGCCCGCGCGGCAGCAATAAGTTGGCAACGTTGGCGCATCCGATCAGCATGAATAGCAATGCCGCGGCCATCAGAAGTAACAGCCCATTCGTGGCCGTGCCTATTGTTCGATCGCGCAGAAAACTCAGTCGAAGAACGCGGTCGCGGTTCGTTGCGGGAAAATCGTGAGTCAGGGCATTGCTGATCGAAGTCAGATCCTGCCGCGCCCCGGTCAACGAAACGCCTGGCCGCAAGCGCGCCACCGCGCCGAGTCCGGCGTCGGAATTAGTCGGTACTCCAAGCGGCGCCGCCCAAAACTCGACGTACGCGGAAGGCGTGTGGGCCGCTGCTCTGCGCATAGGGAAATTGAAATTCGGCGGCATGACACCGATGATCAGGCAGTTGTGGCCGTTAGTCGTGACAGTGCGGCCCACCACGTTACGATCTGAGTTGAAACGGCGCACCCACAGGCCGTAGCTGAGGATCATTTCGTCTGTGTGACCGGCTTGATCTTCCTCAGGAAGTATGTTGCGTCCGATCAGGGGAGATACACCCAGCACAGAGAATAGTTCGGCGTTCACCCGTACTCCATAAAGCGCTTCTGGAGTGGTATTTGATTCGCCGGCAAGATCGAAAATAGCGTTCCCGTAAACGCCTATAGATCCGAGAGTGCGCGTCCTTCGAGCGAGTTCACGCGTGTCATTCCAAACCACCCAATCGGAGTGCGCCTGCCCCTGCGTGCCGGGGAATTCGCTCCGCAACTGCACGAGTTCTTCCGGTCGCGCGTAGGGCAGCGGATCGATTAACACAGACTTGATGGCAGTGAAAACTATCGCGGTCGCGCCCACGCTCAACGCAATCGACAGCAAGGCGATTCCGCTGGCAACGGGCGTCCGTCGAAAGAGCCGAAACGCGAGCCGGATGTCTTTAAACACTGACATCTGCCTCCAATTCTACATTTCGCAGCCTATTTCAACGTATAAACCTTCGCCTCCCATGCAAAAATCGGTTCCCTCCCAATCCAATCATCCGGCACATCGCGGTTCTGCGTAACCTCCCGCCACTGTCGCCCGGGCGGCGTGGCTGGCCAGTTCGGCACTACATAAACTGACGAGGGGTCGGTCGGATTCGCGGTCACAAAATCGGAAAAGTTCGCCAGCACGACCACCGGATCTTGTCCATTCAAGCCGCCGCGCTGCCAAACCAGCACTCGCTTATTGTCGTTGAAATCCGTCTGAATGAAGTTAGTGTCGTTGACGGCCAGTGCCGGATGCGTCGTGCGCAACTTGATCAACGTACTAACATAATTCAAGATCGCGCGTCGAAGGGGAGGCATCGGGTCCGGTGTTACGCCGTCGCTGAGCACGCCATCATCCAAGCGTGAGTAATTGACGGGATCTACCTGCTTACCGCCTGCCTGATCTACGTTGCCGTTTTCGTCGAACCGGTCATGCTGGTCGGCAAACTCGTCGCCAGCTAGAATCATCGGAATGCCTACGGCAGTCAGCAGGCACACAAACGCCAGTTGTGCCCGCCTCTGCAGGTCGTTCTCCAGTTGGTTATTCAGCAGGAAGTTGTAGAGCCGCTCGCGCCGAAAACCTTCAACGTCGTGGCTGGTGATGTAATTCACCGCCTGGCTTCCGTCTGTGAAACCGAGGGCGCGGCAATCGATCATCGTTCGCACGTTCTGTTCGAACGATTGATTATCGCCTTCGCCAATAATGACCGATCGTACAAGGCCGCGGAAATCGTTGTTCCACAATCCGTCCAGCCTGTTTTGTGTGAGCAGATCCATCGGCTCATTCAGCTCTTCACCCACCACAAGGACGCGCTCGTTGGCATCGGCGGCAGAAACACCCGCCGCCGCGCATCGATCCTGGAACAAGCCGCGCGCCCGGTCTTTGAACTCCTGAACAAAGTCCCAGTTGGAAACATTCTCTACGCTGTCCATGCGAACTCCGTCAAAACGGAAATCGCGCATCCATCGAGTGATAAACGACAGCATGAGTTGGCGCCCAGGCGAGATGCTGGTGTTGGCGCCCGTGATCGGATCATAGCCATTCACAAAAAGTGCATAACGGAACAGAACGCTCCCGAAACCATTCCGCAGATTGTCAATGCCTGTGCCGCGCGAAGTGTGCGAATCGGGGTCGGATAAATCGGCCCCTGGATCGGTGATATAAAAATCGTCCAGATTCAAATACTGATACGCCTCGTACCTGGCAAATGCCATGACAGCGTCAATAAAGAATCGGATGCCCTTCTGGTGGCCCGTGCAAACCAGTTTCGCCAGATCCTGATTGGCAGTCGAGGAAGAGTATTCTGCCGGAAACCCAAGCTCAGCATCCGGACCGAGAAAATGCGATGTATCGTAGCCCCAGTCGCGCTTGAAGAAGCTATCTGCCGGTGGCAATAGCTCAATCGCGTTGATGCCCAGGTCGACCAAATATTGCTGGCCTACTTGCGTCACACCCAGATCGTCAAAATTTGCGCCTGCCGCGTTGACGTCCACCAGCGCCAGCACATCTTGGAACGTACCCACGCCAATATCGAGATCGTCGGGTTCTGAGATGCGAGACCACGCGGTCGGCATTTCATATATCACTAGCTGGGCATTGGTTGCGAGAGTGACAGGGCTGGGATCGGCGCTAAAATCGCTTTCTTCTCCTGCTGGGTCTGTCGGCACAAGCACTCCGCCTTGCCACTTGATCACAGCGGCTGGTTGCCTATCTTCTGCGGTGAACGGCAACGGCAGCCGGGGAGCCAGCAAACGCCAATCCACCGTATACGCCAGTGGATCTGTACAAAGAACGCGTTTCGCCGGAACACGGGTGGGGTCACTATCGTCAGCTTCAAACCAGTAGTGATATACCTGTCCGTCCGTCAGCTGGCAATCGGCTGCGGCAACGGCGAACAGATCGCCGAATCCCGATACCGGCGCTAGCGGAAATCGCGTGGAATTCGCCAGCGCCGGAGGATTTCCCGGCTGAAACGTTCCAATTACTAACACAGGTGGATTCGTGGAAGATTTTGCATGCCACAATACAAACTGAGTCTTCTTGCGATCAAGCAAGTCCGCAGCCAACGCCATGATTCAGTCCCCTCCTATCGTTGACGAGAGGATCTTATGATAAGCCGAGTTAGTTACACTGTCAAAACAAATCCGAGTGCTGTGCAGAGTCGTTAATCCGTCAAAGTCGCCGGCGCGAACCTTGGCCGACTGCGGACGTATCAACAAACTTTTTGCCTTGGCAATCGGAGAGCGGAGTGGGAACCTCCGGTGCGGTTAATCGATGGTGGGGAATGCGGTCCTGGCAAACACCTTGAAGCCGTCGCGGAAGGCGCGAACTGTCATGCACAATACCAACAAAAACATGACTAGCCAGAACTGTACAGATTTGCGAAAACTCCAAGCTTTCATGTTCCCTCCGGCTTGCAGAACGCCGAAAAATCAAAGCTAACAAGGAATGAGTTTGGTGAGACCTGGACAAAGTGCCGGGGGTGTGGGTTGCTATGACTCGTGATTGTTCTAGGCAACCAGTCACCGCCTCCGATTTCTCTTAGCGAGAAGCGCTCAACCCAGCGGCACTTCTTCCACGGGGACATAATCTATGCTGTTTCGCCCGTGGGCGTTCGCTCTCTTGTCAATTCTTGTCTCTGAAACGCTCGTTTTCGGTCAGGTTCCACCGGGCCAAAAGGAATTGATCAAGGCTTATGAAGCGCTACAGAAGAAAGACTACGACGTCGCCGTCGAGTTCTTCCGGCAAGGCGTCGCGCTACAGCCAGCGAACGCCGGCATTCACAAGGACCTCGCCTACACGCTGTTGAAGACGGGCGACAACCCGGCCGCCCGCGACGAATTTGCCGCTGCGCTGAAACTGAATCCGCAGGATGAAAGCGCCGCGCTGGAATTCGCTTTCCTGGCGTTTGAGACGAAACAGCCGATTGAGGCGCGCCGCATGTTCGACAAGTTGCGGAAAAGCGCCAAGGCGTCTACGCGGCAAACCGCCGAACAGGCCTTTCAGAATATCGACAAGCCACTGGAATCTGGTATCGCGCGCTGGTCGCAGGCCATCGCGCAATCGCCCAAGCCAAACGATTTGAGCATGTTCAGCGCTCACTGGGAACTGGCGCAACTGGCGGAATTGCGCGATGAATTGCCCCTAGCCGCCCAGGAATATGAAATCTGCCGCGAACTGAAGCCGCAAATGGCCGAACTGTTGCTCCATCTGGCGCGAGTTTGGCGGCAGATCCAACGCGGCGAGGATGCGCAGGCGGCGTTGTTGGCGGCTTCGCGTTCCAGTGAATCGCGCACCGCGGAACAGGCGTTGGAACTCTACGGCACGCGTTATCCCTATCCTTACGAGTTTCTAAGCGCCCTCAAAATTGATCCACACAACGCCAACTTGCGCCGCGAATTAGCATACCTCTATCTAGCGATGAACGATAAGCCGAAAGCGATTGAGCAATTTGAGCTGCTTCTGAGCGCGAACCCGAAAGACTGGCCGGCTCGCGAACAGCTCAACGCCTTGCGCGGATTCAAGACGCGGCCCGAAGACAATCCGCATCCGGCGGCTGCGGCTCCCAGCGCGTCGTCGCAAGATCCCAAAGTGATGGGCCTGAAGAGTTTGGCCGCGGGGTACAACAACGACGCGATTAAGTATTTTTTGCAAGCGTTGGAAAAGGACCCTAACGATACGGAAGTAATGCTCAAGCTCGGCTGGGCTTATAACGCGGTCAAACGCGACGACGAAGCAAAGGTATGGTTCGACAAAGCTCGCCACGCGGAAGACAAACAGATTGCGAACGAAGCCAACAAAGCTTTTCACAACCTGAATGGCGACCCGCTGCCACAGACCACGGTGTGGGCGCTGCCAATGTATTCGACGCGCTGGCGTGACGTGTTTGCGTACAGCCAAATCAAGCGCACGATTCCGATTCCAGGCCTCGGTGACGTGAACAAGCTTGTTTCGTTTTACTTTTCCACACGTTTCACGGGCGATGTAAAGAGCGGCCTGATCGCGCAGAATGTGCAGTACCCGCAATACCTTTCGGAGAGTGCGTTTATCGTGGGCGTGGGCGCGGCGAGCAAGACATGGCATCGTCTGACGGGTTGGGTGGAAGCGGGCGAATCGATTAAGTACATTGACCTGAAAAACGTCGGCGCGGCTCTTCCCGATTATCGCGGCGGTGTGAATTACGCGAAAGGTTTCGGCAACCTGGCCGGCAGCAGCAAAGCGGGCTTCTATTACGAGACCACAGGCGACGTGATTTACGTCAGCCGCTTTGGCAAAGATTGGTTGTTCTACTCACAGAACCGCACCGGACGCACGCTGCCGATCGGCGAGGGCAATACATTACAACTCTTGCTGAACGGCAATCTGGTGACCGATGTACAGCGTCAATACTGGGCCAACACGGTGGAATTCGGACCTGGTGTGCGATTCCGGCCGAACTGGCTGCCCAAGAATGTTTACTTCTCGTGTGATTTCATGCGGGGCGCGTATTTGATCAAGGGTTATTACCCGCGCCATCCCAACTACAACGACATCCGCATCGGCTTCTGGTACGCCAAAACAACAAAATGAAACGTTTACGCACTCTCTTGTTCCGCTGCTGTTGGGCCGCGTTCGCTGTGTCCGCTTCGGCGACGACGTTTCAGGTTGACGGCGCCAATCCTGTTGCGTGGACGAAGATTCTTGGCTCGGTTGGGATCGAGCGATCGAGTTCCGATCCAAGCATTGTGGTAGCGGGAGCGTCCGCTGCGATGGAAAGCGCCAGGCTTTCGTCAACTCACATCTTGATCGTCGAAGGGGACAGCGCAGCCGCACGCAGTCTGGGGATTCTGCCGCAGAAAGAGCAATTGGTGGTCCGGCAGATTGTGGATTCGCACGCGGCCAAGATGCAAATCATCTGGGAGCAGCCGGCGGAGATTGCAAAGACCCAACTCCCAGAAGGCTTCATCGTCTATGCCACAGAGCGCTGGCACGGTGCGCCGGTATTGGCCGGAAAGCGTACGGCACACGGCGCGGTTTTGTGGATGGCCACAGAACCTGGGCTCAGCGGCATAGAACGGTACCCGTATCTTATGCAAGCGCTCGTCGACCTGGGCCTGGACCTGCCGCTGCATGCCACCAATTTGTGGGCTTTTTTCGACTCTTCGTATCGCATTCGCGCCGATGTGGATTATCTGGCACGCCGCTGGCGCGAAGCCGGTGTCGGCATTCTGCACGTGGCCGCGTGGCACAATGTGGAACCCGATGCGGCGCAAGACGAGTATATGGCGCGGCTGATTCAGGCTTGCCATCGGAACGCGATTCTGGTGTATGCGTGGCTCGAGTTGCCGCATGTGAGTGAAAAATTCTGGGCCGATCATCCGGAGTGGCGCGAGAAAACCGCCGCCGGCCAAGATGCGCAACTCGATTGGCGCAAGCTGATGAACCTGCAGAACAAAGATTGCAGCGCCGCTGTTTCGAAACAGATGGGCGAACTGCTGAACCGCTTCGATTGGGACGGGGTCAATCTGGCTGAATTGTATTTTGAATCGCTGGAAGGCGCGAGCAATCCGGCGCGCTTCACGCCAATGAACGACGATGTGCGCGCCGATTTTAAGAAGCAGACGGGCATCGATCCGAAGACACTTTTAGAACGCGGGGCGCGCGCTCAGGATTTAAGGCTCTTTCTCGACTACCGCGCCGCCCTCGCGTCGAATTTGCAAGCGCATTGGCTGGACGAAATTGAAAAGACGCGCGCGCAGAAGCCATATCTCGACATTGTTCTTACGCACATCGACGACCGCTTCGAACCAGGTATTCGCGACGCTTTAGGCGCGGATGTTGCGCGTAGTTTGCCGCTGATTCAGGCCCGCCAGAGCACGCTGCTGGTGGAGGACCCCGCCACTTTATGGAACCTGGGTCCGGAACGATATTCGAAACTGGCCGAGCAGTATCATGCACTTACGTCAGACCGGTCGCATCTGGCTGTGGACATTAACGTGGTTGAACGGTACCAGGATGTGTATCCGACCAAGAAGCAAACCGGCGTGGAATTGCTGGAGCTGGTGCATGAAGCGGCGGTCTCGTTTTCGCGGGTGGCCTTGTATTTTGAAAATTCGTTGGAAAAGCAGGATCTCAGCTTGCTGCCGGCGGCGGCCAACACGGCTTCGGCCAATTTGGACAACACGGGAGTACTGACGCTGGATGCAACTCAGCCGACGCGTGTGAGCTGGGAAGGGGCAGCGGAGATGGATGGCAAACCTTGGCCTGTGCAAAACGCGCGGACGATTCTAGCGCCGTCGGGGAAGCATAAATTCGAAGCGAGCGCCTTGCAGCCGGGCGTGGTGATCGCCGATTTCAACGGGGAGATTCGTTCGGCGCTTGGCGCCACGGACCATGCGGATCTTGCCTATACGAGTAAGAGCCGGGCATTGGCGGTGTTGGGAAGCGTGGTTTCGCGGGTGGAGGTGGATGGGGCGAAGTTCGCTGAAGCGAAGGCGGGAGAGAAACTGGGCTCTGTGGTGCTGCCGGCGGGTGAGCATAAAGTGGTGTTCTATCGGTAGTCGAGCAAAGCGTTATCCTAAGAGGATGGGAATGCAAGTTGAGATCACTGATCCGGAACTTCGAGCGAAAGTAGAACAATGGATTGCGGATACCGGATTGCCCGCAGAATAACTGCTGAAGGATGCCATGACTGGCTACTTCTACGAAGCAACGCACATACGCGAAACGCTTGATAGCCGCTATGACGATATTAAGAACGGGAAGGTCAAGATGATTCCGGGCGATGAAGCTTTCGCACGACTGAAAGCAAAAAGCGAAGCTCGGCGCAAAGCCCGTAAATAAGCGGCTTCCAACTTCATCCGGAGGCTTACACAGATATTGATGAATTGTGGGAGTTTATCGCGGAAGACAGTGCCGACAATGCCGACCGAGTGAGAGAGATCTACGAGGCTATTCAGGCGCTTGTAAGATTTCCGCATCGCGGCCACCGCCGAACCGACCTCACCTCGCGGCTTTTGCGCTTCTGGCGCGTTTACGATTACCTAATCGCCTATGCGCCTGAAGAACAGCCACTGTGGGTGGTGGCAGTGATGCACGGCCAGCGGAGCCCGCGTGTTATGGCTGCGATTCTACGTAGCAGGGAAGCCAGCGTTAATTGATAACCGCCGCCGTGGTGGTCATGCGGCCTCCACAATTGCGGAATTCTTCGACTAGAGCTCGCTCGGCAGATGGATCAAGGCTCTGAATCGCATCTGAAACCAGTTCGACGCGCGCGCCGGTTTCAAGCAGACCAAGTGCCGCGCATCTCACGCAATACTCCGAAACAACGCCATACACCACGAACCGCTTCGCCGCTAATAAGCTCAACAACGGCCGCAGATTAGGGTTGGTGAAGCAGTCGAGCATCTGCTTTTCCACTATAATCTGCGGAACCGAGAAGAAATCCTGCACTTGTCGGTCGAGTCTTTCATGTTGCGGAAGCAAAGTAACCGCGCACTTTAGCTGACCAACAGTTCCGGCGACACAATGCGGCTTCCAAACCTTAAACTCCGGGTCGTCCTCGGTGTGCGCGTCGGCTGTGGAAATAATTTGATACGCATGCGCCGCCGCATACCGCGTGAGCCTATCCAAATTGCTTACAATATTTTCCGCGCCTGGGACGGCCAAAGCGCCTGCCGGAAAAACAAAGTCCAGCTGCGTGTCCACATCGAAGAAAATCGTTTTCATGTTCGAGCTGGTTGCATCTCGTCGCGTAAACTTTGCGCCATGGCGAGCAGGCGCGGCGACATCTCCACCGAGTAAGGTTCAACGTTGCCGAGTTCGCGCAGACGTTCCGGCAGAGTGGCAATCATGGTTTGTGAGCGCTTTTGAATACTAACCATGGCCGGCAAATTTTCCACTAGCTCGCCCCCAACAATGATCGGCCGCAGCAACGGTTCGCCTTTGAACTCATCGCTGCACTCGCTATAGTGCGCCACCACGTCGCGACCGGCATAACGGTAGATTTGTTTCGCTCCGGGCAAAGTGCTCTTATCAGCGCTAAACTTCGCAGTGTAAAAAACTTCGCCATCGCGCTTCAACTCCACCATTTTGTAAACAGCCGACAACGCCGGCGCATCCGCCGAGGTGGCAAGCTGCGTACCCACACCGAACGCGTCAATCGGCACACCTGCTTTTACGAATTCCGCGACGCGGTATTCATCGAGATCGTTGGTTGCGAAAATCTTCGCTCCGCGTAAGCCAGCGTCATCCAAGATTCGCCGCACTTCCTTAGCGAGCTCGCCCAGATTGCCACTGTCGAGCCGCACTCCCCAAATGGGCCGGCCAAGTTCCGCCGCCAAGTGAGCGCCGGCGATGGTGTCGTAGGTATCGATAAGAAATACCGTCGATTCGCCCAGCAGCTTTTGCAGCGCGCGAAAACTGCGCTCTTCGTCGCCAAAGGCCATGGTCCAGGAATGCGCCGCAGTGCCGAACACGGGGATATCGAAGCGTAAGCCGGCTTCCGCATTGCTGGTACCGGAACAGCCACCCACGAAAGCCGCTCTGCCCGCGAGAATACCCGCACCGGGAGAATGCGCACGCCGGCTACCGAACTCGACAATGGGCCGTCCCTCGGCCGCCAAGACACAGCGGGCCGCTTTGGACGCCACCATGGTCTGGAACACGAATGTAGAGAGCAGGTAGGTTTCCACCAACTGCGCTTCGATTAAAGGCGCGCGCACGATAGCTATGGGCTCGTTAGCGAAAACGGGCGTCCCCTCCGGCAAAGCAAACAGATCGCCCGTAAAGCGCAGCTTCCTTAGAAAATCGAAAAACTCCGGCGGTGTGTGTCTGAACTGCGCGAGAGAGCGAAGGTAATCGATTTCTTCCGGTTGGAACTTGAGATCGCGCAAATATTCAACGGCTTGCGCTAAACCGGCTGCGACCAGAAAATTGCGCGGCTCAGGCAGGCGCCGAACGGAAAGCTCAAAGGTGGCAATCTCGTCGGTCTTTCGCTCGACGAAATACCCTGCCGCCATGGTGAGTTGATAGAGGTCGGTGTTGAGTGCGGACATGCTGGCGGCGTCAGTATTTGGCTCGGGACAGCTTTCTTACTTCTTGCCGGCTGCCGGCTTCACTTTATTGCTTGCTTCCAGAATATCGTTAACGCCCTTGGCATCCAGTTGGTAGAGTCCCGGTTCGCTGCCCCGGCGCGCCAAATAGCCGTCGGCGGTTTTGGAAAACTCCGCTTTTTCGGTGCGCTTCCCGTCGTTCGAAACAACAGAGACCGAGGCCGCCACACTCGTGAAACCCTCGGTTGCGAACTTCGTCGCCGCCAGTTCGCGCAGTTGGTCGATCAAGCCTTGCACGGCGGCTGAATCCATGGTCTTACCGTCCATCTTCCAGTCGGTGCCGCTTTTGACAAATGTCTTGCCCTGAATCTCAACTTTCGTTGGATCGCTAAAGCCAAAATCGAACAGTTTTTTGTTACGGAAGTCATCCAGCGGCTTCTCCAACTGTTTGCCCAGTTCGGCATTCAGCTTGTATGTGCCGTCCACCGCGCTGCTTTTCCCAAAGTAATCGTCGCCGTTTTTCCGAACTTCTAACGTCTGCGTCCCGGTGGAATCGGTAAGCTTGACGGTGGCCACTGGTTTGCCCGACGAAAAACCGTGTTGCGCCTTTTCAGCATCAGCAGGCGTTACGTTGAGATCCATTTTGGCCCCGCTCAGGTTGCGCAGCAATTCTTCCACTTGAAAATTGTCCGCACGGTAAGGCTCCGGTTGGACGATTGTCCATTCGCTTTGATTATTCTTGCCGAACTCGGTGGTGGTTTTGCCGGATAAAAGATCGATGCGCGTGAGCTGGCCTTGATCGAACGTCAGCAAGCGTTTGTCGCGCAGGTCGTTCACGCCCTTATCGAAGGATGTCTTGAGCGATGTGGGCGCGGCATAGACTTTTGGATTGCCGGCCACACGCACGTAGACCATCGATCCGCCTGGAACGTCGTCGCCGATCAAAAGCTGATCCGACCGGCCACCTTTTTCGTGAGCGGTTACCGTCACCGTGGGGTTGGTCAAACCATACTTGGCAACGTCTCCGGGCTTTTCGTCAACAACGCTATCGGCGTTGGCAGGCGCTAGCGCCGAGGCAACACTCGATACCGCGTCCTGGTCAGCCGGATAGGCAGTGGGCGCTGTGATATTCCACTTGCCGGCCTTGCGCTCGAGCGAAACTTTGGAGCCGTCTTTCTTTTGAATGTCGATGCTAGCGAGCGCCGTATCGGAGACGTTGACCAGAGCCGGAGTTTCCGTATCCGGTTTCTTCTCCTGGCCCCAATCTGGATGCTTGTTGCTCCACCACAAAACGCCGCTGAGCGCGGCCAGCACAATCGCCGCGATGAGTAACTTTTTCATGCCCATACTATCTGCGCTTCATGAACACGGCAATGCCGGCCACGATGATGAGCAGCGGAAGACCAAAGAAGTCCGACACTTGAATGGGGCCGATTGCCTTCGGGTCAAGCTTGCGGTCTTCCGGTTCCTTAGGCCTGATGGAGATCAGGTCTTCATCTGAAGAGAGCCAGTTCACCGCGTTCAATGCGAGGTCGCGGTTTAGAGCCGTGCTGATCGTATCGTTCGCGATAAATCCCGAAGTGCCGATCACTACGAAACGGCCGCCTTCATTCGGCTTTCCGTTATCGTAAGTGCCCGCCGCGCCAAGCACAAACGGACCCTTCTTGTTCTTCGGATCGTCCAGCCTCACTTGGCCGCTTGTCAATTCAGTTGTTGCCACTGCCGCGTCTGATGTAGAAAACAGCTTAGTCACCGTTGATTTTCCAGCGTTCTTGACTTCCAGCGAACGCACAATGGGCAGAATGATGTAGTTACCCTTCAGGTCATTCACAATGGGATGGTCTTCATAGTGATTCACCGGCGGATTCTCCGGACCGTAAATCGCCACCAGAGCCGTATTCTCCAAAACCAAATCTTTGTCGAGCGTCACACCCCATGATTCAAGCAGATTGGTCAACCCGGTATTTTCGGAAATGTGCTCGCCGCGAATATCGAGTGGCGGATCGAGCAAAAACATCGCCCGTCCGCCATTCTCAACATAGTTTTTCAACGCCGTGACTTCGTTGGAGGTGTAATCCGCTCTGGGACCGGCAACCACGGTGACCTTGCACTCTTCCGGAACTGCGTTCTTGTCTAGCAAGGTGATGGCTTCAGGCTGATAGTTGTCCCGCTCCAGCATAGTCTTGAATCCCGACAGCCCCGGACCCTCGGATTGATCGAGCGGGTGCTCTTTACTGCCGCTCACGAAACACACTTTTCGGATTCCCTTGGAGAGCTTTAGAAAGGCCCCGGTGATTCCTTGCTCATCGACAGACTTGGCTTCTTCTCGCTGCTGCCCTTCCGAAACGAAGGCCGTGCCCTGGTACCGGACCCCAAATTCGCGCGCGCGGATGGGATCTCTTCGCAAATCCACATACTCCACGTGAATCTTCGACGACAAATTTCTGTAGCGGTCGAGGATGCCCTTCGCCTGATCGAAATTCTTCGATACATCGAAATAGGTGATCGTAGAATCCTGTTTGAGGCCGCCGACAATTTTCTGCGTCTCTTGAGAAAGGGTGAAGCGCTTGTTGCTCGTTAGATCGAGAGGTTTGTTGAAGCGCACGCCCAGGTAGTTGACAGCGCCAAGAATGGCAATCACCAGCAGTGTGTAGAGCCCGGCAGTCGCGCCGAAACGAGCCTGCTGTGCGGCTACTGAATTCTTTTCCGCCACTATGCCCTCCACCGCAGCGATTCAAGCGAACGAGTTGTCAAAAATAAACCTAAGAAAATCATGGAGACGTAATAGATCAGATCTTTGCTATCAATCACACCGCGCGAAAAACTTTCCATGTGACTCACAATGGACAGGTAACTGACGATTCTGATTGCTGTGGAATCGCCCAAGGAAGTCGCCCAATTCAGTATCCACAACAGCAATGCCAAGCCAAAACCGACGGCGCCTGCCACGATTTGATTCTTGGTCAGAGTGGAAATGAACGCGCCGAAAGCCAACAACGCCGCTCCCTGGAGGAGTAAGCCGATAAAACCCGAAGCCACCGGCTTCCAATCGGGCGAGCCGTAGATAAACAGGAAAGAGATATCGAACGCCAGCACAGCCAATAAAGCCCCATACATCAACACGGCGGCGAGCCATTTGCCGATAACCACCTCAAGATCGTAGATGGGCGATGTGACCAGCAGTTCAATCGTTCCCTGCCGTTTTTCTTCGGCGAACAGCCGCATGCTGATGAGGGGGATGAGAAATAACCCAATCACAGCGATATTGCCAAACAGCGGCGCAATCACCATTTCATTCACACTCATGGGAACTGCCTGGCCCCGCATTTGCGATGCCATGGTGTCCTGCACAAAATATGAGCTCGACAACCACGCGAACCAACCGCTCAGGAGCGCGAACAGAGTCAGCAAGACCCAAGCGATGGGCGAAACAAAATATGAATACAGTTCGCGTCGGCAGATAGTCCAAACGTTTCTCATAGCTGTGCTCCCGCGGTCACGGCTTCGGGCGCGCCTTGTTCGGCGCTTGTCAATTCCAGGAAGACTTCTTCGAGCGTTGTACTTGATCGCATTTCCAACAAATTCCAACCCGCCTGCACCACGGCGCGCGCCACATCAGGCCGCACATCCGTTCCCGTTAAGCCTTCCACATCAAAGGCAAGCCGCCCGCCGTTCGATGCATGATCCACCACCTTGCTCACACTCGCCACCTGTTCCAGTCTCTGTCGCACCTCTGTGGCATCCGCCCTGTCGCCCGTATTCAACTCGATCGTAAAGGCCGCCCTATTCTTCAGATTCTCCACCGAATCCGTCTTCACCAGTTTTCCTTTGCTGATGATCACCACCTTTTTGCAAATCGCTTCCACTTCGGGAAGAATGTGCGTGCTCAAGATAATGGTGTGTTCGCCGGATAGGCCTTTGATCAAATCGCGCGTTTCGATAATTTGTTTCGGATCGAGCCCCGACGTCGGCTCGTCTAGAACCAGCACATCGGGATTGTGTACGATCGCTTGCGCTAAACCCACGCGTTGCCGGTAACCTTTCGACAATTTCGAAATCAATTTGCCGCTCACATCCGACACTGAACACTTCTTCATGACTTGCTGCACGCGCTCGGGGATCTCCGCGTTGGGGAGACCTTTCAGCCTCGCAACAAAGGTGAGATAGTCAATTACCCTCATTTCGGGGTATAGCGGCGGCGCCTCCGGCAGATAGCCAATGCGCTTTTTCACTTCAATGGGCTGCTCAAAAACGTCGAAACCCCCCACCGTCACTTTGCCGGCCGTAGGAGGCATGAAGCCGGTGATCACGCGCATGGTAGTTGTTTTGCCGGCACCGTTGGGTCCCAGAAAGCCAACGATGTCGCCCTTGTCAACGGAAAACGTGATATTGTCCACCGCAACATAGTTTGCGTACTTCTTTGAAAGACCTGTGACTTGAATCATAGTTTTGGCGTGACGCCGTTGTAGGAAATAACCAGGATAATGAAGCTGAAAATAAAGTGTCAATGAGGAATCGCGCTTGCAGCGTCAGTGACCAAGACCCTCTACTCACTAAGCCCTAGACCCACGACTTGAAAACCCGAATCGACGAATACTATATTTCCAGTAACGCCTCTTCCGAGGTCACTGGCGAGAAACACCGCAGTGTCTCCCACTTCGGCTGTCTCTGTATTGTGGCGCAACGGAGCCGCCGCCGCAACGCTTTCCAACACTTTCGAGAAATCTTTGATGCCGCGCGCCGAAGTCGTCTTAATGGGCCCTGCGGAAATCGCATTCACTCGCACGCGCTTCGGACCCAGATCGCAAGCCAGGTAACGAACACATGCCTCCAGCGACGCCTTGGCGACTCCCATAACGTTATAGTTTTGTACTACTCGCGTGGACCCAAGGTAGGTGAGCGTAGTGATCGAACCGCCGCGCGTCATCAGTGGCGCGATGGCGCGAGACACAGCTACTAGTGAATAAGCACTAACTTCTTGCGCCAGGAGAAACCCGTCGCGGCTGGTTTCGAGAAAAGGGCGGCTCAAGTCTTCGCGGTTGGCGAAGGCAATGCTGTGAACCACGCTATCCACCACTGGGGCCGATTCTTTGAGATTGGCCACCAACGATTGCAATTCGTCCGGCTTGGTCACGTCGCAGGGAAGGATCTTCGAGGCGTGCAATTCCCCACCCAGCTCTTCCACTGTCTCTTTCTGTCTTTCTCCTTGATACGTAAGAATGAGCGATGCGCCTTCGCGCACGAACGCGGCGCTGATCGCATAAGCGATGCTCCACTTATTGGCAATGCCCAAGACGAGCGCTGTCTTCCCCTCAAGCAGTTGTCCCATGCAGAGACATTGTAACGTGCGCAGATAAAAGAGAGGAGGGGGACCGTTCGGAGTTTATGGCTGCGGGCGCTTTTTGCCGAAAAAATCGAAGCGCCGCCCGAGAATCATTTTCACCAGCAGATGGTCTGTTCCGTGGGTCATGCCAATGCCCACGCCGAAGTTGAACTCCCAATCGGGATTCAAATCCAGGTCTATGGCGGGCACAATCTGCTGCTGCTGTTGACCGATGGGATCGAAGCTGGTAATGTCGCCCGTAGCGCCGTAATACTCAAAGCCTCCAGCAATCTTTTTTGTGAAGTTATAGCCAACCTTAACGGCTGGCGCGAAGGTTATGCCCTGGGAGACTCCTGGCCCATGCCAGCTCCGATCACAAGCGGGGTTGAAGGCGAGGTACCACGCCCCGAGTTGCTTATCGATAATGGGCCGTATCTCGAGTGTCCAAGTGTCGCTTGAAAAAACTGCGCGCTGGTAGCCCGCTTCGAGGGACAAACTTACGCCAACGGGCCAATTCCACCTTTCCGGCGCACGAACGCGCGGACGGATGTGATCACCCACCCATTGGTATCCCCGCCCATTCGGCCCGATGCTGGTGAAGATGTAAAAGCCGGTCTCAAACCAGTCGTTCCAGCCTTGGGTAATCTCGATGCTTTCGTGCTCTTGATGGTTGGTTGGATAGGTGCCGTCGGTTGTACTTTTGCTGCCCTGCGCGGTGAAGTTACTGTGCAATTCCACCATGGTTTGGCCGGGTGCCACGGTGTCAGAACCATAAACCTGCACTTCATAGTTCCCCTGAGCAAAGCAAGCGGCCGCACAGAGGCAAAGGACCGGAAGGATGCGCCGTCGAAACAAGACTTGATTTTAGCGGAAGATTTCAGCCGCGCACCATCGGCGCTGCGATTAAGCGGTGAACGGCAGCCCTCTTGCGCTGCCGTTTATCTAAACGCGACAAGATCCTAAGCAACGACGGATGTGCAAAACGCACACTTATGCGCCGCAATCGGAATCTCGCTCAAACACTCGGGGCACTTCTTGGTGGTCGGATCAGGTGGCACCTCGCCGCGCTTCAGCCGTGCCGTGAACGCATTCAGTGGCAGTACCACGAAGAAATAGATAGCGGCCGACGTGAGTAGAAACATCACCAGTGCGGTGATGAAATTGCCAATTGGAAATTCTGTTCCGGCGATGTCAAATTTGATTTTCGAAAAATCGGGTTTCCCGAAGAGCAGCGCAATGAATGGGTTGATCAAGCTATCCACCAAACCCTTCACCACTGCGCCAAATACAGTACCGATGACGACGCCGACCGCCAAGTCGACGACGTTGCCCCTCATGATAAATGTTCTAAAACCCTTCATCAAAGCCTCCTAAGACCTTTTGTTATTTTTTTTATAGTTTTCAGGCACGTTCCACAAAAATACGCGCTTAACAGTTTTACCCTACTCGGACTATAGGAATCAACGGTTCAAGCCCAATAAAGTCCTATTCGTCGCTTGCGGACGGGTTTTCAGGCGTAGGCGGAAACGCTCGTTTTTCGCATAAAGCCCGGAATTTCCTTCAAGAAATGCAGGCCGGAAGCGATGGCCAGTTCCACATCAGCCGGGCTGATTTGCATGCCAGGGTGTTGCGATAAGCCGTCAAGCGTGCGGATAAAAATCAGGGCGGAAGGTATCTTTTCAGCCAGGATCATGGCATCGTGCCCATAGCCGCTCACGAGCCGCGACGACGGACAACCCGAAAGGCGCAATGCTCGCTCGGCAATGTGGACCAAGCCCGGATGCATGACAACCGCTTGATGATCCAGATTGCGGTGAAAGTCAAATCGCAAGCGGCGCTTCTGCGCCACGTGCCGCGCTTTCTCGATCAACCGCGCAATCGTGCCATTCAGCGTCTTGTCCGAGTGGTGACGCATATCCACGCTCATTGTGACGTTCGAAGGAATCACCCCAGTGGCGCCGGGAAACACTTCGACCTTTTCCACGGTGGTAAGAAGGCCGTTCACCGAGTTTGCTTCCTGCTCCACCATGCCAATCCATTCAGCAGCGCCGCTCAACGCATCGCGCCGCAGATTCATCGGGGTCGTGCCGGAATTGCTTGGCTCGCCGATAAATTCAACCGTAAAACGGCTCCGCCCAACAATCGCTTCGACGACGCCCAAAGGTTTATGAAGACTTTCGAGCACCGGGCCGCGTTCAATGTGATATTCGAGAAACGCAAATGTGTCGGGCGTGACGAGTGCGTCGGGAAGGTCGGATGCATCAAGCCCATAGTCGGTAATGGCCTCGCGGAGACTGATCTCGCTGATGTCCTTTGTTTCGAGCAGTTGCTCATCTATGCGCCCAACCAGAGCTCGGCTACCCAAAAATGGCGTCCCGAACCGCTGGCCGCTCTCTTCCGAAAAACCAATAACCTCAATTTCGTACGGGAATCGTTTACCCTCGAGCGCTTCCATAAGCGCGATGCCCAGGGCGACACCCAGCACTCCGTCATAAGGTCCCGCGTTCGGCACGGCATCCAAGTGCGAACCGATCAGCAAACGGTCGCCGGAAACGCTTTCCCCGGAGTACAACCCGCGGAGATTGCCCGCCGCATCGACGCTTGTGCGCATTCCCAGCTTTTCCATCCAGGAGCGTAGAACGTGATGGCAAGACCGCATACTTTCGGCAAACAAAGGCCGGCTTGTCAATCCGTCCGTTTCTGTAAAAGTTGCGATCTCCTGACAGACTTGAAGAACCTTTTCCGAGAGAAGCACTAAAGATAAGGTAGCGAAACCTGCCCGATCCGCTCAACTTAGGAATGAACTAGTCCTTCCAAACTAGGCCGGATTTAGCTGTTACTTAGCCCACAGGAAGATCAGGACTATTGCGTCGCTTGCGCGTACCGCTTCCAAGTGGATTTATCTGTCAGCATTTCAATGAAAATGCCGCCTACCACCGAGCGCGCCTGAAATCCTACCTGCTTACCCGTTTTGGTGTCGTACCAATCGGTAAGCGGCACGCGAGTTGGGGATTCATTGGCAAATCGATAGGCTGGCGTGAATAGTTCCGCAAAACCGGCGTGCGACGGTGCAAGGGAGGCCGTCCAGGCGAGCCAATCGATTTTGGTGTAATCCTTGCGGTTGTCCAACGGCAAGCCGTACCGATTCGCGTGCGATTTGTAGAAAGCAAGCTCCTTTTCAACGATCGAGGGCGGAAAAACGTTCAAATCGAGCAAATGATCCCAAACCAAGTTGTATTTTTGGCTCCAGGTGCCGCCGCGATCGAACGCGAGACGGTAATGGTCCTCCTCCTGCGCCAGTTGCACCCAACGCGTAGCATAGATCCGCGCGCGCGCCATGTATTGTTGATGCACTTGATCCTGGCCCAACAAGCCGGCCAGCTTCGCGTAAGACGCCAAGGCCAGTATTGCTTTGATCGACAGATTGGCGTTGTGGGCCAGATGGCCCGCAAAGTCGTCCGTACAAAGTTGATTTTCCGGATCGAGCCCTTTGTCGTTTAAGTACTCTGCCCATTTCGTTAGTACAGCCCAGTACTTTTTTGCGAAAGCGGCATCGCCCCCGCGCGCTTCGGCAAGCGCTCCGGCCATCAAGAGCATATTGCCGCTCTCTTCCACGGGCATTTGATCTTCCTCGGTCTTCTCACCGCCGCCATACTGTTGCCCGTTCGCTAACGGATAGCGGCCAAGGTCGTGTGGCGCGAACGGAAACGGCCAGCGGGGCAGACTAGCGTAATCGAGAATCGGCTTGAGTTGCGCCTCTAAAAGCGTTGGATTGAACAAAAGAAAGAAAGGCGAACTGGGATAGGTGACGTCGACAGTATCGATCGAGCCGTTGCTGAAGTTTTCCTTCGAGAAGAAGAGTGGCGTTCCGTCGGTATCCGCAACCAGTTTGTGGGCGGCGATAGCTTGGCGGTAAGCCAAAGAACAAAGGCGAGAGTATTCTTCGCCGCCGGCGGCTTTGAGATCGGCCATCAGAGACTGGTCAAAGCGCGCGCATCGTTCCTGCAGCTTCTCATAATCGCGCAAAGCCCAGCCCAGCAGTTCAGCCACACCGTCGCCGTTGCGCCGCCAATAGGGACGCAGGCGCCGGTTGAAATATTCTACGGAAAACTCGTCGTCATACGCCAGCACAAGATAACGGGATTCGAGCTTGTGTCCATCAAGAGGGAAGGCGAAGGCATGGGCCAGAACGGGAGTGGGCTGCGCATAGCGTTGGAACGAGCGCACATCGTCACTCTCGGTTAGATGCCCGGAAGCCACAAACGCCTGCTGTGCTTCCGGCCGTGTCGCGAGTACTTGCGAGGCGCCCACGGCCGCTGGAGCCACGGAATACAAATAGCCCCAATCAATCCGCAAATCATCGCCCGATTTTTCCAGCATGCCTTGTTGCCGGGTGCCCACGCGTAGAACATCTTGACCGTTTATACGGAAGCGCGACGAGACGACAGGTTGGTCGCGCGTGTTCACACTGATCTCTGAGCCGGCATCGAAGTAGATCTCGATCTGATGCGGCTGGCCGTCGGTGGATTGCAAGGTCCAGGTCAAATAGCTGACCGGGCGGGAAAGAACATCGAGGTCGGTGGGGAGGGCCGGCGTCAGAAAGGTAAGCGCAAGCTGAACGCCCGCGCCCGCGAATTCATAGCGTGTGGTCGTCGGATGCACTTCGACACGCGTTTGTTCCAACGGCGCCACAGCGCGAGGGTCCGTGCCCATGACTCGAAATGCTTTGCCGTCGACGCGCAGCAAACTGGTCAACGAATGAACCGCGCCGGTCCAGTGCTTGGTCGGAGCATCGTTCAGGTGATCTGCCATCGACCAGATACTGAAGTAGGGATCGTGAGTGATCAGCGGGACCGCCGGAGGACGAAAGTCGGCAGCACCGGCAGGCACAGCCAGAAGAAGGGCAAGCAGAGAATGGGGAGCTCGGGCGCGAAATAGAAACATAGGATGGCTGTGCGTTTAAGAACGTACCACAAAGCTCGCGCAGCGTCGAAAAACTCAGCCGCGCCATTGGCCCTCGGCTTGCGGCTAGTTGATCGATTTCTCGGCTTGGTTGGCGGACTGAACAACGTGATCGTGCGCACGCTTCACGGCCTGAAAAGTCCAGTAGTACAAATTTTCCCGCTCTACATGATTGCGAGCTTCGAGGATTATGCGGCGCACCAAACGGCTGAAGCGGTTACCGGGCTTGGGAATCGCCACGGAAGGCACATCGCTCGGTTCGCAATCCGCTAGCGGAAGAACCATCGCCGCGCCATCGGTCACGCTAGAGCGGTCAAGTCCGTTGGACGCCGCAGTTGGACGATCGACCCGCATCTCCGGCTCGGCACACCCGGCAAAGCGCAAGTCTGTTACGATCTTGTCGCGCTCGTCATCGACATTCGGGTCGATTTTGTGGGTGAACCTGAAATAGTGTGGATTGAAAGTGCCCCCGGTATCGTGAGTCGCTGCGCCAAGCCAGAGTTCATGGCCATCCACCACGCCGGCATACCAGACGCGAATGTGATGGCGCTTCGTTACGGTGTTTAACGACTTCTCAAAGACGAGTTCGGGCAACATTCCCTTGTAGAAAAGAGCAGATACGGGAGCAGCGGCATAGGCTCTCATCGCATTGAAAGCATAGTAGGCCTGCCTTTTGGTTTTCCTGGTAGGCGGATCGGCCGGAGCCCAGCCCGCCGCCACAAAGGCATTTTCGAGCTGTTGCCGGGACCCGAGAAACGCAATATTCACCATGTCTGCCACCGGGCGATTGTCACGGCGATCGACACCGAACGGCTCTTTCCGCAGCCATTCGGAGACTCCCTCTGGAGCCGGAGAGACAGCCTCCGGAGTTTCTTGCACGCCCTGCTGCAACGCGGGATTCACCCTCAGTCTCATATCGACGCCCGGCTTGTACTGAATTTCGGGCTCGGGGAAGCGGAATAAAGCGAGGCGAAGCACTAACAGCCCACCAGCCAGCCCACCTTCGCCCGCTGGGCCCAACGGTAACGCCGAATAGATCTGGTGGCTGAGACCGGTAAGGCCGATCATGCTACGCTCAACCAGCGCAACCGAAGGCGAACGCCACACGCCGAAATACAGTTCATTAGTAGGTTGATTGGCGGCGATTACTCCACGAACCGAGCCAGACTTCACCTGTTCGCGTGCGTTGTCAACGGAGGTGAGTTTGGCATGTAAGGGAAAGCTGCGTCCGTCGGGCGTGACGAAATCGTCGAAAACTAGATCCATCCTTGCACTCTCGTGCCGCACGCCGAGACCGACAGAGGTCACACTCCCGACATGGCCGTGCACGGTTGCACCTTGCGGTATCTCGATGAGACTATTGGCAATCCACGGGCGCAGGACCACGCATTCGAAGGGGTCACCAGCCTTGGTCGTGTAGCTGGTAAGCAGTGTCTTGAGGCGGACTTCGACTTCGTCGTCGGACGAAAAAGCAAACGCACCGCGCGGAGCCAAACCTGCCGCTACAGTCAACAAAATTGACAAACGAGCCCAGCGAGACTGGAGGCAGCAGCCTCTATCTGCATGATTTGTTGGTCGCGATGAAATCATTTGCGGAAACAACCCTTGAAAAATGGGAACAAATTCTGTGACCCTTTTAAAGCAGCTCCAGATTTCAGAGGATTTCTGAGCGTACCACGTCGACCGCGGCTCTCGCTACAAGAGAGGGAAAAGATGCAGATTTTTCTCAGGGAATATTACCAGCGTTTAAGCCCGAACCTTCAAGAATTTCTCCATTGTATGCGTCAACTTCTCTGTTTTTATAGGTTTGGGGACAAAAGCGTCCATTCCGGACGCCAAACATTTTTCCCGGTCTTCCGGCATGACATTGGCGGTTACGGCGATGATCGGAATATGTCCGCGCCCCGCTTCATTACAGCGAATTTCCCGCGTAGCCTCGTAGCCGTCCATTTCCGGCATC
>PMSX01000110.1 GCA_003167495.1 Bryobacterales bacterium | reverse complement strand
GACCTTTTGCCGGTCGAACGTTTCTCGCCGGCCATCTTTTTTGATGACCATATACGGTACTTCGTCGCATCGTTCATATGTCGTATAGCGACGTTCACACGACAAGCATTGTCGTCGCCGCCGGATGGAGTCGCCCTCTTTGCTCTCGCGAGAATCGATCACCCTATCTTCGCGAAAACCACAGAAAGGACACGTCATACCGTTTTGAGGGTATCAGTCCCGGTGCTGGTCGTTAGCGGACGAACAATTCATCGATGCTTTTGGCTTCAAATAGGCGGAGCGAGAGGTCTTCCAGTTCAGAGGTGGATAGATTGGTCAGGCGGTCGTCGACCCAGGTGGGGAGATCGCCGAAGCGCTTGCCGAGTATGCGGCGAAGAATGGCTAGTTCGCCTTTGATTACGCCTTCCTGCAAACCCTCTCGTATGCCTTCCTGCCTCCCTTGGCGAATGAGCGGACCCAAGAAGTCATGGTCCATAATGTCGTCCAGTATTGGCATCTGCTTTACCTCCGCACGGATGGCGTCTCCCATTTTACGCAAACCAGCCAGGATCATCAGCTTCTTGAGCGCATCATCCCGCCGCCCACTCTCCAGTGTAGCGATTCGTTCCAGAATCCGCCGGATCGTTTCGGGGCGGTGATGATGGTGGGTCAGAATCGCAAAGATGCTGTCGGTGGCGAACGGGCTGTTCAGCAGCGATTCCTCATCGAGCGTGCGGGTGTCTTTAATAGTGAACCGGCATTGGAAGTTTGCGCCGACCAGTTCCGACGGCATGCGCATTTCTTCGTCGCCTACGTACAGAACGTATTGGTCAGGGAACGCTTCGTACAGCCGGTAGGCCCGCAGCGCATATTCGGCCATGCGCAGCGGCAGTTTCATATCGTTGGTGCTTTGCAGTTCCAGACCGACCAAGTGCTCGCGATGCGCCGTGGCGCCGAGCATATCGACGCGTGTTTGCTGAACTTCCGGAAATTCGACGTTCAGCCACTGATCGATCTTCGCATTGGTGATTTTTTCGAATATTGTGTTCTTGGGCTCTGCAACAAGGCCTTCAGAACGGTGTCGTACTCGTGCATCCGTTCTTATTATTCGACTGGGAAGAAGTAGCACCCTACGGCGTTCGACCCGCCGCGGTAGAAGGCGCGCCCGCGCCAACAGAAGGACGCGGAGGCGGCACATAATTGACCAACTCATCCACCGGCTTCTTTCCAGCCCACGCAATGCCGCGCAGCAGCGTCCGTTGAATCTGATAATTCGCGAAATTCGCGTACAGATGCCCCTGCATCCAAACAAACGCCCGCGCCGGCTGTCCTCCCGCAAGCGTATGCTCATAAGTCCAGATCTGCGGCACCACTTCTCCCTTGTGCTCGCCTGCACTATGTGTGGGCGGAATGCTTGCGGTGGCCAGCACGTGGATCGCGGGATTGCTCGCCCAAGTCATATTGAAAAACGCTTCATCCAGAATCGTGAAATCCGACATGTCCTTCATAATCGGATCGGCTTGGTCAACAACTGCGTAGTGAATCGGTGCCTCCAATGTGAAGTTCACTTCCCCATGCTTCTTCGCGCCTCCCAGCAGCGTTGCCAAATATGCCGGCTCCGGCCCGCACAAAGAGTCGTGAAAATTAACCAACCCTCCGCCGCGCTTCACATACTTTTCAATCGCTGCCTTCTCGCCGTCCACCAACAAGTAGCCCGCATCGCCTTTGTAAATCACCACAACATCGGTACGTTCCAGGTCTGCAGCGTTGGGTGGATGTAAACTCCCATCCACTACAGCCCCATGCTCCGTCAGTATTTTGCTCCAATCCGCCAGAAACTGCGGATAATCATGCTGACCCGGCTGATGCGACTTCAAACCGGCCCATATATAGATATGCATCCCATTCGGATTCTGGCCCGGCACGGGAGGTGGAGCAGCCGGACTGCCCGATTGCCCCGCCGCATAGGAAAGAAAGAGCAGCAACAGAGGGCCAAGTTTATTTGACATGAGAGAGAAACATCATATCGAAATCCGCTCAGCCCCTGGTACCTCACCGCAGCAGGTTCGTCTTGGCAAGATCGATAATCTCGCCGCCCCGCCCGTCGAGAACCGCTTTGATCATGAACAAGCTGAAGCCCTTAATCTGATCGACGCTAATGGTCGGAGGCATAGAGAGCTCCTGCCTGCTCACAATGGCTTCGATCAAGGCGGCGCCGTTATGACTGAGCGCTTGCTCGATCATCGGTCTCACCTGATCCGGCGTTTCGGCTCGGAGCCCAAGTATGCCCGCTGCCTCGGCCATCTTTGCGAAGTTAGGATTCTGTAAGTCGGTTCCAAAATCGAGGATGCCGGCGGCCTTCATCTCCAATTCAACAAAGCCCAGCGAGCTGTTGTTAAAGACGATCATCTTGACCGGCAAATCCAACTGGCGAAGCGAGAGCAAATCGCCCATGAGCATGGCGAGGCCGCCGTCTCCGCACAAGGAGATCACTTGACGGCCAGGATGACTCACCTGTGCTCCAATAGCTTGCGGGAGGGCATTTGCCATGGAGCCATGCGTGAAGGAGCCCAGCAATCGGCGCTTGCCATTCATGTGGAGATAGCGCGCGGCCCAGATCGTCGGCGTACCCACATCGCAAGTGAACACTGCATCTTCTGCCGCAAGCTCATTCAGAATCTTCGCGACATATTGAGGGTGGATCTGTTTTTGCCCAGGCGCGCCTGTCGCCCAATCGTCGAGGCCCTTGCGGGCCTCAGCATAGTGCTTGAGCGAGGTGCTTAAGTGCGCGTCATCCGGCCTGGTAGGAAGCTGAGGACTGAGAGCGGCGAGCGTGGCTCTTACATCGCCGACCAAACCGAGGTCAACTTTGGTGCGACGGCCAATTTGCTCGCCCCGAATATCGATCTGGACGATCGTCGCTTTTTCTGGGTAAAACTGCTGGTACGGGAAGTCAGTTCCCAACATCAGCAGGGTATCGCAATTCATCATCGCGTGATAGCCGGAGGAGAAACCTAGAAGCCCCGTCATACCGACGTCGAAGGGGTTGTCGTACTCCACGAACTCCTTGCCACGCAAGGCGTGCACGATTGGCGCTTTGAGCTTTTGAGCGAGCTCAACCAATTCCGTGTGCGCGCCCGCGCAACCAGCCCCCGCAAGAATCGTCGTCTTCTTCGAACGGTTGAGAATTTTGACCAGCGCTGCGAGCTCGTCATCGGACGGGCACACAATTGGTTTCGCTTCGTGAAATCTTAGGCGCGGCCCTTGTTCGACGGCCTCTCGCAGAGCGACGTCGCCGGGAATAGCGACAACCGCAACGCCGCGACGCGAGATCGCTGTCTGCATGGCAATCTCCAGCACACGGGGCATCTGCTCGGGCTGCGAAACCAGTTCGCAATAATGGCTGCACTGCGCGAACAGATGTTCCGGATGGGTCTCCTGAAAATATCCGCTACCGATTTCGTTGCTCGGAACCTGCGCCGCGATAGCAAGCACCGGGACGCGGCTCCGGTGGCAGTCATAAAGTCCGTTGATCAAATGCAGATTTCCGGGGCCGCAGCTCCCGGCGCAAACCGCCAACCTTTCGGTAAGATGTGCCTCCGCTCCCGCGGCAAACGCGGCCGTCTCCTCATGCCGCACATGAATCCAGCTCAGTTGTTTCGTTGCTCGAATGGAGTCTGTGATGCCGTTGAGGGAGTCGCCCGAAACGCCATAAATCCGCCGGACTCCCGCCTCTGCCAGAACATCTACTAATAGGTCTGCAACTCTTTTCTTCGCCATGACGCTCCTCTTCCGATAGATTGGAGAAGGCCTTATCTTAGCTCGATTTTTTGTGGGCTCTCAGCCACGGAAGTTTGCGAGGTTGGTGGGCGGGCTCTTCGAAACACACATCCTCAGGGGTGGGCCTCAGGCCACAGCCAGACCGAGTTACTGCTTATCGAAGGTCAATTCGTTAAGGAGATTACGGTCCTGCTTGTCTGTTGCGTCAACGGTCATCTTTAGAAGTTGGATGTGCTCCGTTTGTACCGCGAGGATGAACGCGGCCCGAACCGCGAGGCAAGATCGCAATAACCGTCTGCTTGGGGCCGGCGGACAACGTCGCCTTAATCGTATTTTAGGGCCTCGATGGGGTCCGAATTGGCGCCCCGCCAAGCCGGAAGAAACGTCGCCGCCATTGCTGCGCCCACCAATAGCAAAACAGCCGCTATGTATAGAAGCGGGTCACTGCTGTCGATTCGAAGGGCACCGGCGTCGAGCGTCTTGCTAAGAGCGGCGGCGGTGGCAACAGAGAGCCACAAACCAACAAGGAGACCGTGAACCACAGGTCTGCCCCCAGACGAGTAGATGGAACGGATGATGTCGAGGCGTTGGGCGCCGAGCGCTGCACGAATACCGAATTCGCGCGCACTCTGATTCACGGCGAAGGAAACAGCCCCGTAGATACCAGCCGCCGACAGGATCGTTGCCAGAATTCCGAGCAGCAGGATCAGCGAGACGAAATTCCAGATTTCGGTGGTCACCTCATCAATCCAGTTCTGCATAAGGCGGGTGTTGGCGGGTAGATCCGGTTCGATCTCGCGGATCGCGGCGCGGATTGGCCGCATGGGCTGCTGCATGCGAGGATCAAAGCGAATGGCGAAGTCGCTCATGGCCGCAGTAGCCGCGATGGATCGATAGAGTGGCGGATTATCAGTGCCGCCGAAGCGCAACGGGCTTATGTCTTTCGCGATGCCAACCACTGTGACGGTGGTTCCGTGAGGCAGTTTGAGTTGCTGGCCGAGCGGACTCTTCCATCGCCAGAAGAGCCCGGCGAGAGTCTCGGAGACGATCGCGGCATTGTTCTCGCCCGGAATAAATTCGCGCCCAGCGAGCAGCGGGATGCCCATTGTCTTGAAGAATTGGGGCGAGGCCGGGAAGACAGCAACGGGTTGCAAAGCGTCCGCCCGATCCGGCGGGGAGATCTCGACCGTATCGGGGTCTAAGAGCGGGGTTCCTTGGCAAAACGTGACAGAACGAACTCCGGGAACGCTCAAGAGGCGGTTTATGACCGCTTGGGAAGGTACGGGCTCCCAGAACCAGCCGACCACGATGTGGCGTGAATCGTAACCGGGATCCGCGTGGAGATTGCGGTTCTCGGCTTGGCTAAGCAGTCCCGCGCCGACAATGAGGACCATGCTGAGGGCGACCTGCGCACTGACCAGATAACCGAGCGCGCGCTTCGTTCCGGCCGGCCCGCCGAGCAGACCGCCAAAACCTTTGAGTGAATTGATGAGGTCGACCTTGAGGGCTTCCGTGGCTGGCGCAATACCAGCCAGCACGCCAGTAGCGAGCACAAGGCCCGAGATCCAGGCGAGTACGCGCCAATCGGGCACAAGCGGGAAATCGGGTGAACGCACAATGACATAGCGGGCCAGCGGTCCAGGCAACTTGTTTACAATGAGCCAGCTCAATGCGCCCGCTACAACAGCAAGCACAAGGCTCTCCGTTATGAGCATGCGGACGAGACGATTGCGCGGCGCGCCGAATGAGAAGCGAAGAGCGATTTCGCGATTTCTGGTGGCCGCACGCGAAAGCAGCAGCGCGCCTACGTTGGCACACGCGATGAGAACGACTAGATTAAACGCACCGAAAAAGAAGCTAGAGAGTAGAGCGAATCGAGCATCCGCAAAGAGCTCGATCCATTCGATTCAGGATCCATCCGTTGTTTCAATGCGAGTGCTACGGCCCGGGTTCTTTTCGTCTTCCTCGCGGACGAGCCTCGTGAGTTCGGCGCGGACCGCCGCGCGGTTGTAACCGGGAGCGATGCGTCCAGCAAATTGGAGCCAGAAGTGCCGATCTTCCTTGAAGAGGTTCTCTGTCGGGTAAATGTACGGCTGCGCTGTATAAGGGATAAATACGCTGACCGAAGAAGGGCCCATGATCCAGCCGGAAGCACTTGCGGCAACGACACCAACTACAGGGATTGAGCGGTTGTTGATCTGAATGCTACGGCCGATGATCTTCGGATCGGACGCGAAGCGGCTACGCCAGGTTGTCTCACCGAGGATCGCCACCGGAGGCTGGCCCGGCGTGCGGCAATCGTCCTCGACAAAAAGCCGACCGAGCTTGGCCCGCGCCAAGCCTTCTACCACGAAGAAATTGCAGGAAACCTCGAGGCCCGGAACTTCCTGTTCGCCCAAAGGAGCGGGGAATTTTCGAAAGGCGGCGAGCTGTCGGAGTGACCGGGCGTTGTTTCGAAAGGTCTGATATTCGGCGTAAGAAGCCTCCCGCTGGCCTCCAACTGATCCTGTGGCGGGTGTGATTTGGATAAAGCTGGCGGGATTGTTCGTGATATGCGGTTTAAGGAAGTATCCGTTGACTACGGTGAAGACGCTGGCGTTGATGCCGATGGCAGCGGTAAGAGTTGCGATGATTACGAGCGAAACGACCGGGTCGCGACGCATCAGACGTAAACTGTGCCGGAGGTCATCCCGCACGCTATCGAGAAAGGTGCGGTTGTGGATGGATTCGGCGATTTCGCTGGTCAGAGATTCCGGGATGACCGAGCGCGATGTCGTGAGATGGAAGGCGAATTCCACTTGAGGGCGGGCCGGACCCGACGTTGCGGTCGGCGCGTGCGGCGCGAAATGGTCGAGTTCGAGCGGGTTCGCCACTGACTCCTCAAATTCCTGGTACACGATGGGACAGTCAGACCGTGCCACGCGGCGTTTTCGCCGCATCTGCCAAACGCTCCAGAGCAGAAGTGTGAAGAGTGAAAACAGAGCCGCTGGTCCCAGAGAGCAATAGAGAAGCAGACTCGCAATGCCGGCGAGCAGCCCGCTGGCTATGCCGTAGCGTACCAGCGTCAGGACAAATGGACGTCGCGAAGCCAAATGACTGCAGGTAAAAGGCAGCTTGCGCCACTCCCGGAAAACCACTTCGAACCAAAGCACTGCGGTAAGGAAGACCAGCGCCATCACAATCAGCGCGCGCTGCCATCCAAGCACCGCCATAGACGCGGGAAGTCCGGCGAGGCAGACGGGCGCAATGCCACAGCAAATAACGAAGCGATCGACGGCCGAGAGCCACGCAGTGGCGCCTTCATGTTCTTCGATTTCGAAAATCCATCTCGCGTCGTGCGTCACGGGCAGCGAGAAGAGACGGCGCAGGGCGATGACCGCGAGAAGCGCTAGAGCCAGCGGTGAAACCGTAACGATCATCCCGTAGATGCCTTCGTCCTTTAGAGACGGGGTTGGCATATCGAGGATGCCTTTCACAATCCAGCCGGCCGCCAGTCCGGTCCACGCCAGCATGAGCAGACGATGGCTACGGCTTCGCACCAGCGTTTTCCAAATGAAAGCGAAGACTGCTTGTTCCTGCGGGCGGCGAATCCAAACCTCCAGCAGACGTGAACCCAGCTTGGCAAGTCTGTCGGGGGCGCCAGTATCGTCTTGCCGCGTGAATCCTTCGAGCAGGATGCGGCGATGGCGATGATAGCCGGCGAGATAAGCGCCGATTGCGACCACCGCGGGGATTGCGATGCTCAGGAGCGCTTTTCCTGCGCGTCCGGGATCGCCGAGAACGATCGACTCCCAGAGGTGCACAAACCAGATGCCGGGCCACCATTCGGTGTGAGGCTGCCGGCCGGCGAGTGGGAGCATGCCGAGAGTCGAGATGAAGAGGATGCCTTGTATCCAGAGGGAGACAGCATCGAAGATCCGGGCAGGCAGGAGATTCAGGAGAACTCCCTGCAGGGCGAGGAGAGCCGAAAAGGCGGAGCAACAGGCGGCGGCCAAGGTAAGGAAAGTAGCCGCCATCAGCACCAGCGTGTTCGGGTTCTCTTGCCAGGTGCCTGAAATCGCTCCGCTGAAAAGGATCGCCCACGGAAGATTTGCCGCGACGACGTAACCGCTGAACAGAATCATCAGCGCACTGGACTTCGTCAGAAAGATGTCGCGGGCGCTAATCGGAAGCCCGGCCAGCGCGAGGCAATCGCGGCGGTTCGGAAATAGCGATTGCCATTGAAGCAGCGTAAGGACAGCGGTCACAGCGAAGGGGAGGCCGATGAACCAGAGAAGGTCGGAGCGCAGCTCCGTTCGATAGAGCGCCAGGGAGGAGTGCGTGAGCGAATTGAGGGCCGCGTATCGTTTCGAGTAAACGTCGAACACGAGGATGCCGAACGAAAGCACGGCTGCGAGTGCGCCAATGGCGGTCTTCTTCCATTCGCCGGAAACGGGCAGTGCCTCGCTGTCGAAGAAGGTGTCGAAGAAATGGCGCAGCAGTTCGCCGCGCGGACTCATACAGCCACCACTTCGAGCATGCGCTTGGCGATCAAATCCGCATCTTCGGTTTGCGTTAGCTCTGCGAAGACGCCTTCAAGCGATGATTTATCGTTATGTTCGAGGAGACGGGCGACGGAATCGTGTGCGACGACGCGGCCTTTGCTGAGAATAAGAACTTTGTCGCAAACTTTCTCGACGACTTCGAGGACATGCGAGCTATAGAGGACCATTTTGCCGCGCGCAGCGAAGGTGCGAAGAAGACTGCGGAGAATCATGGCAGCGTTCACGTCGAGGCCCGAAAACGGTTCGTCGAGGATGAGGACCTCAGGGTCGTGGAGCAGCGCAGCGGTGAGGAGAATTTTCTGGCGCATTCCTTTGGAATAACCGGCCAGAGAGGTGTGAGGGTCTTCCCAGAGACCAATGAGCCTCAGAAGCTCGTCTACTTTGGGTTCGAGAATGTGCCTGGACAGGCCGCGAAGACGCCCAACCAGTTGGAGATGTTCGCGTCCGCTGAGGTGGGGATAGAGGTGCGGCTCTTCGGGCACGTAGCCGATGCGGCGCTGAAAGGCTTTGCGCGCTTCGGGATCTTTGTGGATGCTGTGGCCATCAAGCGTGATTTCGCCGGACGAGGGCTCAAGGAGGCCAATGATCATTTTGACCGTGGTGCTTTTCCCGGCACCGTTGGGACCGAGATAGCCGAGCGTTTCGCCGCGATGTATCACGAAGCTGACATGATCGACGACGGGGATGCCGGCGTAACGTTTGGTCAGGTCGCGAACTGCGAGCATGACGGGTTAGACACCACGTGGAAGGCCGGAGTTCCTGAATATTTGCGCTGTCAGTAGAAGCCGCGTACGTGTCCAGCGAATTCCCAAGAGCCGAGTCCGACGGCGGAGACTTGGGGATCTTGCACGCGCCGAGGTTGGTAGCCGTCAACACGTTTTTAGTGTACGCGCAAAATTCGCTTAGTTGAGTGAGGCTTTCTGAGTCTCCATAGATTTTAGAAGGTCTTTGATGCGATCCTTCTTAACAAATGGCGTGAGGAAGAAGCGTTCGACGGTTGTATTGAAAAGATGCGGGTCGTCATACGGAATCATGTGTGTGGCATTCGGAAATATCGCTAGCTCGCTATGGGGATGTGGTGGTAGATATCGAGGGTGTGTTCGTCGCGGATGACATCGTGATCACCGGCGAGTATCAGGGTGGGGGCGGTGATGGTTTCAAGGGACGTGAATTCAATATTGGGCTCGTCGAGCATCATTTGGGTGACCTTTGCATCGCGCTTGCCGGGTGGCGGCGTGGAGGCGAGCATCGTTTTGATGAGAGCGAGGGCTTTGGGGTGGAGGCCATCGGGATCGAGGTTCGCGGCCATCGCAGCGATTTTTTTGACTTTCTCGGGATGGCGTATGGCGAGTAGAAGGGCTTCGATACCGCCGTCGCTCCAGCCCAAGACGCAGGCCGGTGGCGTTCTTAGATGCTCCAGCAGCGCGGCGAGGTCGTCAGTCATCTTTTCATAAGTGATTTTGTCAGGACTATCGGCCGACTTGCCGTGGTCGCGGCTATCCATGGCGATCACGCGGTAGCGTGTGCGGAAGTAAGCGATTTGGGCGCTCAGTTCGCCGATGCTGCCACGGTTGCCGTGCGCGAGGAGAAGAGGTTCGCCAACACCGTAGATTTCGTAATAGAGCTTGATGCCGTCGTGGGTGAAGGTTCTGCCGGCGGCGGGGTTTGCGCCATATTTTGCGTGGGACTTATGAGGGGTCTGAACCGCGGGCCGGGACTCAGATGGAGATGTTTGTGCCTGCAAGTTGTGGGTGAAACAGGCGACTCAACTACAAATTGTGAACGGTTCGTTTTTGTGTCAGTTTCCTAAGCAAGGAATCAAGGAAACGTCTTCAGTGATCGAGGACGGTTGGGCCAAGGATGCATACTTCTACTACTCCGAGAGGGGTCCCAGTGTAGCTTTGCGGGATACCGGGTGGGGCGATGGCGGAATGATCTGGGCATCGGAAGATGAGTGGCTTAACGTTGATGAACGAACACGAGTTAACGCTTATTTCTTCGTAGCAACAGAAGAGCAATATCGACGGTTGGGCTTGAAGGGTGAACGGCGTGCTTTCAATCAATCGACAGAATAACTGCGTAGGCCCACGATCTCTCTTCAGGGCGTTGTACCTGTGACACGCGCATCCCCCACACTGAGGGCCCGGAGCGAGGTCTTAACTTTATAGATTTCGCTTAGTGAAGGGTATCGCCTAACGCTTGGGTGACCAGCGGATCAGCTTTAAGCTTTGCGGAGTATTCAATCGGCGGTCCATTTGGTATCCAAACCTTTTTGCACACTGGACTGAAGGCGGGGCTAGTGATCAGCACATCGTAGAACCCCGCTGGCAAATCCGCCGAATAACGGCCTTCTGTGTCGCTTTTGAAAGATGCGTCGTTTGGAATACCCTTGTTGGCGTTCAGTCCTGTGGCGCTCCCACTTGAATCCCAATGAACGAAGATCACCGCGTTTGCGATCACGCCACCTTCACTATCGGTAACTCTACCCTTCAGTCCGCCGCCAAAACATGATTGTGAAAGCAGCGACACAAACGCGATAGCCAAAACATGTCTCATCGTTTCCAAGTCTAAATCCACCCGCTAGAATGCCGTTCGTTACTAGCCGCCCGAGATCATCGTTGTTGATAGACGCCGTTACCGGAAAGCGAGCGCAGGCGAAGGTTTCGCCTGAGCCATACAATTCATCTTGAATTCAAGAACGGCGACGATCCGAGAGCCGCTGGCTGCCGTTGGGTAAACCCAACTTTGAGTTGATTCCTGCACCGACTTAATTAGCAGCGGATGCCCGCTAATAATCTTCAGATCGGACAATGTCCACCGGGATCGATTTGGGCAGTGAATTGGACACGTCCGCTGATGTGCGCCATACGCGCAAGCGGCGGGTACTTGGGCAAGTCATGCGAGGTGGGTGCGGTCGGATCGCTTGAAACCAACTCAACCCAAGGGGAACCAGCAACGCACAATGAAGAGAGAATGCTTCAACTAGACGATGCACGCTGGGCCGAACTTCGTCACGCTTACGGTCCCGCAACGGATATACCGGCTCTGCTACTTCAACTGGAAGAAACCTCCCGTTCAAAGGATGCACCGGACCCTCGGTTTATGTTGTGGAGTTGGTCAGCTCACCAAGGGGATATCCATTCGGCTTCATTTGCCGCCGTTCCACATGTTGTCAGGATATTGTCAGGTTTGCCTGCTCATGGGCAGAAGGCAGAGTTTTATCATTTTCCAACTTGGGTTGAAATCTGTCGGCAGCGCAAGACCGTCCCGGTACCAGAGGCCCTGGCCAGCGACTATTACGCCGCTCTAAATAAACTTCCGATACTCGTTGCGGCTGCCACCTCGCAGTCGTGGGATGAAGAGTTCCTTCGTGCTGCATTGTCGGCCATCGCCGCCGCCAAGGGATATTGCAGCGTTGCCGAAGCCGCACTGGAGTTGTCACCCAAGGTAGCCGACGAATTCCTTGGTTGTGCCTCGACAGACAGCGGCTTGGGTGATCCCTTGAAAATGGCAGGATTAATTCTCGCGGTCCGTAGTGGTTGAAATACGCGGTTATCGGAAAATGAAAACTTGACCAGCGATCCGCGACGTGCCCTTTTTTTGATTTGAGGAAGGGAACTACTTTGCGGTGACGCGCAGAGAAATACGCCGATTCAACTGGCGGCCTTCTTCTGTTTTGTTGTCGCCAACCGGATGCTCTTCGCCGTAGCCTTGCGCTTCCAAACGGGAAGGATCGACGCCTAGCTTGACGAGTTCGGCCATCACGTTCTTGGCGCGATCGTCAGACAGCTTTAAGTTCGCGCCAGCATCGCCGGTGTTGTCTGTATAGCCGCCGAGTTTGATTTTCACTTTCGGATAGGCTTTCAGAATGGCGGCCACATTGGCCAACTGCTCATGTGACGCCGACTCGAGATTAGCCGAACCCGAAGCAAAGAGCAGGCGGTCGAAATCAAACCAAGTTGTGTTGTCGACAGGGCGGGAGGATTCAATAAAATCAACGAGCTTGTTCTCCACACCCATTCTGGGGATGTTGAGTTCAGTACCATCGGCCAGTTTGCGTTTGAAGAGCTCGCCCAATTTTGCCCAAGCGGCTTTGGTGGCGTCGGAAATGTTGGCAGCCGCATCGGTGGCGGCGGTTTGGGTGGCAACGGCGGCATTTTCAACGGGTTTGGTGACGTCCGTTCCGCGGTTGAAGTACCATACCAAGCCACCAATCAAGAGAGCGCCGAGCAACAAAACCGGCCAGAGCCAGCCGCCCCCTGCTTTCTCTGCCGCCGCGTCTCTGGCCGCTGCCGCTGGACCGGCCAAGTTGGGTAGTTGAATACCCGGCAAACCCGAAGGAATCAGGCTCCTCAAACTCGGTAGTTCGCTGGTAAGAGCGCTCGCCAAGCCAGTGGCGCCTCCCCTTATTTTGCTATTCAGCGTGCTAAGAACGAAAGGAGCAGCAGTTGCCAAAATTGTGGCACCGGTAGCCGAGCTGAGACCCGAAGCCTGCGCAATCTTGCTCTCGACGGCGGCTTTGTTCACGCCAAAGAGCGTGTTCAGGAAATTGGTACCCACTTCCGTGGCAGCGGTAGCAGCGCCACCAACTCCGGCTGCCGCGCCAAGCGTCTGTGTGCCGTAGCTACTGACAAGCGTCGTGGTTTGGTTTAAGAAGCCAGTGTCATTCGCTTTGCTGGCCAGCGAACCAAGTATGGTTGCCGCCGCTGTCTCAACACCCTTTTTTACTGCGTCAGGCTGCTCGCCGGCAGTAGCAGCAATGGAGCGGACCGTATCGGGTGAAATTGAATTCGTAATTGAGTCCAGTAAGGAACCCATGTCGTAGCCTCCTAAGATTTTCTCGTGCTTCTTTCTCTCACGTAGATCGTGCCGGGCACAAGGAAGTCACTCAAATGCGCCCGGACTGGTTTTTTGTTGCTCGATTGAGTATACATGGAGAAAGGTCGCGAGCAGAGATAGCGTTCAAAGGTTGGCGGCTCTTGCCGGTAGTGGTTTTGGAGTAGGTGGTTTTGGAGACACATAATCGAGCGCCTTTTCTAAAACCTCGTCTTTGCCGGTGCGGATCCCTGTGAGAGTCGGCGCAGCGTTTAGGTTTGGTTGTATGCCCAAGCGTTGTAGTTTCCCGCCATTGGCGTGCCGGATGTCTTCGCCGGAAAAGGAAATAGTAACGCCGCCGGGAATTATGAAGTTGGTGATAACGGAATCAGCGCCGGCTGTGGGAGTACCAACAAACTCGGTCTTATTGGCAGCTTCAAGGAATAGAGCGGCTTCTTCGCCAGCCGCAATGGTGCGCTCATCCACCAACATCAGGGTTCTGCCTTTGAACTTCCACTGCGGCGAATTGCCAATCGTTTGGACGAAGAAATAGCTGGAAGACGGACTGGCGATGGAGCCTTGCGGCAGATCGGGAACGGCTGCGATGGGGCCGGTGACGATGGCGGCGGGGACATCGGATTCTGAAGCGAGGCGCGAAGCGATGGCGCGAAAGGAATCGTCCGCTGGAACGCCGCGCATGTCAAAAATAATCGCGGGCGCATGGTGAAGTTTTTCAAACAGGGCGTCAATGTCATTCCGTTTGATTCGACGCAGATCGGCGTAGCCGACATCGCCGCGCAGGAGCTTGACGGACTCGCCCGGTGGTTGTGACGCGAGCAACCCGGCAAAGCGCTTGCTGCGTTTGAGGGTAAGTTCTTTGCGATTGCCGGTAGAGTCTTCAAGAGTCAATGCGGCGCTGGAATCGTCCGGTCCATTCAAGATGCGATCGACTACATCCACGGTCAACCGCGGCGCAGTGGAAGCCGAGACATATTGTTCGAGTCGTTTGAATCGATCGACCAGCGTTTCGCCATCCACTGTTTTAACAACATCGCCGACCTTAACGCCTGCTTTTAGGGCTTCCGGGTCGAGGACCTCAGCTATGACGACATGCTTTTCGACGATGCGCAAGCGCAAGCCGACAGGCGCTTCGCCAAAATATTGCGAGAGGGTTTCGCTTTGCGGCGTGGTGAAGGAATCGGCCGCATGCGTTAACCATTCAGCGATGGTGAGGTTGTATTCCAGGGCGTCTTTGGCGGTAATCAGACGGGGCAGGAATTGGGCGAACAGCGCGTCCCAGTCTTCGTCAATCAGATCGCGATAGGCAAAGAAGTAATGCAGCACGCCCCAGATTTTGTAGGCGGCCATGATGCGGAGTTCGGTGGAGGGATAGGCTGCCGCATAAATTCGCGCGGCGGAGGGTGATGGAACCGCCGGACCAGCGGTGGCCGGCTCAGAGAGCGGCACGTTGACGCTAAAACCACCCATTGGAACGCTGACTCGTTCAACTGCGTTGGCGGCTTTGTAGAGAAAGGCCGAATAGAAAGGGCCGGCAGATTGTTCGGCTGTTTCGGGCGGCCATCCATGATGAATCCAAGCACGCTCGCCTGGACCTGGAGCAGGAGCATTGGCTTCCAAGATGCGCATCATAGATCGGACGGCAGATTCATATTCGGCGGAGGTTTGAGCGGTTCTGATTTTCGGCAGCGCGTCGACCAAGGCCTGATCCCAATCGAGATCGCGATACGCCAGAGCGGGGTGAAAATATTTGACCGTGAACCAAAGCTTGCCGGTAGAAACCAGACGGTCGGTTTCGGGAGGGAGAGTTTGAGCGCCGCCGATTGCGGCGGCGAGACAGACCACGAGGACGCCGCCAGTGGACAGTCTACGCAAATTTAGACAGGCGGTCCGACCGACAACTCATTATCGACGGACTTGACGCCTTTCACTTTCTTGGCCAGCTTGGTGGCCTTGCTCTTGCCCTTATCTGTGTCGACGCGGCCTTTGATGACAACTTCGCCGTCTTTCACGGTGACATCCAGAGCGCCACCCTTTACGTCGGGATCACCGGCAAGGCGCATCCGGACCTGGTCAATAATTCGATCATCCTCCGTGGCAACGGCAGGTTGCTGGCCGGAAAATGCGGACTGCGCCAGTGTTCCGGCCAACAATAAGAGACACGCAAGTAAGCGTTTCATAGAACTTGTTACGGTTTATTCCTTCGGGCTTCTAACTTCCGAGCCTACCATCGAACGCCAGTCCACTGCATTGAGGAAAGACGGATCTTCGCGCCAATTAGGTTTCACCTTTACAAAAAGAGAGAGAAAAACTTTTCGATCGAGAAGGCGTTCCAGTTCAAGGCGGGCGGCGGTGCCGATTTTCTTGAGCATCAGGCCCTGGGCGCCGATGAGGATCGCCTTTTGCCCGGTTCGCTCGACGTGAATGGTAGCGGCAATCTTGACGAGTTTTGGCTTTTCTTCCCAGGTATCGACCAGAATGGCGGTGGCGTGCGGCACTTCATCACGCAAGTTTTCGAGAATCGCTTCCCGGATGATTTCAGCGGCCATGAAGCGTGCGGGTTGATCGGTGAGGTAGTCGTTTGGGAAAATTGCCGGGCCTTCCGGAAGACTCTTAACAATGGCTTGCTTGAGAAGTTCGAGACCTTCGCCCGTGCGGGCGGCAAGAGGAAAAGCTTCAGTGAAAGGGAAAAGCTGGTTGTAGCGCTCGAGTACGGGCAGCAGGAGGCGCTTATCGGAAACCTTATCGATTTTGTTCAAGACGAGGAACGTTTGGCCGGATTTGTTGAGCGCGCTGAGGGCGTGTTCGTCTTCTTCGGTGACTCGTTTGGTGGCATCGGCCACGTAGATCACCAGGTCGCGGTCTTGCAATGCGCCGCGGACGGTATCCATCATGCGCTTATTGAACAATGTGTCTGATTTGTGAATACCGGGTGTATCGATGAAGACGACTTGGGCTTGCGGAGTAGTGAGAACGCCTTGAATAGAGGTGCGCGTGGTTTGCGCCTGATGCGCAGTGATGGCGACTTTTTCGCCCACCAGCGCATTCAGGAGAGTAGATTTACCGGCATTCGGCCTGCCTGCGATGGAGACAAAGCCGGCGCGATGAGGTTCAGCACTCACGTGGAGACACCGACTGCGGATGGCTCGACGCGTGAGATACGTACTTCTTCGACGCGCCGTTCATTGCCGGCTAACACTTCAATCCGGATGCCGCCTTGCTCGGCCGTCTCGCCCACTTGCGGCACATGGCCCAACCATTCGGCTACAAGGCCGCCCACAGTTGTAGATTCGGTGTTGCCGTTCGGGCGGAAGTTGAACAAATCTTTTAAGCGGTCTAAATCCAGGCTTCCTGGGGCTATGAAGACGTGATCGCTTTCTTGCCTTACGTCGCGCTCGGGTTCATGCTCGTCGCGGATTTCACCCAGAATTTCTTCCACCAAGTCCTCCATGGTGGCCAAGCCGGCAGTGTTGCCATATTCGTCGACAACTACAACCATGTGCGAGCCATCGTGCTGCATCTCTCGCAAGACGTCGGCGCCCGGTTTTGTTTCGGGCACGTGCGGAATAGGCCGGATGAGTTCTATCAGCGGTTTGGTCTGGCGCTCTTCAGGATCAAGCTCGAAAATGTCGCGGACATGAATGAAGCCGATGATGTGGTCGATGCTGTCTTGATAGACGGGCACGCGCGAAAACTGTTCGTGAATGACGAGCTGGCGGAGGTCTTCAATCGATTTTTCGGCGGAAATGGCGACGATGTTGGGCCGCGGGGTCATGACTTCGCGGATGCTTTTATCGCCGAAAGCCACCACGGATTGGATCAGCTTGCTGTCTTCTTCGGCTAGAATACCTTCTTCTTCACCAGCGGTGATAAGCGCATCGATGTTTTCGGCGGCATCGGGCATATGCTGTTCGCCGTTGGCCGCGTTGTCTAGTTCGAGCATCAGAGATTGGAAGATCGTTACCAAGCCGACCAATGGAGATGCGAGCAACGCCAGCAGTTTCACCACCGGCAGCCAGCGTTTCAGCCAACGGCCCCGCGTTCTGCGGTAGAGAAGAAACGGCACGAAATAGGTGGCGAAGAGCATGGCGAGCAACGATGTGCCGATGGCTTCGAGGACACTTTGCCAGTGAGGCGCATCCGCTCGCACCAGGCCGCACAAAAAGAACACGCCAATTAGAAACAAGGAAATATGTTTAATGAGCGAGAAGGCGAGCGAACCGCGCTCCTGCTCGAGACCGATATCCGCCGCGAGCGTCTCGCGGAAAAATTCGAGCGCGGGCGTTTCGCGGCGCAGCAGACGCAACGATTCCAGGTAGAGCAGCTGAACATAAGAAACGAAGCAGAGGAGAGCGGAGAGCCCCAAAGCCGCGAATAAACAGAGCGCGGTCATCAGGCTGCACCCTTTCTATGCTTGGGCAGGCGCCGGTTGGAGCGGCTGGCACGCGCGATCAATGTTTCGGGCAGTTGGAATTCCGCGCGCCAGCGCTGTTCTTCGCGTTCCATGACGCCGCCGTCTTTTTCATGGTCGAGCCCCGTCAAATGCAGGGTGCCGTGCAACAGGAGAATCTTGATTTCGTCGAGCAGAGCGTGGCCGAATTCGGCGGCCTGCGCCGCGGCGCGCTCCAGGGAAATGGCAATCTCACCCGATTCGGGTTTGAAGTGGGTTGCCGGAAAGGAGAGAACATCGGTGGCGTAATCGCAACCTAGAAAATCACGATTCAGTTGGCGCAGGCGCGCATCGTCGGCGAGAAGGCCAACAATGGGGCGCGAACCGGCCAGGCGCCTGCAAAGAGTGTGGAGGAACTGCACGAGTTCGCGTTTTTCCGCGGTTGACGGTTTCAATTCAGCGGGGATGGCTCCGAAGAGCAAAGTACTGCCGGAGGAAGTCATGGGGTCAGGCCAACGGAAACTCGGGAATCTCGACGGCTGTGGTTTGTGGCGGATCAGCCGCGGGCTCGGGCACCGGTTCGTTGTTGAGTTTGAGCGCCAGTTGACGGCCGGCGCCGATCATTTCGTTGTAGCGGTCATACGCTTTTACAATGCGCTGCACAAGGGCGTGGCGAACGACGTCCCTGTCGTCGAACGTGACAAAGGCAATGCCCTCGACGCCTTTCAACACTTCGACGGCGTTGATGAGTCCGCTCTTCTTGCCACCGGGCAAATCGATCTGCGTTTGATCGCCGGTGACGACCATTTTGGAGTTAAATCCCTGGCGCGTCAAAATCATTTTCATCTGCTCGCTGGTGGTGTTTTGCGCTTCGTCGAGAATGATGAAGCAATCGTTGAGAGTGCGGCCGCGCATGAACGCGAGCGGGGCGATTTCGATGACGTTACGTTCCAGCAGTTTTTCGACTTTCTCGGAGTCGATCATGTCGAACAGCGCGTCATAGAGCGGGCGCAAATAAGGATCGATTTTCTGTTGCAGAGTTCCCGGCAAGAAACCAAGGTGTTCGCCGGCTTCCACGGCGGGACGAGTGAGCACGATGCGGCCAACGCGCTTGTTCAGCAAATCCGCAACGGCCATGGCGACGGCTAAGTAGGTTTTGCCGGTGCCGGCGGGGCCGATGCCGAAGATGAGGTCGTGATGCTCAATAGCATCGATATAGCGGCGCTGATTGACGGTTTTAGGGGCGAGTACTTTCTTGCCGAAAGAGCGGGACTTGCCGCTTTCGACCAAGCGGCGCAATGAGACGCCAGGATCGGCGGTGCAAACGCGCATGTAGCTGTTGAGATCGCCGTTGTTGAAGGCGTGGCCTTCGCGCACGAGGTCGGCATAGTCTGCCAGGATTTGCTCGGCGCGCCTGACTTGCAGTTCTTCGCCTTCGATTTCGAGAGTATCGCCATCGAGCAAGCGGGTGCGCAGCTGCAACTGGTTTTCGAGCAGGCGGATATTTTCATCGCGCGTGCCAAACAGCGACTCAATGCCGCGGGATATCTGTATGCAAGACTTCATTAATTGGGATTACTGGTTAGTAGAGGCACTTGGAAGTTTGGCGGGTAATGATTGTTCGGAGCGGCCGCACAGCGACAGAGGATGGGACAACGCCTTACGGTAATCCTTTGAACCCACAGGCGCGGAGGCCGGAAGCTCATCTCTCTGAGTATAGCATTTTTGGGGGGAGGCAGGAATGCTCGGGGCAGGCGCATCGCTCCGTTGAAAACGCTCTGCGGCGGGCGGCGAAAAAAGGGGACCGCTGTGTTTTCTTCAGTGAGCGGGTTTGGTCATGAGACTGGAAAACATGTCGATGAATTTTCCGAAGTCGAGATCGAACTGAATTTCGACAGGCTGCACGGTTACTTTCGGGCGGTCGGTCTCGTGCCAAGTGAGGGTGTTGCCGTAGCCCGCGCCATGATCGATATCGACGCTCATGAAGCGTGTCTCTTTTTTTCTGATGATGGATGGGTCGATCCAGGCGGCGGCAGCCAGTTCGTCCCACATGTAGTCGTTGCCGTCGCCGGGCAGGTAGTATTTGGCAACATAACGGGCGATGGGAGTCCAGGCAGCCTCAATTTTCTTGACCTCTTGCGGTGAGAGGCGGGCTTTGATGGAGATGTCGGTGGGAGTGCAGACGATCTTTTTCCACGGCGCGCGGAGGACGATGTACGCCGCTTCGGGATCAAACCAGAAATTGAATTCGTGCCGCGGATTGTTGACGAACTCAGGATTGTCAGACTCCGGGTTGAGACTACCCCCCATGAAAACAAGTTCTTCAGCCAGTTGCGGAAACTCAGGATCGATGGTGGTGGCCAGTGCGAGATTGGTCATCGGACCGCCTTCGTAGATGGTCACTTCGTTGGGGTATTGATGCACCATGCGAATGAGAAAATGAACGGCGTCTTCGGTAGAAGGTTTGACACTAGGTTGGCCTTCCGGCATAGGTGGAACGACGGAGGCTTCGTGCCACCAGCGCTTGTCCCAGGCGCCGGAGTAAGCCACTTTTCCGTAGCGATCCTCCCACAACTGTGTCTCTTCGCGGGTACGGACCAAGGGTGCGGAGGCTCCGAGCATGACCGGAACTTCGGTGCGACCGATGATCTCGAGTAGACGGAGGGTGTGTGCGACTTCTTCGTCGCGCCACTGATCTCCACTGACAATGGTGATACCTAGCACTTCTACCCCTGGCGATTGGAGCAAGAGCAGGACTGTCTGCATGTTGCTGCCGCCGGGGCCGGAACAATCTTCGTTGATGATGACTTTGCGGCGGCTGCTGGGCGCCGCCGCAAGTGTCGTTGTGATGAGGAGGGTTAGAAAAAGTCTCAAAAGGCAAGTTTCAAACCGAATTGGAAGAGTCTGGGATTGCCTACAGTACTGTTGATTGTGCCAAAAGTTGCCGGCGACCCGATGTCCGAATTAGGCAGGGCAAATTGTGCGTGATTGAACAGGTTGAACATTTCAGCGCGAAACTCGATTTTAATCTTTTCCGTCACGGGGAAATGTTTGATCACCGAAAAATCAGTGTTAATGAAGTTTGGACCGGAGAGGGGCGACCGGTTTGCGCTCCCTAGCTCCCCGGCCGGCGGCGCAACGAAGCAGGAGGTGTTGAAGAATTCCGCTAACGTGTTGGGGCCAGAGTTGGGATTACAAACCTGGTTGGGGCGGATTAAGGCTTGGCCATTCGCGTTCATGAAGTTTACTCCTGAAGTCGAACCATTGCTGTCATAGACGAAGACGGGGAAGCCGGACTCGGCCTTTTCGATCACCGTCAGCTCCCAATCGCCCACAATCAAATTCGCTGGCTTGCTGAGCGAGTTGCCGAACTTTTTGCCCTTACCGAACGGTAGGTCATAAATGATGCTGGCAGTAAAGTTGTTGTTGACGTTGATCTGAGATAGGGCCCAATCGAGATTTTGCCAATTCGGTAGCGGGAAGTAAGTGGCACCGTAGGGAGTGCCTAGTCCGTCCGAAAGACCATCGTCATAGGCCCGTGAATAGGTGTAGCCGATAATCGCATACACACCGTGGCTGCTCTTGGTTTCGGCTTTCAATTGAAGAGAGTTGTAGTTGGCTTTTCCAACGTCTTCAATGTCTGAGATATAGGAGCCTGGGAAGGCTGTGTATGGTGCGGCAACGGCGGACCCGTTGGGGCCGCAGCCTAAAGTGTAACCTGCAACTACGCCGCAGGCGGACGGCGAGCCCACATTCAAATTATTTCCGTCTGAAAGTATGTGAGAAGCGCGCGATCCGGCATAACCAGCGGTGAGCACGATCTGGCCGGGCAATTGGCGTTCAATGTTGATATTAAACTGCTGAACCCGCCCTTGCTTAAAATTCAAGTTTTGGGCCTGGATTGTTCCAGCGAAAGTAGAGGGATCGGGTGAAGTCGTAAATGTTTGGAATCCCTGAGACATGAAGTATGCGGGTATCCCCCCGAAGTTGCCTAGCACGGATTGAGCGAAATAGGGGGGATTCTGCCAAAGGCCTTGCGAGCCTTGATTCCAGGAGGAATCGTGGAAAATCGCATAGCCACCACGGATGGCAGTCTTCCCACTACCAAATGGTTTCCAAGCTACGCCGATGCGAGGCTCGAGCGCTGTTTTGTCAAATTGAATGCCGGCGCTATCACTGGCTCCGTGACCCGCAATCAGGAATTCGCCGTTCGCGGGATTGAAGTCGGCGATGCGATCATGCGCTTCGGTGATGGGAGTGACGAGCGCCCACGCCAGACCTAAGTTGAGCGTAAGATCTTTTGTGACTCGCCAATCGTCTTCCACATAAGGACGAAAGAGCTTCCAACGGCGTCCGGTGGTTGTGCCGTTAAAGGTCTGATCGTGTTCGGCGACGAGCGGAATGCCCAACAGGAGGTCTGCCGTCTGGTCTCCGGTAAAATCACCCATAACCCAAAACCCCGAACCAAACGCTTCGGTTAGCACATTCATTTGGTTTGCGCGAACGCCGAAGCCGACTCGGATGTCGTGATTCCCGCGAACCATATCGAGGGAATCAGAGGCCGAGAAAACATTGGTGCCGCCCTGGAAAGGCGTGTATCCGCGGTCGCCCAAATTCCAATACTGGGAGAACAGGATGCTCGGCATCTCGCAGCTCACGCCACCTAAATCGGCTCCGGGGATACCGAGCGTATTGCCGATGCAGGTACCTGTTCCTTGCGAAGTGATGTAGTCGAAAATCCGGTTGTAGCCAACGTTCACCTGGTTGACAGTGCTGGGAGAAAAGACGTGCGTTTCAGAGAGAGCCACGTTGCGTCCGTGATTGAGGATGCCCTGGTTGCTGGCAAACGCCCCTGCTTCGGCGAATCCTGGAGCGCCACCGGGCACATAGGAGGTTGCCTGATCGTAGCTGAAGCGCGCGAAGGCGTAATCGTTGTTTGAGAAGTTGTGATCGAGCCGCCCATCGAACTCGCCCTCGTTTAATTTGCGGACAGGATCGTTGACGTAGTTGTAGCCTTGCGCCGCGTTATCGGCATTGGGGAGCGGATAGAAGTTGATAAGCTTTGCGCCGACTGGATCAAACAGGCTAGTTGGGATGATATTGCCGTTAAAGGGGACGCCGGTGAAGGGATTGGTCAACGAATTGGCGGCGGTACGCGGGTTGCCGAAGGCATCGTCTGAAAAATTTCCAGTGCGCATAGCGGCGGTGGGCACCAAGCCGGTATAGGGAATGCCGAGGCGCTGAAATTTGTTTTGAATGTCGGCGAAGAGGAAGGTCTTGTCTTTCTTGATGGGCGCGCCGACGGAGCCGCCAAATTGATTGAGATTAAACTGCGGGGTATTCGTCGAAAAGAAATTCCGCGCATCAAGCTTAGTGTTGCGGAAAAATTCAAAGAGTGATCCGTGGATGGTGTTTGTTCCAGATTTGGTAGTGACGAGCACGGTGGGACCCGCCCGGGTGCCCCATTCAGCAGAGTAGTTGTAGGTGAGAACTTTGAATTCCTGGATGGCGTCGATGGAAGGCAAAATGGCGATGCCGCCGCCGGTCAGTTCGTTATTGTCGTTACCGTCGAGAAGCCAGTCGGTGGAGTTGGCGCGAGAGCCGCCAACGGAGAGCGAAAAAGATCCGCGAGCGGAGACTTCGCTGCTGGGTCCGCCGTTGAAAAAGCTTTGGGTATTGGTTTCCTGGGTGGTACCGGGCGTGAGCGTGGCAAGCTGGACGAAGTCGCGGCCATTTAGCGGCAGATCGGCCACCTCTTGGGAAGTAATAACTTGGCCGAGCGTGGGATTGGTGGTTTGTACGGCGACAGCGGTGGCTGTCACTTCGACGCTTTGCTGGACATTGGCGGGTGAAAGAGTGAAATCGACTTCGCGCTGCTCATCGACTTGCAGGCGAATATCCTTCACTTCGTTAGTCTGAAAGCCCGTGAATGAGGCACGCACGGTGTAGGTGGTGACGCCCAGAAGGGGAACTACGTAGTGGCCCGCGCTATCGGTGACGGCGTCACGTACCGTGCCGGTATTCTGACCGCTGACCGTGATTTTGGCGCCTGTTACGGCAGCACCGGAGGCATCCGTGACCGTGCCGGAAATAGTGCCTGTGGCTTGACCGTAAAGAAACGGAGAAGCCAAAAAAATGAACCCAAGAATTGCGACAGAGCTTAAGCTCCTTGAAAAGACCATGAATGCCCCCTGATGGCCACGCACGGAGTGACTGGAATTGAAGTTCTGTGGCTACATGATGGTAGCCATAATGACAGTCTACTACCTCGGAGCTTGTAGCGCGCAAAATTGCGAGGGTGCGCGACGAAGAAATGGTTCGAGCTGGTGGAGGGAACGAGTATGAGACGGTAAAAACTCCATGAAGAGAAGGCGAAACTGAACGAATTTTTGAGCTCTATAAAG
>PMSX01000124.1 GCA_003167495.1 Bryobacterales bacterium | reverse complement strand
CTGGTGGACGATGCCACGGTGGAGATCGAAAACGTCCATCGCAACATGGGAATCAAAGGCAAGACCTTGGTTCGCGCGATTTTGGACGGTGCGCAGGAAATCGCCGTGCCAGCTTTCGTTTCCACACTCTGCATCTGCATCGTCTTCGTTCCGGTACTGATGCTGTCCGGCGCGGCGAGATACCTGTTCACGCCGCTCGCGATGGGCGTGGTGTTTGCGATTGCTGACGTCTTATCTGCTGACGCGCACGGTGGTACCGATGCTGGTTCACTATCTGCTGCCATCGGAGATGGCGCTCTATCAAGGGGGCGAGCAAGCGGCCGCGGCCTCCAGATCTGCTGGTGTCATCTGGCATATCCACCAGGTCTTCGACCGGAAATTCGAGAAATTCCGGGCTGGTTATCGCCGTCTGCTCGCATGGGTCCTCGCGCACCGCGCCCTCACCGGCGGAGCTTTCATGAGTTTTGCGCTGGCGTCGGTTAGCCTGATCGCAATCATAGGCCAGAAATTCTTTCCCTATGTCGACGCCGGGCAGATGCGGCTGCACGTGCGCTGTCCCACCGGGACTCGTATCGAGGAAGCCTCCGCGATTTTTGCGTCCATTGAAACTAAGATTCGCAAAGTGATCCCGCCCCAGGAACTCGATTCCATCCTCGACAATATCGGGTTACCGAATGACGGCATCGACCTAGCGTATGGCGATAGCATCACGAATGGCAATGGGGACGGCGAGATTCTGATTTCCCTCAAGCCGGATCATCACCCGACGCTCGACTATACGAGAAACCTTCGTTCGAACCTCGCGGCGCAATTCCCCGCCGAGAACTTCTTCTTCCAGGCAGCCGACATCACGAGTCATATTCTCAACTTCGGTTTGCCGGTCCCGTAGACATTCAGGTGACCGGCCGCAGCCTCGACGAAGACCATCAAGTCGTCGGAAACCTACAGCGCGAAATCGCCGCTCTGCCCGGGGCCGTCGACGTCTTTGTCCGGCAGCGTCAGGATTACCCGACGATGGATATGAACGTCGACCGGATTCTGGCGAACGAAGCCGGATTGACGCAGAAGGACGTTGCGACCAGCCTGCTGATCTCGCTGTCGACAAACGGCCAGGTGGCACCGAATCAGTGGCTGGATCTCCAGAATGGGGTGAACTATCAGGTGGCCGCGCAGACACCGCAATATAAGATCAACACCTTTGACGCGATGCGGCGGATGCCAATAACGGCACCGTCGGGAGGGGTAAAGCAGCTACTCCAAAATCTTGCCCGGCTGAAACGGAACATTTCACCCGAAATCGAGAGTCATTATAATACTCAACCCGTGGTCGACATCTTCGCCAGTCCGGACCGGCGCGATTTAGGAGGTTCGCGGCGGACATCGAAGGGATTATTGCCCGAACGCCCGACACTGCCGCGCGGAACCACAATCGATCTGCGCGGCCAGGCCACGCTGCCGACGTCGTTGAAAATTAACCAACTCTTCGACCAGTCGTTGTTCGTACGGGCAGCCGCGTGGAACACATATCATTTATGGTGGAGAAAAGGGAGTCAAATCGCGTGCCGAAATTGAGGGAATTCACAGTGACAATTGAAGACAAACCAGGGGAGCTTGGGAACTGCTTTCTGGCTCTAGCGGAGCGTGGAGTGAACATCCTGGCTTTTCAAACGTATGTGGAGGAGCGCGAGAGCTTAGCGCGATTGCTGGTGGACGATCCGACAACCGCCATGGCGGTGCTAGCAGGCCGTGGCATGATTTTCGAGGAGACGGAAGTTGCGGTAGTCAGGCTTGCGCACCGTCCTGGTGAGTTGGGCCGTGCAGCCGCGCGGTTGGGCGAAAAACAGATCAATATTGACTATTGCTACTGCGGTATAGAACCAGGGTCAACTCGAGTGACGGTGGTTTTCGGAGTAGATAACCTTACGAAGGCCGCAAGCCTGCTGGACGAACTGGGCGCGGAAGTTGCGTTGTAAGCTGGTCCGCTTCGGGCGCTTCTGAAACAGGGCAGTTCCTTCGTGTACGCCAACCGGCGGGGGTTGCGGCGTTAAGCAGATGCGTCGAGCGGCGCCCGCCGCCATTCCGTAGCGGCCAGCGCGAGCACCAATATGGTGATAAGAATTAGTCCGCCTACAATCAACCACTCCGCCGATCCGCCGTGTTGATCGGGATCCAACCCGGACACAAACTCGATCCAGTCCGGGAATATTAGCGTGATTAAGGCCAAAACGCTGGTAGTCGAGGCTGAAGCAATTTCAATCCAGAACCGACGTCGAAAATTCTTTTTCATTGGAACCTCCTCCATAAACTGTTGACTGAAATTTCCCACAGAGCCGACGGGCTCTGTGGGTTTGTTTCGCGCGGTCACGGCTCCTTGCGATCATCGTCATCATCTCCTTCTTCGCAATCGCAGGGGTAGCCCTGGTGGCAGGAAGGCTCTCGATGATGTCGCTTGTCGCAACAACCTTTGCGGCAATCGTCGCAATCGTCTTTGCAGCAAGAATCCCAAATTGTGTAGGCGTGCACCTCGATCACCTTTACGGGCGTCAACGGATCGTCGCTTTCGATCACTATTTCACAACCGCGACAGCACTTTTCCGTGGCGTGGTATTGAATCACCACCGGGAGACACGAGCCGGCGCGAAGCTTGGCCGGGAACGGATTGTTCAACAACTTCCAATGCCGACTCTTGCGCCTGAAGCGCACGCTGGTCACATTCAGGGCGCAGTCGCCCACGTTGCAAACAGAGAGGGTGCGATCTGCGCAACAGCAGGCGTTCACGCCGCCAAAGGTTGTTGAGCCGGCCACTGCCAACTTACCAGGAGGGGCGTTGCCGGAGACGTAGACACTCAGCGGGCTAGCTGGATCGTTGCTGCTTACGGTGATCGTCGCGAAGTGACCACCGAAGCTCGTGGGCTGAAAGCGGATGGGCACCGGCAGAGCGTCGCCCGGGCCGATGGTGATCGGGTAGGACAGTACTTCCGGGACGAGGAACTCGCCCGAAGTGGAGGTGATTTCCGTAACAGTGAGGGTGCACAGGCCGCTGTTGGTTACGATGAGCGGCTCATCCACGAAAGAGCCAACGCACACGTTGCCGAAGTTGCCAGTGTCGGCGATGATCAGGTTCGCCGTGGGAGCGGGCGCGGTTCCAGAGACAAGCACCACGTGGGGGCTCGCGGGGTCATCGCTAAAGATACTAATCGCGCCGGCGCTCGAACCATATGCTGAAGGTTGGAACCGAATCACCACATCGATCGACCCGCCGGAACTGACGAGCAGGGGATAAGAAAGCACGCCGGGTGCGATGAAATCCGCCGATGCCAAGATGTCGGTGATCGAGAGAGGGCACGTACCGGAGTTATTGATGGTGAGCAGTTTGTCGACGAATGAGCCGACACAGACGTTGCCGAAGTAGCCGCTGTCGGCGATGGCTGTCGCGACGACACCGCTGCCACCCAAACCTGTCGCGGCGACATCGACGAAGGGCGCCGTTGGATCGTTGCTGATGATACGGATGGTGGCAATTTCAGGCACGCCAACAAGGCTTGGCGTGAATCTCACGGTGAAGTCAACCTCGTCGCCGGGGCTTATGGTGAGGGGTGTTGCCGGTGTGAGGAGGACAGTGAAATCAGACGAGCCGAAGAGGCGCTCAACGCTTGTGATGATGAGATCGGCGGCGCCGACGTTGTAGATTTTCAGCGTCAGGTAAGCGGGGCCGGAGCAAACGGTACCGAAAGCGAGGCCGTCCTGGAGGCTGACCGCGATGGAGGGGCCGGTGGGCGTGACGAACTCAAATACGCCGCGGCCATAGGTGGCGGCGCGGAGAACGCCGGCTTTGGCGTTAAATGCCAGGTCGAAAACTGGTACGCGCGGGAAGTGGATATCGTCGAGAATCGACCACGAGGCACCGGTGTCCACCGAGCGGATGACGCCGAGGTCGGTCCCGACGTACAGCGTGGTAGGCGTAGTTGTTCCGTCGACCGCGATGGCTCCGCAGGGGACATCCAACGCAGGAGAGATGTTGGTCCAAGAGGTAGCGCCAACCGTGGTGCGGAAGACGTTCTGCCCACTGCCGCTACCGATGCCATTCAGCACTGCGTAGATCACAGTGGGGTCAACGGGATCAAACACGGCTCGAGCCACGTTCTGGCCAGGCAGGTTGCTGGTGATGTTGGTGAAGGTGACGCCGCCGGGGCCGACCGTGGCCGCCAACGCGTTGGTGGAGACGAAGACTTGGCTGCCTGCGGCGATGACGACGTTGTTGCCGTTGGTAGGAGCAACGTCGACGTTACCGCTAGTGCCAGGTGAAAGAATGATCCGCCAGGTACCACCGGGCGGGAGCTGCCACAGGTTCTGGTTGCCGCTTGCATAGATGACGCCGGAAGCGCTGGGGTCGGCGGCGAGAGGCGTCAGCAGGAAGCCGCCGGTGTCCGCCGGGGTCCACGGTGGAGTCAAGTTGTTCGGGAAGGTGAGTCCGTCGTTGTTGGAAGAGGACACGGTTGTGGCGGGGCCGCCGCTAGTGGCGTAAAGGACCGGCAAGGCGTTGCCGTCGTAGGCGACGTCCCAACCGTCGCCGCCGAAAGTCGCGGTCCATGCGGGGCTCACCGTGGGCGGGGCAGTAGTCTGGATCTCGTTGTCTTGGAGTGCGCCCGCTGTGACGCTGGCGGTGGCATCTGGTTTGATGGCGATGTTGTAAAAGAGGCCCGTTTGCAGGCCGCCGCCGTTGCGCGGAGCCCAGGTCGAACCACCGTTGGTGGAGACGTCGATCCCGCCGTCGTTGCCGCAATAGACAATTGTGTTAGCTCCGCCGGATTGCGGAACGAGAGTCCACGTGTGTGTGTCGACGTGCCCGACGTTGAGCGCGGCGAAGTTGACGCCGGAGTTCACCGACTGGAACTGGTTCTGGCAGCCGAGATAGAGAATGTCGTTGACGCCGTCGCCCGGAGAAGCCGGGTCAACGGCCATGGCCAAGGCATAGCCTCCATAGGTAGTGCCGGAAACACCACTACCGGCTTGCTGTGTCCACGTTGCCCCTTGATCCGTGCTCAGAAAAACACCGACCGGCGGAGTGCCGGTGCTATTGGCCGCCATGGTGACATAGATGACCTGCACGCCGGTGACGTTGGGCGGCGAAGTCGGCGGGGCAAGCGCCACTGCAACTCGGCTGAAACTGCTTCCAGCCAGCGCCGTAGCCACGGCGGGAGTGCTTGCACTGAGTATCTGGGTGAAGGTGGCTCCGCCATCATTGGAACTGAAGACGCCGCTCCCCGTGACGCCGGCGTAGAGAATGCGTGCATTCGGTGGTGTTGAGAGGTCCAGCGCCAAGGACCATGTGTCTTGGCTAATGCCGGTGGCCGCCTGCCAGTTCTGGCCGCCGTCGGACGAGGTGAAGACCCCGGAATCCGACGCCAGATAGACGACGCCGTTGACGGGATCGACAATGATGACGTTAATTGAGTGGTCGACGAACTGGCTGGCATTGCCGGTGTTTCCGGCCGGGTAGCCGGAGCCGAGCGCGATCCAACTCGCACCGCCGTCTGTCGATTTGAATAGTCCCGCAGGAGGTTGCTGGATCGTGTCAGGTTCGGCACTTTCGTCGCGTCCGCTTGTGCCGACGTAGATGATGTCGGTGTTGTTGGGGTCGATGGCAATGCCGCCAGGCTCACCGATGCCGAGCGCGGGCAGATGGTCGAATATTGGGGTCCAGGTGTTGCCTCCGTCGCCGCTGCGCCACACGCCTCCTACCGCGGTGCCTAAATAGATCACGTTGTTGTTGTTGGGATTGACGGCGATGGCTGTCACCAACCCGTTGTCGGCGCCGCTGCCCTCTTTTATGGGGCTTGGACCGACGGGCGCCCAAACTGTTCCATTGAGGCTCATGGCTTGCTCCCGTCCCCGGCGGAACCGGCTGGCTTTTTAGGAGCGGCAGTGACATCCGTCGCCGGCCACATGACTGCCCCAGGCAGCGCGTGCCACTGCCGGACGGCGCGGGCGAAGAGCTCCGGTGTCGGCGCGACGCTCCCTATCCAACGGCGCGCGATGATCTTGGCGTGGGCTCTGGGATCGTCGCCCGTATCCTTGCGCTCGCGGTCCGGGTGACGCTCGCGTTCGTGCTTGTACTCGTGCTCGCGCTCGCGCTCGGGGTGTTTCGACTTTGGCATTGGATTAGTCTCCTAAATTAAGTGGGATCTGAAGTCGGCAACGTTGCGGGTTGGGTAATACGCCGGCGATTGCAGGGAATGCACGGCCCGTCAGAGAGACGGCTATCGTCGTTACCGATGTAAGGTTGGGCCGACTCATCTTATGGCCTCCGCGATTTGCGGTCTATCTGACCCCTCGCTTTGTTGTAGTGAGTGAAAAGCCTCGAGCGTTTCATTCAGTTGGCCAAAAAGATTCTATCGTACGGCTCCCGGTCTAGAAGTTCTTGGAGGAAATCTCACGGTCATCTTTAAGAATCTTCACGGGGGAGTGGCCAATCTCTTAACAAGTAGCTAAAGACACACTGGATATAAAATTAATGGACCGTGCGGCGGCACGTCATGCCGTCTCACCACAAGGAGAGTTATGCGAGCGGACATCGTGCCTGGCGCACTATTTCCCGATTACGAACTAAGCGATCAGGCGGGCATTCATCGCAAGCTCTCGGATCTGCAAGGGGCCGATCCGTTGATCCTGGTGCTCAGCCGTGGGGGCTTCTGTCCAAAAGACCGGCGGCAGGCAGAAAGCCTGGTTCAGCTGCATCACGAAATGGAAGTCGGCTACTGCCGCTTAGTCACGATCAGCACGGACAATTTGATTGAGACCAACGAGAATCGCACCGGCGTGGGAGCGCATTGGACGTTTCTGTCCGATGCTGGACGCAAGGTACAGAAAGATCTCGATATCGCCGAATACACCGATCCGACGCACAATCCGATGATCCCTTACACCATCGTGCTCGAACCGGGATTGGTAGTGTTCAAGATCTACAATGGTTACTGGTTCTTTGGCCGGCCTACGATTGAAGAGCTTCGACAAGACCTACGTTCAGTGTCGAAGAAATGCCGTTTGGATTGGGACATCACCAATCCGGAAATGAAATCAGCCTGGGAACGCGGCGAGAAGGATCGCTTCTATCCTTACGGCAAGAGCTATGCGAAAATCCTCGGAGAGCAGGAACAATAACTCCCATGGCCGAACACACCCTCCAGTCCATCGCCTTTCCGGTACTGAATTCCGACCAGATCGCGCAAATAGCAAACTGCACAAAGGTCGCGCCGAGACACTGCCGCGACGGGGAAACGCTGGTGGCCACGGGCGATCGCGTCTTCCACTTTTTTATCGTTAAGTCCGGCGAGATAGAGATTCTCGACTGTTCGGGCGACGAGCCGAAAACGATCACAAAGCACCACCAAGGCCAGTTCACGGGTGACATCTCCCATCTGACTGGCGGCCGAGCAGTCTTTACAGCAATCGCCCGCGGCGACTGCGAGGTATTCGAAATCTCGGGAGAAGCCCTGCGCCACGTGTTGAACCAGTGCCCCGGTCTCAGCGACATTATTCTGCAGGCTTTTGTCGCGCGTCGCCAGTTAGTGCGCGAATCCGGAAATTTCATCGGTCTTCGGGTGATCGGGTCACGTTATTCCGCGGACACCTTTCGCGTGCGCGATTTTCTGGCCAGGAACCGAGTGCTCTTCACCTGGACAGATCTGGAAACGGACCCACAAGTTGGTCAGCTGCTCAAAGAGTTTGGTGTTACTGAGGGGGATACGCCCGTCGTCGCCTGCGCGCATATGCTGCTCTTGCGCAATCCATCCAATGAGAGATTGGCGGACGAGGTAGGCATTCATCAGGCGCTCGAGCAAACGGTTTTCGATCTCCTCGTAGTTGGAGCGGGTCCGGCCGGTTTGGCGGCCGCAGTCTACGGCGCATCGGAAGGGCTAAAGACAGCGGTATTGGACTGCGCTTCTCCGGGCGGCCAGGCAGGCAGTAGCATGCGGATTGAAAATTACCTGGGATTCCCCACCGGATTGACGGGCGCCGAACTCACCGACCGCGCGACTCTACAGGCCAATAAGTTCGGCGCGCATCTTTCTATCCCCACCGCCGCCAATCGCTTATCTTTCGAAAACGGCTACGCGACGCTCGACGCGGGCAGCGCCGAGCCCATCACCGCCAAGTGCCTCCTGATCGCAACGGGCGCACAGTATCGCAGGCTAGAGGTAGAGGGCGTTGGGCCGTTCGAAGGAAGGGGAGTGTACTACGCTGCGACGCCCGCCGAGGCGGCGTTCTGCCACGGCTGCACGGCGATTGTCGTTGGGGGCGGCAACTCGGCCGGTCAGGCAGCGGTCTTCCTAGCGGGACACGCGAACCGCGTCTTGCTGCTCATCCGCGGCGATGACCTGAACAAGAACATGTCGAACTATCTCGTCACTCGCATCGAACAGACCGCTAACATTGAGCTGCTTTGTAATACAAAGATCAAGCAGATGGTGGGCAACGGTCATCTGCAAGCGATCGAGATCGTAACCGGCACGAGCGAACAGCGGCGGACCGTCGAAACCCCGGCAGTGTTCAGTTTCATCGGAGCGACACCCCGAACTGATTGGCTGCCCGCGGAAGTGGAGCGCGATTCGAAGGGATTCGTGCAGACGGGCGGGGCTGTGGCGCAGTCGCCGCACTGGGGCTTGGCGCGAGCGCCGTTTCTGCTGGAAACCAGTCGTCGTGGCGTTTTTGCCGCCGGAGACGTACGCTCCGGGTCTGTCAAGCGTGTTGCTTCCGCGGTCGGCGAAGGGGCGATGGCAGTCCAGTTCGTGCACGAATATCTGAAGGAAATGTAAGCGCATCACTGATCTTGCCGATATTGCCGGAGTCTGTTCCGCTCATTCCGGACAGTCCCCAATCATAACCAAGCAGTTCAGTCCGGTATTTTAAAAATTGCTTGCCAAACGCACCAGTTATGCATCAGTTCATTAAGTTACCGAGCGGCTTGATCGTAAATTTATCGGTCGTTAGCCAGATTGTTCCTGTCGGCGAAGCGCTGGAGGTTCATTTTACGGGGAGTGATAAGGCGGTTCTAAAAGGGGAAGACGCGGAGGCGTTTCGCAGGAAGTCGGGATTAGGCGGCCCGTTCTTAAATATCTTGAAGATGACTATCTTTTGGGTAGTCGTTATCGCGGCGGTGGTTTTGGTTTATTTGGCGATCCGCAGTCGTGGGTGAGTGGTTGGTATCGCGCGTCGAGAAGCTGTTCGAAGCGCCTGCCGTCTCAAACCGCGTAGATTGAAGAAGGGTTACTCTACAACGCCCCTTCTCCACGTTTGCGAACAGCTGGCCTGCTAAGGGCCTTATGCTTTTCCGGCTGGCCGTGTCTTCCCCGTTGACAACCTCGATCCGTTCGTGCATACTTACCGTAAGTGGATACTTACCTACAAGCCGGTCTCGACGCCTTGGGCGACGCCAGCCGTATGGCGATCTTTCAAAAACTCTCGGCCGGGCCAATCGCTGTGAACGAGCTTGCCCGCACTCTGCCCATAAGCCGTCCAGCGGTTTCCCAGCACCTGCGCGTATTGAAGGACGCAGGGCTCGTCCTCGACAGCAAGGAAGGAACCCGCCGCTTTTATCAGTTGAACCCTGAAGGCGTCGCTCGCCTCCGCGCTCACTTCGACCGAATGTGGACCAACGCGCTGAACGCCTTCCAAGCGGCCGCCGAAAAAAAACCCAAAGGAGAAAGAAAGAAGAATGTCAAACCCCGTCGCCGAAGCGGTCGTACGTAAGACAGTTCTCGTTAAGGCTCCGATCAAGCGCGCCTTCAGCGTGTTCGTCGAACAAATGGAGACCTGGTGGCCCGCCACTCATCATATCGGCAAAACGCCCTTTAAGGCCATTTTCGTCGAACCGCGCGTCGGCGGTCGCTGGTACGAAATAAATGCCGAAGGTGACCAGTGCCCATGGGGTAGCGTTCTCGCTTGGGACCCTCCCCATCTCGTCTGCTTCTCCTGGCACCTCGGCCCCGGCCACGACCAACCCGATTGGCAGTTCGATCCCGACCTCGCGAAATCTAGCGAAGTCGAGATTCGCTTCACCGCCGAATCTCCCTCCACCACCCTCATCGAACTCACGCACAGCAAGTTGGAGCGCCACGGCGAAGGCTATGAGCAACTACGCGCCATCTTTGATGGGCCCAGTGCTTGGAGCGGCATTCTCGCGCTCTACGCCAAAACAGCCAACGGGGCCCAATCGTGATGAACCCTAAACTCTTTCTTCGCATTGCTTCGGTGATCACGTTCATTCACGCCGTCCTGCATACCATTGGCGGAGTTTTCGGAAAGGCTGCGCCCGGCGCGGCTACTACTGCCGTCCAAGCCATGAAACTCAACCAGTTTCTCTTGCTGGGGCACACGCGCAGCTACTGGGATCTCTATCTGGGCTTGGGATTGGCCGTTTCCATAGTCCTCACCGCCGAAGCCGTGATCTTCTGGCAGCTTGCCTCGCTGGCAAAAACCGACGCGGCCGCCTCCGTCCCATCATTGCCACATTATTGCTTGCCTATGCATTGCTCGGCGTAAATTCCAGCGTGTATTTCTTCATAGGGCCCGTAATCACGGAGATTCTCATCCCCGCTTGCCTCGCCATGGCCTTTATTACCGCCACGCCTCTCGCAAGTCAGACTGTAAACTCGCGTTCCAGCTTCGTAACCACAAACCAAACCTAAGCATTATGGGACAGTCTCCTCAAACCTTTGGCGGCGGCAAATGGCCCAGAACACCCTCCACACTCAACCCCAGCGCAAGTAGTTCCCGGTCCGTGCCGGTCGGACCATCGAACTCCAGCGATACCGGTAGTCCGCTTTTCGTGAGCCCCGCCGGCAACACTAACCCCGGAAGCCCTGCCGTGCTGCCCGGTGCGATATTGCGCGAGATGGCCGTCAAGAACGAAACTTTCTCATTGCCGATCGTCACTTCGTCCTCGCCAATTATGGTGGCCGGTGCCATCGTCACGGGAAACACGATAGCGGTGACGCCAGTGCGCGCGAAGTAAGCGCGGAAATTTCGCCGGAGCCGCGGCAGGTATGTGTCACAAGCGGCCCGATAAACCTCTTCGGTCATAAAGCCCCTGCTTCCAGGCCGAAATAGCGCAAAGAGAGCTTGCACATCCGGGCTGGCGAGCGCTATAACCTGATCGAACGTTACAGTGGCGCCTGAGTCCCGGAGATACTGCGGCAGTGAATGCAGAACGTCGTGAGCTTCAACGGGCCAAGTGGTGCTCTCGATCAGATCGGCAAGATCCTCTACTTCCCTTTCCACCAGTTCCACGCCAGCATCCTGCAGTTTGCGAAGCGCCGCGTTCGTAATACGCTCAACTTCGGCGTCGAGACCCGCGAACCAATATCCACGTGCCACGCCCAGTTTCACGCCTTTGAGCGGCGTCGTCCGAATCGCGCTGAAATTTCCGGTTGCCACCGCATCGAACAGCGCGAGATCGCCCACCGCTCGCGCGTGCGGCCCCACCTGGTCGAACAAGGTGCTGATCGGTGCCACGCCGGCCGATGGATACCGCGATGTCGTGGGTCGGAATCCAACAATGCCACACAACGCCGCGGGAACGCGGATCGAACCTTCAGTATCTTCCGCCACGCCCAATGGCGCCATCCGTGCCGCGACCGCCGCCGCTGTGCCGCCGCTGCTGCCCCCCGGAATCCTTGCCTGATCATATGGGTTGTGCACGGCGCCGAAAGCGTGGTTGTTGCTAGTCCAACCCATAGACAATTCATGCAGATTGGTTTTGCCAAGTACAATCGCTCCCGCGTCGCGCAAGATGCGCATGATCGGAGCATCTTCCTTCGGCTGGAATTCACGCAAGGCGGGCGTGCCGGCGGTGGTCCGCAGGTCATGTGTGTTGACGCTGTCTTTGATCGGGATAGGCAGGCCGTGCAACGGACCCAGCTTCCGGCCGGATTTCCGACGCTGATCGGCGGCGCGCGCGGCACTCAGAACCCGTTCGCGATCCAGCGTGATGAAAGCATTCAACGACTTCCAGTGTTCGCATTGTTCCAACAGCGCTGAAGCGTACCGTTCAGCAGTTATACTGCCGCGCTGCATCGCCGCAATGGCATCCACGGCAGACATCTCGAGCAGAGTGGCAGCACTCATCGATCAATGCGTCGCCAAGTTCCGGACCACGCAAACGCTTGGGCTGTTGGTCATAACAAAATGCGGATCTTTTCAGGAAGAGATATTTGGTGAGACGTGCGCGCTATTCTTGAGCCGACATCTGATGATCGGAATCACGCCAGGCGCTGATTTTCAGGCGGCGGCAGACCCAGCATAGATTTTCTTCTTCAGCGCTGGTGCTAGGCCCGGTCAACGGCGTGCACGATGCGCCGCAAACCGCGCACGGCTTGGCGACCACAGGTCTTTCCGCTTCAACCGACTTCTTCGCCATCTCCAAAATCTGTGGAGCGATGATCGGTTCGTTGATCGGCTTCTTTTTCATGCCTGACTTCACTATAGCCCATTCCAAGTAACAGAATCCTACTGATCCAAACGAACCGCTGCCGCCTTCGCGTCACTGGTCTCTTCGCTGGTGGCCTTTCTCACGGTAATGCTGCCATGTTGGGTGACAAGGTTCACATCGGGTCCGCTGCCGACGGAGCCTTCGAGCCGAGCGCCCCGGCCCTCCGAACTTTCCTTTAAGCCATCGCCGAGCTGATTGTCAATTTCGCCGTTTTCGGTGTCCGCATTGAGCGCGAAGTGGGCGGTGGGCGTCACGGCTAGCTCAATATTTCCGGAGCGCGCATGCACGGCAATCCGTCCCATCGCTGAATGTTCCGGCCGCAGTTCAATGTCTCCCCGGTCGACGTCCAGATCCAGAGCGTCGGTAAAACCGGCCAGCGTGACGTCCGTTGCGTGAGTTGAAAGTTTCACCGGACCCACCAAATCCTTGGCGTCCAGGCTGCCGCGATCCAAACGGATGTAGCCCGTCACTTGCCGGGCATCCAATTGCGTGCGCATACTTTCCAGGCGAACTGGCTTGGCCAGCGCCCGCAGAGACACCGTGCCCGTGTAATCGCCGCCGAGCGTAACCTGCCCTGCGATGTTTTCCAACTCAACATCTGTGCCACGGCCATGGAGATCGATCGTACCTTTCACATTGCTGCAGCGAATGGAATGAGTGCCGCGCGTGTCTACTTTAATATTGCCGCCCACATCATCCAGTTGGATCTCGTCGATATTGCCGCCATTGAGTTCCACGTCGCCCGAGACGGAAGAAATATCGATACTGCCGCGCGAATCGCTAGCTTCAATGCTCGCGCCTTTGGGCACGTCGAGATCGAGGTTGGTGCTCACCGACGTATGCGTACCGAGACGATCCTGATGGCAGCGAATCGTAACGGTATTGCCCGCCGTGAGCACTTCCACCGGCGATTGCGAGTCAGCCTTGTCGGCATCCCGCCGATCGAATGAGCCAATGTTCTTTTGCCCGGTCAAAGAAAGACCCGTGCCATCGGTGCCGCTGATCTTGACGTCGCCTCGAAAGTCTTCAATGATAATGCGCGGGGCGGCGCCCACGGTTCGAGTGATCTCGCTGACGGGATACTCATGGGTTTCGCCGAACGTTTCGAGTCCGCTTTCGAACCCCACTTGGCGTAGCCAGTTATCGGGCCGCTGAAATTCGTACAGCGACGATCCAACGAGCGCTACGAAAACCACCACAACCCAGCCGCCGCCGGGAATGCCATTGCGCGGAATCGGGCCGTTTCCGCGAAAGCGAATACAAACTTCCAGGAACGCGATGACGCCCCACAGAATCAAAGCATATGGCCAGTAGCGGGCAATAAGGTCTGTGATGCGGAAATCAGGGGAAATCGCGCGCACCAGGAAGACGAATCCCAGCAGAATCAGCACCAGAGGGCCAGTCACGGAGCCGCGCGATCTCATAGCCGCGGCCCTCCCGCAGAACGAGGAGCCTGCGGGACGTACATCCGTTCAATCAACTTCATTACGCCCACCACAATCAAAATCAAAGGCCACGACCGCGAAAAAGCGAGCACCCGCGCCTGATGCATGGCGAAAAGAATGCCCACGGTGATGAGCAAAACCGGTCCGCGAATCGCCTGCGCGAACAAAGCGTTTCTACTGTTCATGGGTAGACTCCAGCGGCGACTGTTCTATTGGCTGATCGAGTACGCCGCGGGCGCTGGGTCTCCCGGCAATCCGGTTATAGAGCATCACGCCGCCGGCCACAATCAGAAGCACGGGCCAAAAACGCGCCAGTTCGCGGAAGGCGATCAGGTGTAATGTATCCAGCAAAAACAGCACGCCCAGCACGATCAGCAATACCGGGCCAATGGGGGTACGTGCCATATGACGATTCGGCGTGATCAGGCTTGACCATTCGTCCACCGGAATGCCCGCCTGCCGCTTCTTCGCTGTGTGAAAAGCTTCAAACGCCATGTACGCCCAGAAGCCGATCAAAACCATGATGATGAACGGTTGCCCAGCACTCTCTTCCGTGGCATTCGCCAAACTTAGCAGCAATCCAATGATGACCGCGTGCACCAAGCCTTTCACATATTGGCCATTGTAGATAGCGCCCACGCCCGGAATCACTCCCAGGGCAAAGGCAAGGCCAGGCGAATTGTTCACGGGCGCGACGGGTTGCTGATACGGATTCGGCGTGTGGGCGGTTGGGTTAGGTGGCGCGGCGTACGCAGTACTCACTGGGGCATGCTCCTGGCAGAAAATTGTTCCGCTAACGGGACGCTGGCACTCGGGGCACAACGCGCGTCCGCAATCCCGGCAAAATGCCGTTGCTGGTGTTTCAGAATGCAGATAACAGTTCATGGTTTGTCCTTGGGCGCCTCGGTCTTCGTGCCGGGCGTCTCTTTTTTCTTCCTCGCGCTCGAGATTTGGGCGGCTTTGTCACTATCGTCCTGTTGCCGTTGCAAGTCGCGCAACCGCGCTTCCACTTCATAGACCACGCGCAGATTTTCATAGTACTTCAGCATGCGATCTTTCATGCGCACGGTCTTCATCTCCATGCCGCCCCAGACGCGCACCGGGTTCAGGTCGGCCGAATCGATCCGCTCCACTCTTGTACCCGTACAGCGTTCCAGCATGGTAAAAGAAAGTACCACCATCGCCGCGCCCATCACAAATCTTGGCTGCAGCACGGGCTGTAACCATTTCATGACGAACCGGGACCAGAGTGTTTGCCGTTCATACGCATCGCGCACGCGGCCCACCGGGGTTTGAAAGGCGATCCGAGTGATCAGCTCGGGTGGCGCCTCAATCGCTTGCATGGTTTCGAGCAGTGCCACGCCATTGGTGACTTCCGCCTTAAATGCCGCGCAAGCCGCACACTCCGCCGCATGCAACTCGACGGCTGCGCGCTCAGCGTTGCTGAGCGTGCCGTCTAAGTAGTCGGCGAGTATGCTTTCAAACTCCGGGCAATTCATAACTTGCTGTTTATACGGTTACCTTATTCCGTCTCAAAACTCGTCCCAATTCCGCGCGCCCTCTGTTTAGCCGCGATTTTACCGTTCCTTCCGGAACGTCCAAAACTTTCGCAATTTCTCGATATTCCATTTCCTGCAAATCGCGCAGAATGACGGCCTCGCGCAATTCCGGCGATAGCTTTCCCAGCGCCGCCTGCAAGAGTTCACCCGCCTCGCGTCCGGCTAACATCCCATCGGTACGAGACGATTGCGCTGTGCGCTCTTCTAACGTCGCCAGCTTGTCCTCCAACGCGTCTGTCACGCGGTCATGCTTCGTGCGACGGTAGTGATCTACCAAAAGGTTACGCGTCAGCCGCGTTAGCCATACCACAAACGAACCTTCACCCGCGCGGAAGCTCGCCAGGGTCTTGAACACCCGCAGAAAAACGTCCTGCGTCAAGTCCTGCGCTTCGTTGTCCCGGCCCGTGAAGCGATAGCAAATCCCGTAGACACGCTTAGTATATGTTTTGACGAGTTCGTCCCAAGCGCCTTGCTCTCCGCCCAGGCAGCGCTCGATCAAACTGGTTTCCGCGTCCAACGGCCGTCTCGCCCTAACCCCAGCATTCGAAGCATTGGCCCAAGTCCATGGAGCCAAGGGCTTCGCCCCTGCCAGAATCTTCGAGTCTATCGAAATAGGAAAAGCCGCTGCGGTTGCCATATACAAACGTCACTTGGTTAAACGCAGGAACCCGGCCGGAAGTTCAACCGCATTTCACACCATAAATGATTGAAAACACGGAGGACACACCAGATTTGAGTGGGGCTAAACCAGGCCTTCCCGGCTCTGTCTATTGCTGCCAGCTAAGTGCTTTAGATTCAGTCAAGCCCGGGCAAGACCGCTCGACAAACCGTAGCCGGGTCGCGGTCCTCGTGTACATTAAAGCCTTAACACGTGGAGCAATACGCCGAGATTTTGATTGGCCGGATATGGGATCAACGCATCCCTATCTGGCGTAATACCGTGGCCCTAGCGCTAGTCCTCGGCCTCCTCCTGCTCTTGGGTTAGGGCGTGCGCCAGTTATTCGCTTTCCCCCGCCTCTCTGCCCGAGTACGACCTGCAGAAACAGTTGACGGCCGACGCGCGAGTCGTACGGTGATCGCGCGTTCCGACGCCCCAACATGCGGGCGAGATCAACCTTCAGTCGTTTTAATTGGAACCGCGACGGCGCTACAGACCTCGACCCAGGGAGCGTTCGGCGAAAGTCGCCATTCTGTCGTTGCGGGCAACAGCACACCAGATGGAAAAGTCAGTTCCACAACCTTGGTCGGAGCTTGCGCAAACTCGCGTGCACCTAGAAAGGTGTCCGGGCCACGGGGGCTAGCGAAACCACCAGAGTGACGGGGTGACCCAGAATTGAAGCGGCAGAAAAGCGGTGTGACTTGCGCGTTTGAGCCCAACAAATCGGAAGTCGGCACGCGCAGTACGGCCGGCTGCTCAAGACGATACCGCTCGAAGTGACGACGGCCGTAGATATTCGGCCCGGCTGCATCACCCGGCCAAAAAAATGTCAGTCGGTTCAGCGCTTCAACCAGGTCTCCGAATTGCCAGTTGCCCTCAAATGCAACATTTGCTTCGTAAAGGGGTGCCTGGTCCCGGAGTGAGATCTATAAACCGTTTACAAGAACCTTCATGGATTGATCACGTTTCTTTCTCAGCATGTCGTGGCGCCCGGCTTCGACAAGTAGAGCGTAGGCGGTCTCCAATCGGCCAGAAGAGTAGATCGACCCCAAGTTGTCCCGTGATGTTAGATGGTAAGCGTAAGGCCATCGTCTAACAAATTCTTCAATCTCAATAGGCATGGTTCCGCCATTTTGTCAAAGATCGAATGGCAATGAAGAAACGTTTGATGGGAAACGCACCGCCCTTGTTGGGAATGAACGCGCAGCCATCGAACCGACGGCGAATAAGGCGGAGATAACGTTGCGAACGATAACTGGCTGGGACCGTTATGCTGAGCGGTTCTCCTATAATGGCCAAACGAAAATGTTTAGTTCCGGTCCTTGGAAAACCACACAATCAAAGGAAGCGGCCAACTAGATGCGCGGACGGGCCTTCGTGGCGATGGTTGCCCTTCTTGCTTGTTTCTTTGCGGCAATAGCGCTGCCCTTCGTCCATCGTTATCATCTGCCGCTCCAATCGGCTGTCGGCATCTATAGCTGCTTCTTGCTCCTGCTGGTTTTGGTACTCGCGCCGGGCATGACCGACACCCGGCAGTGGATTCAGTCGCGAATTGTGGACCCTCGCAAGCTCGTTTTGCTGCCGCTCGTCTGGTGCCTGCCGTATTTGCTCTACGCTGCCGGCACCGCAAATCTGCGGTGGATTGCGCTGGCTCGCCTCGTTGTCGTTGGTGCTGCACTGCCGGTGATCTACCGTCTGTTTCCGGTTCGTGATCTGACGCGCTTTGCCTGGCAAGACTTAGCCGCGGCGGTTTGGCTCATCGCAGTGCTACTCGCGCATCAGTTGACGGGCATTTGGAACGTTCCGGCGAATCTCGATTTCATGGGCAGGTTGTTCCTGGTCTGCATCGCTTCGTGGAGTTGGGTGTTCCTACGCCCCGTGCCGGGCCTTGGCTACGAGTTTGTCCTTTCGGCGAAGATCGTTCGCTCCGCAGCCTGGAATTTTGGTCTCTTCGCGGTCATCGCCATTCCTTCGAGCTTGGCCTTGCGCTTTACGCAGTGGAATCCTTTACACACGGGCTTATTGGCGTTCTGCACGGCTTTTCTGGAAATCTTCCTTTTTATTGCGCTGCTCGAGGAGCTGTTCTTCCGTGGTTTCTTGCAAACGCTCATCTCCCACAATCTCCGAGATGCCAGGACGGCACAAATTCTCATCTCCTGCCTGTTTGGGCTGTTTCATATTCTGCACGCGCCGTTTCCGAACTGGCGCTATGTGCTTTTGGCTTCGGTGGCGGGATGGTTTTATGGTTCGGCGTTTGTCAAAAGTGGGAGCCTGATGTCATCGGCACTGACTCACGCCATGGTTGATACTGTTTGGCGAACCTTCTTTTCGAAGAGTTAGTTCGCTAGCCTTCAACGCTACGGGCTCTTACGCAACTGGATGCTATTCGTGCGGCGCCGGTCCGCCGCGGGGCATGCCTGCAGTTGGATTCATTGCGCCATACACGGAGGCCATGTGAGCGGTCAACGCGAGTTTAACGTAGTGAAGGAAAAGAGTGCGCTTCGTCAGCTTTCCGCATAGTCTTCGGCCGCGCAAAGCGACCGTCGAAGTACAAGTCGTGATCCGGGGCATGCACGCAATTGCAGCGCGACGAGATAGGCGTCTTCGGGGGTATCGGTGACGTTTTTCCCAAAGTTTCGCTGGCCGCAGCTCAGTTCGGTCACGGCCATCGTAGCCTAGTCTTTGACGGAGGTTTCAAAGTCGCGAATGAAGGCCGCACGGATTCATCATTTCGGAACGCCAGAGGTGATCGTCATAGAGGATGTGCCCCGTCCCACACCGGTCGCAGGTCAGGTCTTAGTGCGCGTGGCGAGCGCAGGAGTCGGACCTTGGGATGCGCTCATCCGGCAAGGGAAGAGCGCCGTCAATTCGCCCTTGCCTCTCACATTGGGATCAGATCTGTCCGGCACAATCGAAGCCCTTGGCCCCGGTGTGACGCAATTTAGGCCGGGAGACGAAGTCTACGGTGTCACGAATCCCGAGTTCATTGGCGCCCATGCAGAGTTTGCCCTGGCTTCTTCAAAGATGGTCGCGCTTAAGCCCGAATCCCTGAGCTTCACAGAGGCGGCTTCCGTGCCGGTCGTTGCCGTCACCGCTTGGCAAATGTTGTTCGAGTATGGGAAGGTGCAATCCGGCCAGATCGTTTTGATTCTGGGAGCCGGCGGAAATGTTGGCGGCTATGCCGTTCAGTTCGCAAGCCAATCCGGTCTACATGTCTTCGCGACCTCGTCTAGCGATGACGCTCAATACGTGCGGAGTCTTGGTGCAACAACTGTCATTGACTATGAGCACGACCGGTTCGAAGAAGTGATACCGATGGTCGATGTCGTTCTCGACATGGTTGGCGGAGATACAAGAGAGCGTTCACTCAAGATGATCAGGCCGGGCGGCATTCTGGTCTCCGTCGTTTCGAAGCCTATGCCCAACCCCAATGATCTGACCAACATCCGCACGGTATTTTTCTTGGCCGAAGTAACTACTGACCGGCTGGACCTGATAACGAATTTGTTCAAACAGCGCAAGTTGATCCCGCGGGTGGGAACAGTGCTCCCGCTGGAACAGGTGCGCACTGCGCACCATATGTTGGGTGGCGCGCCACATAAGCGCGGAAAAATTGTGCTGTCCATCGCGGATGTTGTGTCACCCCCCGGGAATGGCTAAACCACGAGTTAACCGAGCATGCCCAACCCGGGGAATCACCTATAAGTCTATCAGTATAATATACAATAAGCGTTTGGGAGCTTATCGAGTACCTGGAACCCCCTCTGCCGGAATAGCTCCGCCGTCGAGGCGCGGGTTCCTCGGCGCTGGGCGGCCTACACGTGTAGGATCGGCCAAACTGGTCTTCCAAGGGCCGAGATCCACCAAGAAATGCGTTCGTCGCGACTCTTGCCCTAATTGTCGTGCTTTGTTTTCTCGTTTGAGTTTAGGAGAGGTTTATGACCGTAGATACACAAATTAAATGGGGGATCAACACGATAGCTGAAAGAGCAGCGGGCTCGGTTGACGTGCCAACTCCGCGAACCCGTCAAGAACTCGCCGGCATCGTTAAGGAATTTGCGTCATCGGTTCAATGGCTGGACCGGGTGCGGCTGCGAGCGGATCGGCGTTGGTATGAACGTCTTTATCGCGGACTCGAGTACGACGTGTGGCTCATCAGTTGGATGCCGGGGCAATCTACCGGCTTCCATGACCACGGCGCGTCCTCGGGAGCATTTTTCGTAACCGCAGGAACTCTCGAGGAGCATCGTCCTGGTGAGCCAAGCCGGGTTATATCTGCCGGAGATTTCTGCGCTTTCGGACCTGATTATGCGCACGATGTCTCGCAACATCT
>PMSX01000058.1 GCA_003167495.1 Bryobacterales bacterium | reverse complement strand
AGCGACTTCAGATCGAACACGCTGACCGTATCCTCGCGGCCGTTGCTGGTGAATCCCCGGCCGATTTCGTAGTCGAGCGCGATTCCGTGGACACCGGCGGTGTCTGGAATCTCGCCCACAAGCTTGCCCGATTCGGTGTCAACGACCATGACGCGCGTAGCGCGCGCGATGAAGAGGCGATGTCCGGCGCTGTCGGCGGTCAGGTAATCCCATNNCCCTCGCTGTCCGAGGTCAGGTAATCCCATCCGCCATCGCCGCCCAGCTTCCAGGTTTTGACGACTTTGTAGTCGGCGGCCGCGGCCGCAATGACGATAGTTGCGAGGATTGCTGGCAAGAGAAGAAAGATTCGCATTTTCATAATTGTCACTTTATCGTCTTTCTATATTCTATGGAAACTTCCGATTCATGCAGTGCTCGCTCCCTGGATTCGAGAATTCCTCACCCCATTTGACAAAACACCTCCCGAACGCCTAGCCTTAAATAGCGAACAAAAGGCGAATACATGCACCCAGCCGCCGCACTGCGCCAACAGATCGAATCGTCCCTTGCGAACCGGATTCCCGCAGCCCTCTCCGTCCGCTTTCACGATTCGCCGGAGCTGATGCCCACAGGAATTTCCGCGGTGGACGCGCTGTTGCAGGGCGGACTCCCGCTCGGCTGTCTGGCGGAAATCACGGGCCCGGCTTGTTCCGGCAGAAGCACACTCGCCTCTTGCCTTCTGGTCGGGGCCACCCGGCAGGGAGCATCCTGCGCGTATGTGGATGTGGCCGACTCTTTCGATCCTCTCTCCGCTGCTGCGATTGGAATTGATCTTCAGCGTTTGCTCTGGATACGTGTCGGCCACGCTGGAAAACCGGGCAAAAAAGCATGGACGTCTCTCGACCAGGCTTTGCGGGCGACGGACCTGTTGCTCAATGCAGGAGGGTTCCGGGTCGTCGTGCTCGACATGGGCGATGTGCGTGCCGAACAGGCGCGGCGCGTGCCTTTGGCTTCCTGGTATCGCTATCGCCTGCAGGCAGAGAATTCCCAGGCGCTTTTCCTGCTTCTCGGGCAGACCGCGTGCGCGAGCAGTTGCGCGTCGGTAGTTTTGCATTGCCGGGAGGCGGACGGGCGGTGGGAATCCGCGACCGGCAACAAGAATGGCCCGCATCTGCTTGCGGGGTTTCAGTACCAGGTGAGCGCGGATCGCAAACGCGCCAGCGCGCGGGAACTGGCTCATCCGTTCGGGAAAAAGCCGGTGTTGTCTGCTGGGACTGTCTGGAAGCGAACGGCCTTGTGGGCGGGATGATCCATGCCTGCCGCGGAGTATCTGTGTCTGCATCTGCGCGATTTTGCCGCGCAAACACTCACTCGCCTTGATCCCGGGTTGCGCACGCGTCCCGTGGCCGTTCTGCGTGGCGATCCTCCGCTTGAAACCGTATTCGCGCTGAACCAGCGCGCACGGAATCTTGGGCTTGAATCAGGGATGAGCCGGCTGCAGGCGGAATCCTTTGACCGAGTCTTCATGTCCTCACGAATCAAGCGGAGGGAAGATTCGGCCTTCGTCATCGTGATGAAATCCGCCGAACGCTTTTCGCCCGGAATCGAAGCGCTTGCATCTCCCGCGGAACGCAGTTGCGGGGCAACGCTGATTCTCGATATTTCCGCATCGGGACGTCTCTTCGGCTCCCCCGAGAAGATAGCCCGCACCGTGCTCCGAGACATTGATGCCGCGGGATTCGACGCCAGCGCGGCCACTTCACGCAACGCCTACGCCGCCGTCCTGGCGGCGCGGGGATTTCCCGGCGCTACGGTCATTCCTCCAAAGAATGAATCCGCCATGCTGTCCCCTCTTCCTCTTTCCGTTCTGGAACTCGTACCCGAGCAGGAGGAAACATTCGCGGCCTGGGGAATTAAGACCCTTGGCGCTCTTGCCGCGCTGCCACGAAAGGCACTCATCGCACGGATTGGGCAGGCTGGCTACCAGCTCCAGGCATTGGCGCGTGGTGAATATGAACACCTGCTTGTGCCGGCTGCACTGCCCGCAGATGCCGTTCTAAGCGAAAGCATCGAGCTAGAACACCCGGTCGCACTATTGGAGCCCCTGCTCTTCGTCCTGAGCCGGATGCTGGAGCAGATCGTCGCGCGAGCGGCACAGCACGCATTAGCCATCGCCCGCGTGGAAACAAGGCTGGTTCTGGATTGCACGCCACGCAAGGAACACCGCCGTGTGGTTAGCCCTGCCCTGCCCGAGTCTAACCATCACACGTTGCTGAAACTGATCCAGCTTGATATGGAGATGCATCCGCCGCAAGCCGCCGTCATCGCCCTGCGCATGCAGGCGCAACCGGCGCGTCCGCAAACCGTACAGCAAGGATTGTTNNCAAACGCACCGGCACAAATTGCCGCAGATGGAATTCACACACCGGCGCTGCGCATATTGCGCCCTCCCCGCACGGTGCGTGTCGAAATGCGGGATTCGCGCATGACCGCGCTCGATCTTGATGGCCGCAAGCTCCCCGTTCGTGAGGCATCCGGGCCCTGGAAGACGAGTGGTGCGTGGTGGACGCATGAGGAGTGGTGCCGCGAGGAATGGGATGTGTCGCTCGGAGAGCAGGAAAGATTTTGTTGCCGCGTCGCTTACGACCCCGGCGCGTGCTGCTGGTATATGACCGGGATCTACGACTGAGATCGCATGTACGTGGAACTCCATGCCCGCTCCGCTTTCAGCTTTCTCGAAGGCGCATCCCTGCCGGAAATACTGATGTCCCGTTGCGCACAGCTTCAGATGCCCGCGATGGCCCTGCTCGACCGCAACGGACTTTACGGCGCGCCACGCTTTCACATCACAGCGCAAAAGCTGGGCCTGCGTGCGCATATTGGCGCGGAAATAGCGGTGCGCGATGCCGGGGAGCGAATTCGTCCACCCGAGTGGCTGCCGCATCATGTGCCGCCGGAGCCGGTGCGCCTTGCCTTGCTTGCCGAGTCCGTCACCGGTTATCAGAATCTGTGCCGCCTGATTACCCGCTACAAGCTGCGGGAAGGCACGAAGGCCGAAGGCGCTGCAATGTTGGCCGATATTGAGGAGCACACGGAGGGCTTGATCTGTCTTACCGGCGGTGACGAAGGCCCACTGGCCTCCGCTCTTTCGCGTGGCGGATTCGACGAAGGCTTGAGCGAAGTCGAAAGACTCGTGAACCTGTTCGGCCCGCAAAATGTTTACGTCGAATTGCAGCGTCACTGCGACCGCGCCGAGGAACACCGCAATCAGGCAGCCGTCAGGATTGCGCGAACCTTGAAACTGCCGCTCCTCGCGACCAACGGTGTGAGCCATGCCAGGACGCAGGATCGCGAAGTCATAGACGTGCTCACCACCATTCGCCATCATTGCACGCTTCAGACTGCCGGCCGCTTGCTCGCTCTCAATTCCGAACGTTACCTGCGCTCCCCACGCGAGATGCAGGAGTTATTCCGCGACCTGCCGGAAGCCATCCACAACACGATGGAGCTTTCCGCGCGGCTCTCCTACGAAATGCGCGATCTCGGATACCGTTTCCCGAGTTATCCCGTACCCGATGGCGACACCATGCAATCTTTTTTGGAGAAACGTACTTATGAAGGAGTGCGCGATCGATACCTGCCGAAGCGAGACGCAAAGCTGTTGGAAAAAGCGCAGCAACAAGCCAAGCGTGAGCTGGCGCTGATCGGGCAACTGGAACTCGCGGGCTACTTCCTCATCGTCTGGGACATCGTCAATTTCTGCCGCAAGACCGACGTCATGGTGCAGGGCCGCGGGAGCGCCGCCAACAGCGCCGTCTGTTACAGCCTGGGCATCACCGCGTGCGACCCCGTCGGCGGCAAGCTGCTCTTCGAGCGTTTCCTAAGTGAAGGCCGCAAGAGCTGGCCGGACATCGATCTCGACCTGCCCAGCGGCGACCGCCGCGAGAGCGTCATCCAGGAAGTCTACCAGCGCTACGGCAAACACGGCGCCGCCATGACCGCCAACGTCATCACCTATCGCGGCCGCTCCGCTGTGCGCGACGTCGGCAAGGTTCTCTGCTTCTCCGAAGAGCAACTCACCAGTTTGGCCAACCGCATGGGTCACTTCGAATGGCGCGACCCCAACGACACTCTCGAAAAGCGTTTCACTGACCAGGGCTTCAATCTCAAAGATCCGCGCATCCACCAGTTCTATACACTCACTGCCGAAATCCTCGACCTCCCACGTCACCTAGGTCAACACTCCGGCGGTATGGTCGTCTGTCAAGGGCAGCTCGATTCGGTCGTCCCGCTCGAACCAGCTACCATGCCCAATCGCACCGTCGTCCAATGGGACAAGGACGATTGCGCCGATCTCTATATCATCAAAATCGACCTCCTCGGTCTTGGCATGATGGCCGTTCTCGAAGACACTATCGCCATCATTCGCGACGACTACAAAGAACAAGTCGACTTAGCTCACCTTCCAGCCGGCGATCCCGCCGTCTACTCCGCCCTCCAAGAAGCAGATACTATCGGCCTCTTCCAAGTCGAGAGCCGTGCGCAAATGTCGTGCCTCCCTCGCATGAAACCCGCGAATTTTTACGACATCGTCGTGCAAGTCGCCATCATCCGCCCAGGTCCAATCGTTGGCCAGATGCTGCATCCTTATTTGCGACGCCGTCAAGGCATGGAAGAACCCGTCTGTCTGCACCCTTCGCTCGAACCCGTGTTAGCGCGCACCCTCGGCGTACCACTGTTTCAAGAGCAACTCATTCGTATCGCTATGATCGCCGCTGGTTTCACCGGTGGCCAAGCCGAAGATCTGCGCCGCGCCATGGGTTTCAAACGTTCCGAAAAGCGCATGCGCGAAGTAGAGGTAAATCTGCGCGCCGGCATGGACCGCAACGGTATCACCGGTGAAGCCCAAGACCGCATTGTGCAAGCCATTTCCTCGTTCGCGCTCTATGGCTTCCCTGAATCCCACGCCGCCAGCTTCGCTTTGATCGCCTACGCCAGCACATTCCTCAAGTGCCGCTATCTAGCTGCCTTCACCGTGGCCATTCTTAACAATCAACCAATGGGATTCTACTCACCCGCCACTTTGGTCAAAGACGCCCAGCGCCATGGCCAGCGTTTTCGTCCGGTCGATATCCTCCGCTCCTCCTACCGCTGCACGGTTGAAGCCGAAGGCAAAAGCAAGTACGTCCGCCTCGGTTTGAACTACGTGCGCGGCCTTAACAAAGACACCGCCCAACACATCGACGCCGAACGCCGCCTTGCACCCTTCACCAGCATGCGCGACTTGGTACGCCGGATTCCCGAATTGCGAAAAGACGAGATCGCCACCCTCGCCGAACTCGGTGCACTCAACTCCCTGCCAAAAGAGAAGTCAGATCGCCATCGCCGCGGCGCTCTATGGCAATCTCAACTCGCCTTGCAACCCGTAGGTGAATTATTGGAACTCACCACCGGCGACGGCGTGCCATCTCCTCTATCTCCCATGACTGACCACCAGCGCACTTATGCTGATTTCTCCAACAGCGGGCTCACCATCGGCAAGCATCCCATGTCTCACTATCGAGCCCAAATGCGCGACCTCGGAGCTATGGACGCCGCCTCTGTCAAATCCCAACGAGACGGCATCGTCCTCACAGTCGCCGGCTGTGTCATCACTCGCCAGCGTCCTGGCACCGCCAAGGGTTTTGTATTCTTGACTCTCGAAGACGAAACCGGTGTAGTCAACGTCATTGTCCAACCCGCCCTCTACGACCTATACCGCGCCGCCTGCTCCACCGCTCCTTACTTAATCATCAAAGGCGTTCTGCAAAGCCAAAGCGGCGTAGTCTCCCTCAAAGCAGGCGAAATCAAGGAACTCCACCTCTCTCAAGCCGCCGTTATGCCGTCGCATGACTTCCATTAAACAAGTCACTCACCTTCACCCCAAAGCCGGGCAGCAAGTTATCACCCGTGAACACGTGGCTGCCACTCGCATCCCACACTGTCACGCTTTGTGTCTCTGGATAAACAACCCAAACCCACCGTGCCCCGGCGGCCAAATACTGCCGTACCTTTTCTACCAAATCCTCATCCGAATTCCGCGGCGATACAACTTCCACCGCCAACTCCGGCGCTCCCTCAAAGTAGTCGTCATCGTCTGTTGCACGGACTTGATCTTTGCTCATCACCGAAACGTCCGGCTGCCTGATCGTATTCGGCCCTTTCGCCAGCAAATAGCCGGCTTCCATGTAAACTTCTCGCACCCCGTCCTTCTGCAGTTGGGTATGCAGCGCTATAAATACGGACCGAGCCACTCGGCTGTGCAGCGATTTCGGAGGCGGCATCGTAATCAATTTCCCCGCATTCAGCTCATGCTGCGCACCATCCCTGGGCAAGCGCGAGAACTCCTCCACGGTCATCCCCGTCGAAGTGACTGTAGCCATATTTCCATTGTATCGGCCCGCATTGCTAAATTGAAGAATCGCCTATGGACCGCCGCGACTTCCTCTCTGCCTCCTCAATCGCCGGTATTGCGTCGATCCTCCGTAAGAAAAAGAAGCAAAAGGGCAAGATCCTTCCATCCCAACCGCTCCCGCCCAATCGCGTCCAAGTCGCCGCGGGCCTGCTCGACGACATAACCGTCCCCGAACTGCAAAGCCGCCAGCGTCAGAAGCTCCTCACCGCTGAGCGTATCACCGAACTCTATCTCGCCCGCATCGAAGCAATCGACCGCTCCGGTCCCGCTCTTCGCTCCGTCATCGAAATCAATCCCGAGGCTCTGGCTATTGCGCGGGCCCTCGATGCAGAGCTCCAAGCCAAGGGCCCACGCACACCGCTCCACGGCATGCCTATCCTCATTAAAGACAACATCGATACCGGCGATAAGATGCAAACCACTGCTGGCTCACTCGCTCTCGTGGGCAAACCAGCCGTTGCCGATTCTTGGGTCGCCGCCCGCCTCCGCGCTGCCGGAGCTGTCATCTTAGGCAAAACCAATCTCAGCGAATGGGCCAACTTCCGATCCACTCATTCCACCAGCGGCTGGAGCGGCCGTGGCGGCCAAACCAAAAATCCATACGTGCTCGATCGCAATCCCTGCGGCTCTAGTTCCGGCACGGGCGCTGCGATTGCCGCGAGCCTTGCCGCCGCTGGTGTCGGTAGCGAAACCGATGGCTCCGTCGTCTGTCCCTCTTCCATTTGCGGCATTGTCGGCATCAAGCCGACTCTCGGTCTCATCAGCCGCGCTGGCATAGTCCCGATCGCGCACAGCCAGGACACCGCCGGCCCCATGGCCCGCACCGTTTGGGAGGCCGCGCTCCTCCTGGGCGTCTTAACAGGCGTCGATCCCCGCGACCCCGCTACACAAGCCAGTGATGGCAAAGCCTTTCCCGATTACACCCGTTTCTGCGATCCCACAGGTCTTCGCGGCGCACGCCTCGGCATCGCGCGCCAATATTTCAACATCAGCCCCGCTGTCAACGGGCTCATGGAACAATGCATTGCACTAATGAAACAAGCCGGCGCCATCATCGTCGATCCCGTCAACTTCTCCACCAACGAAGGCTGGCGCGACACTGAAACCACGGTTTTGCTCTACGAATTCAAAACTGATCTCGACAGCTACCTCGCCACCCGTGGCGCTTCCGTGAAATCCCTCGCCGACTGCATCGCCTTCAATCAAGCCAACCGCTCCACTGAAATGCCATACTTCGACCAGGAACTCATGGAGCAGGCGCAAGCGAAAGGCCCGCTGACCGACAAGGCCTATCTCGACGCTCTTGCCAACAACCTCAAACTCACGCGCACAGAAGGCATTGACGCCATTCTCTCGAAAGACAATCTCGATGCCATCGTGGCTCCGACCGCTGGCCCTGCGTGGCTCACCGACTGGGTCGACGGTGATCACGCTGATAACGGCTGCTCGTCACCACCGGCCGTCGCTGGTTATCCGCACATCACCGTTCCGGCCGGTTTTCAATTCGGCCTGCCGCTGGGCATCTCTTTCTTTGGTGCGCCTTGGACTGAACCCAAACTCATCAAAGTAGCCTATGCCTTTGAACAAGTGCGCAAAGCCCGTCGCAAACCCGAATTTTTACCAACTGTGAGCTACCATGTCTGACAGACACCAAGTCGTCATTTTGGGAGGCGGCTTTGCCGGTCTCTATGCCGCGCAGGCCCTGAAGCGCGCTCCACTAGACATAACCCTGATCGACCGCCGCAATTATCACCTCTTCCAACCTCTGCTCTATCAGGTCGCTACCGGCTCCCTGTCTCCCGGTGAAATTGCCGCGCCCATTCGCGGTGTCCTCAGTAATCAAAAGAACGCGCGGGTACTTCTCGGTGAAGCCGTCGATATCGACCCGGCCGCCAAACATGTGTCACTCAAAGACGGCGCGGCTATCCCGTACGATTCCCTCATCGTCGCCACCGGCTCCCAAGTCAGTTACTTCGGTCATGAGGAATGGAAAATCTGGGCGCCCGGCCTCAAATCTGTCGAAGACGCCACTACAATTCGCCACAAGATTCTCGTCGCCTTTGAAGCCGCCGAACGCACGGCGGATCCCATCGAACGCTTCTCCTGGCTGACCTTCGTGATCGTCGGCGCTGGCCCAACAGGCGTGGAACTGGCCGGCGCTTTAAACGAAATCGCTAATCACACGCTCAAACACGATTTCCGTTCCATCAGCTCGCAAGACGCTCGCATCATCATTGTCGATGGCGGCAAACGTGTTCTCGCCACCTATCCGGAAGATCTCTCCAAACATGCCGAACAACAGCTCTGCTACCTTGGCACCCGCGTTCGGACCGGCGTTACCGTCACAAATGTCGATGAAGACGGGGTCACTCTGAAAACTCCCACCGGTGAAGAGCACATCGCAGCGCACACCGTCATCTGGGCCGCAGGCGTGACCGTCACCGATTTCGCGCGCACTCTCGCCAAGAAGACTTCCGCTACCACCGACCGTGCCGGCCATATCCAAGTCGCGCCCGACCTGACTATTCCAAACTTCCCGGATATATACGTTGTCGGCGACCTCGCTCTAGTCAACGATAAAGTCAACAAACCTCTGCCCGGTGTGGCCCAAGTTGCGATGCAGACCGGATCATACGCCGCCCGTGCGATCGCCAGAAAAGCGCAAGGCCGGACGCCTCCGCCACCCTTCTCTTATTTGAATAAAGGCGACCTCGCCGTTATCGGCCGCGCTGCAGCCGTCGCAAACATTTTCGGCGTCCACTTATCGGGCTTTATCGCCTGGCTCGTTTGGCTTTTCATCCATCTGATGTACATTGTCGAATTTCAGAGCCGCATTCTTGTTCTAATTGAATGGGGCTTCTTGTATCTGACCTTCAATCGCGGCGCGCGCCTCATCACCGGTGTCGCCGCCAACAAATCGATCGGTAAGCCAGAACCACTGGAAAATCTCGGAGAGTGACGGTGCTAGAACTACTCATCTCCGGTCCCGATGGTCCACCCACCCGCGTGGAGTTACACAAATCGCCGCTTACGCTGGGCCGTTCGGTCGATAACGATCTCGCGTATCCGCACGACCCATGGCTCTCGCGCTATCACCTCTGTTTGGAACAACGCGAAAAAACCTGGTGGATTCGCGATTGCGAAAGCCGCAACGGCACCGTGCTTAACTCGACCGGCATTAAAGAAGCCAGGCCCATCAAGGCAGGCGACAAAGTGTTGGCCGGTCACCTCACCCTCGAGGTCCGCGATCGCCCTTCGGAAATTCAACGTCCCGTCATCTCCTTCATCCCAAAAGAAGAGGGGGACCGCAGCACTAGCGAGGCGACTTTCTTCACCAGCCTCGACAAAGTCCTCGGCAAAACCGGCGAGCCGCACCCCGCTCGCGAAGCCTCCGTCGCCACGCGCATGGTAAGTGCTCTCATTCGCGCAGGCCGCGAACTCGTCACTCACCAGCCGCTCGAACAACTCTTCGAAACTATTCTGGAGCTGTCACTCTCCGCCGTCGAAGCCAAACGTGGCGTGATCCTCACCCTCGAAGAAGGCGAACTCCACGTCCGAGCCAGCAAGGGGGACGGCTTCGCCATCAGCACCCTTGTCCGCGATCAAGTTCTGCGCGACAAGCGCTCGCTGCTCATTAGCGACGCCATGCGGCACGACGCTCTAAGCAAACAAGAGAGTATCGTCCTCTCACGCGTCCGTAGCATGATGGCCGCTCCTCTCCAAGCCGGCGACCACGTCATCGGCATCATCTACGTCGATAACGGCGTTATCCTCCGCCCATTCTCCCAAGACGATCTCGATTTGCTCACAGTCATGGCGAACGTTGCGGCCATCCGCATTGAAAATGCCCGCCTCGCGGAGGTTGAGCAGTCGGAAAAGATAATGGAGGCCGACCTATCGCAGGCGAGCGAGATCCAGCGTTCTCTCCTACCCACCGAGCCGCCCGCCTATGATGGCTGGGAGTTAGCCGGGCTTAATCTCCCTTGCCGCACCGTGGGCGGCGATTATTTCGATTTCATTCCCTATCAAGATGGCCGCCTCGCCGTCGTGGTCGGCGATGTCTCCGGCAAAGGTCTCCCGGCAGCCTTGCTCATGTCCAGCCTACAAGCGAGGGTTCAAATGTTGCGCGAGACTAACCCCTCGCCCGGGAGGGCCGTTGGCACGCTAAATCGGAGCCTTACGGAACGCTGCCCGCTTGGCAAGTTCATTACTTTCTTTTACGCGTTGCTCGATCCAACCTCCGGCACGCTCGAATACAGCAACGCCGGCCACAACTACCCGCTGCTCATGCGGAATGACGGCACGGTGGAAACGCTCAGCGGCAACGGCCTCGTCATGGGCCTCTTCTCCGCTGTTCACTATGAAGTCAAGAAGACCAAACTCGCCCCTGGCGACATGTTAGTACTGTACTCGGACGGAGTAACCGAGGCCGCCGACAGCGCGGACATCGAATTCGGAGAGAAAGGCCTCGCCGAATTCCTCGCCGCGCGCAAATCCGTCCGCTGCGAAGACATCGTTAATCAATTGGTTGAACACATGCGCAAATGGCGTGGCACATCCTCTTTCGCCGACGACTTCACCGTCGTCCTTGTCCGCCGTACTGCTTAGCAATCAACGATTAGGTCACTTGTTAGACAATAAGCGCATGGCGCCCATTCACCTCTTTATACCCAACGTACTCTTCGCAACCTTATTCACAGCCGCCGACGCGCCAACTATCCCCACCACCCAACTCGATCAGAAAATCTCCGCCACCCTCGCCGCATACGGCGCACCGAGCGTCTCAGTCGCGATCGTCCAAAACAGCACCCTGGCCTATGCCAAAGCCTTTGGCGACGCTAATCTCGCCGCACACCACCCTGCCAGCAACTCCACTCGCTACGCCGTCGGTTCCATCAGCAAACAGTTCACCGTCGCCGCAATTCTCCTCGCGCAGGAGCAAGGCAAACTCTCACTCGATGACAAAGTCTCTAAATACCTCCCAGCTCTCACTCGCGCCAGCGAAGTCACTATTCGCCAACTCCTCTCGCACACGTCCGGCTATGAAGACTACGCACCGCAAGACTACATGATTGACGAGTGGGCCAAGCCTACCACGCCCGAAGCCATTATGGATCACTGGGCCAAGAAACCTCTTGATTTCGACCCCGGCACTCGCTGGCAGTACAGCAACACCAACTACACCGTCGCCGGCAAGATCCTCGAAAAAGCAACAGGCCAAGAGCTCATGGCCTTCTTGCAAGAGCACATCCTCACACCGCTGGGCATGCAATCTGCCGGCGATTGCGATGCTAAAGGTCCGCAAGATGCCACGGCGTACACTCGCTTCGCACTGGGCCCACCACGTCTGGTGGCTCGCGAGGGAGCCGGTTGGTACTTTGCCGCCGGTGAGTTGTGCATGACGCCTTCCGACCTCGCCAAATGGGATATCGCCTTTCTCGAAAAACGCATTCTCTCCGCGAGCTCTTACACCGAGTTCACAAAGGAAGTAAAACTCACAGACGGCAAGCCGACTCACTACGCTCTCGGCCTGCAACTCGGCGAAGTACAGGGTCTGCCCACCATCGCTCACGGCGGCGAGGTCTCGGGCTTCCTCGCCGCAAACACTGTTTTTCCCACAAAGAACGCCGGCATCATCGTGCTCTCGAACCAGGACGGTGTAAACATGGTTCAAACTATTATGCGCGAAGTGGCGGCTACACTCTTCTCGCCGGGCAACGCCGAAACCAGCTCGCAAGATGCCCAGGTCCGCCACATTCTGGAAGAGCTGGCACAAGGCAAAATCACGCGTTCGCTTTTCACGCAGAATGCGAACGACTATTTCACACCCGCCGCCCTTCAAGACATCCAGACATCGCTCGCTCCCCTCGGCCCGTTGAAAATCCTCACCCGGCAGAATGAACAACTGCGTGGAGGCATGACGCATCTTTCCTATCGCGCTCGCTTCGAACACGACACCGTCGCCCTAAACATCTATCTCATGCCCGACGGCAAATTCGAACAATTCATGATCGAAGAGACTTTCTGAAGGAGAGCCAACGTGACCCATCGCCCCACACATTCAATCATCGACCTTGCAGTGTTCCTGATCTCTGGTTGCTCTGCCCAAGCGCAGACCGCGATACCAACCAGAACTCCCACCATTGATCAGTCGTTAGAGACGCAAAGCGTTTCCACGCCGCAAATCTCTCCCGATGGCCGCCGCGTTATCTACGAACAGTCGCGCACAAACTGGGAGGCCAATGCATTTGAGACCGATCTTTGGCTGGCCGACGCAGCCACCGGCGAACGTCATCTCCTCACCATGGCCGCCAAGTCCAGCAGCGATGCCGCCTGGTCGCCGAACGGCCGTTGGATTGCCTTTCTCTCCGACCGCCCTGCGCCCATCCCTTCAGCCTCCCCATCAGCCACCCCAGCGCCCGCGAGCTCGCCCGCCAATAAGAGGCAAATCTACGTTATGCCTTCTGATGGCGGCGAGGCCCAGCAGCTTACCAAGATGGAGAACGGCGTAAGCGCGTTCGCGTGGGCACCCGATTCCAGGCATATTGCGCTGGCTGCCGAAGCGCCCGAAACCAAGGCCATGAAAGACCGCAAAGAAAGTTTTGGCGATTATCACGTCTTGCACGCCGACTATCCTATGCGTCATCTATGGCTCATTGAACTGCCGAGGGTGGATGCCGCCGGGCGCGTAACTTTTCCCGAGGAGCCCAAATTGCTCACGGCGGGCGATACGTTTAGTGTTGGCAGCTTTTCCTTTTCGCCCGATGGCGCGCGCATTGCCTTCAGCGCAACCAGAGATCCAGACCTGATCTCTCGGTTCAGCAGTGACATTTATACTGTTACGCTGGCCGATTCAGCAGTAAAGAAGATCGTGGAAACTCCTGGTCCGGATGAGAATCCTCAATGGTCGCCGGACGGAACACAGATCGCCTATGTGACGGCCAACTCCGGCAAATTCTTCTATTACTCGAATAGCAGAATCGCGGCTGTTCCAAGCACTGGTGGAGCGCCCCGAGTGCTGACTCAAAGCTTCGATGAAGACCCGAACCTCCTACGCTGGGCTCCCGAGGGAATCTATTTTTCCGCGCTGCAGAAGACCACCTCCCACTTGTTTGCCTTAGACCCTAACTCGGAGACCGTAAAGCAAATTGATCTGCCAGGAAGCGAATTCTCGAGCCAATTCTCCTTCTCAATCGATTTCAAACGGTTAGCGTACCGCGGCACCGGGCCTAATCGGTTCGCGGAGATCTACAGCTCAGACCTCCTATTTCCCTCACCCATTCAATTGACCCAAGCCGGCAGCCAGTTGGCTGCGTTCGACACCGCCAAGCGGGAGGTGATCCATTGGAAATCGGGCGACGGAGCCGTTATTGAAGGAATTCTGTACAAGCCCACAGACTTCTCGCCCGCAAAAAAATATCCTTTGTTAGTAGTCATTCACGGCGGCCCCACGGGAATCGATCTCCCAGGGATAACCGCCGATCGCTACTACCCCATCGAACGCTTTCTTGCCAAGGGCGCTCTTGTGCTGCGTCCCAACTACCGGGGCTCTGCCGGCTATGGAGAAAAGTTCCGCTCTCTCAATGTGCGCAATCTTGGCGTCGGCGATTATGCGGACGTAATCTCAGGCGTAGACTACCTCATTTCCCAGGGCTTTGTCGATAAAGACCGGGTCGGCTCCATGGGTTGGAGCGAAGGCGGTTATATCTCCGCATTCATAACGGCATCGAGCGACCGCTTCAAGGCTGTGTCGGTGGGCGCCGGAATCTCAGATTGGACCACCTACTACGTGAACACCGACATAACTCCTTTCGCGCCGCAATACTTGCATGCCACGCCATGGGATGATGCGGAGATCTACCGCAAAACATCACCCATCAGCTACATTACGAAAGCGCGAACTCCCACCCTTATCCAACACGGCGGAGCGGACAAAAGAGTGCCTATCGCCAACGCCTTCGAATTGCGTCAAGCGCTGGAAGATCACGGCGTGCCCGTGAAAATGGTTATCTATGATGGCTTTGGCCACCCCATCGACAAGCCCAAGCAACAGCGCGCCGTCATGGAAGAAAACGAAAATTGGTTCAATCATTACATCTGGGGCGATCCCTTGGCTTCTTCGCTGACGCCCGTCGTAAAACCTGCCAAGCCAGCCACGCCGTAGTAACATTGACCGAGAATCCATGAGTTCGCGCCGCAAATTCCTAGGACAGGTCGCCACCAGCATCGGCGGCCTCGCGCTGCCCCAAAGCGTGCTCGGCGCTAACGAAAAAGTCCGCTTCGGCATCATAGGGTACGGCGCACGCGGGCAGGAAATCGTACGCCACGCGCTCGATTGCCCCAACACCGAATTTGCCGCGGTCTGCGATATCTATACCGAACGGCGAGAAAAAGCCAAGGCTATAGCGCCCGCCGTCAAATCGTTCATCGATCATCGCCTGATGCTCGAAGAAAAGGATCTCGACGCTGTTCTTATTGCCACTCCGCAACACCTTCACTGCGAACACCTGGTAGATTCCATCCATGCCGGTAAACATGTTTACCAGGAAAAAACAATGGCCTTCACGGTTAACGATGCCAAGCGCATGCGCGCCGCGTATGAACCTGTTAAGGCGAAGCAAGTGGTTCAGATTGGCCATCAGGCTTGCTCCTCGGGCCATGTGTCCGATGTGCGGAGCTTTCTCGCTGACGGCAAACTGGGGCAGATCACCGCTATTGACGCCGCCATGTACCGGAATACGCCACATGGCAAGCCGCAATGGTCGCGCCAGGTGAGTGCGAACATGAATCCGGAAAACATTGTCTGGAACAAGTTCCTGGGAGAAACTCCCAAGGTTCCGTTTGATGCGAACCGCTATGAAAACTGGCGCTTCTTTTGGGATTATTCAGGCGGCAACGTATATGAGAACATGTGCCACCAAGTCGCCTTCTGGTACAAAGTCATGGGCTTGCAAGTCCCCATCTCCGTGACCATGACCGGTGGCCTGTACTTATGGAAAGACGGCCGCGAAGTGCCCGACACCATGAACGTCTCGATGACTCAGCCGGAAAATATGCTCTTCAGTTGGGTTTCCGGTTTTGGCAACGCCAGCCTCGGAGTTACCGAACAAGTGCTCGGCTCCGATGGCACCATCATGCGCGGACCACAGGTTCGTTTCCTGCCCGAAAAGATGAACGCGCCGCATGGCGAGGCATTCACCGGCTACAACCCAACCATCCCCTCCGGTCACATGCGCAATTTTATGGATGCCATCCGCGAAGGCAAAGAAATCAACTGTCCGTTCGATCTCGGCTTCCGCGTCTCCATCGCCTGCCGCATGGCTGTGGAAAGCTATCGCCAAGGCCGCACGGTGCGCTGGGACACTAGCAAAGAAGAAATTGTCTAGCCTCTTATGATCCATTGGCTCCGCCCCTACTGCCTCTCTTTTCCACACACTACCGAGAGCCTGCAATGGGAATCGCTCGTCTTCAAAGTAGCCGGCAAGATCTTCGCCATAGCCGCGCTGGAACCAGAACGCCACGTGCTATCTATTAAGTGCGCTGAAGAGAAATTTGCCGAGATCGTGGAGTGCCCCGGGGTGGTACCGGCGCCTTACCTGGCACGCGCCAAGTGGATCGCTTTCGAAAGCGAAGACGCAGTCCCGCATCAACAACTCCGCGAATTGATCCGCGAATCGTATGAGTTGGTTTTTGCCAAACTTCCGCGCAAGTCGCGTGAGACTCTCCTTAAACCATCGCCAGCACCGCGGAAGCAACGTCGGAAGTAGAACTGGTTCCGCCCAAGTCGGGCGTCCTCACTTTCTCCTCCGCCAGCACGCGTTCAATCGCCGCATCCATCTTCTGCGCCGCCGACCTCAGACCGAGGTGGTCGAGCATCATGGCCGCCGAAACGATCGCAGCTAAAGGATTGGCAATGCCCTTCCCCGCAATATCCGGCGCCGACCCGTGCACCGGTTCAAACATCGATGGAAACCGCCGCGTCGGATCAATATTCGCGCTGGCCGCCAGGCCAATACTACCGGAAACAATCGCGGAAATGTCACTTAATATGTCGCCAAATAGATTGGAAGCCACCACCACATCGAACGTTTGCGGACGCCGCACAAAGTTCATAGCCGCCGCGTCCACCAACAGCGATTCCGTCTTGATGGCCGGAAACTCCGCAGCCACGCTTTGAAAAACGCGATCCCACAAGACCATGCTGAAGGCTTGGGCGTTCGATTTGGTGATCGACGTGACCAAGCTCTTCTTCTTGCGCTTAGTGGCCAGTTCAAAGGCGTAGCGGATGATGCGCTCTACCCCGTGCCGGGTGAACACCGCCGTTTGAATCGCCACCTCCTGGGGATGCGTTTCGTGAACAAACCCACCAATCTGGGCGTATTCGCCTTCGGTATTTTCACGCACAACTACCATGTCTATGTCGCCGGCATTCATCCCTCTGAGCGGCGATGATACTCCGCGATACAATACCGCGGGCCGTACATTGGCGAACTGATCGAACCTTCGCCTGATTGGCAGCAGCAACCCGTTCAGCGTCACGTGATCCGGCACTTTCGGGTGGCCAACGGCGCCCAGGAGAATCGCATCTCGCCCGCGTAACGTATCGATAGCGTTCGCGGGCATCATTGTACCGTGCTTGAAATAATAGTCTGTGCCCCAATCGTAAACCGTAGAAACAAGAGTGATGCCCGAGGCCTTTGCCGCCTGGAGCGCCACTTCGAATGCGACAGAGGTTACTTCGTTGCCGATGCCATCGCCGGGAATCAGTGCGATCGAATAGTTGGTCTTGTCCAACTTGCCAGCTTACTACTGCTGCGTAGCGGCAGCAGTTGGCGGTGCACCAATTTTCACTCCGATGACCTCGCCAGATACTACCAGTTCCACACGGCGGTTCTGCTTACGGCCTGCAGCGCTATCATTCGTAGCCACCGGATACTGCGGTCCGTACCCGATTGAAATCATTGCCTGTGGGTCGATGCCCTCTTTGGCCAAATAGTCGCGCACAGCATTGGCGCGATCCTCTGAAAGCTTCTGGTTGAAGGTCAGCGAACCGGTAATATCTGTATACCCCTCCACCTGCAAATTCAAGCCGGGATGCGAAATCACAATACCCGAAATCTTGGCCAGCGCTTCGCGGGCATCTTCTTTCAAAGTATATTTGCCGGTGTCGAACAGCACATCTTGCATTTTCACAACCAAGCCGCGCGACGTCTCTTGAGTGGGCAGTACGGCGTTGAATTGCTGCAAGAGCTGTTCGCGCAAATGGTTTTTGTCGGCCTCCGCTTGAGCACGCAACCGGTCTGCTTCCGCACGTGCGGCGTCGGCTTGCGCACGCGCTTGATCCGCTTGTTGCCGCGCCGCATCCGCTTCCAGTTTGGCTTGTTCCGCGGCAGCTCTTTGCTGAGCCTCCGACTTCGCGTTAGCATCCGCCAGCCGTGCCTGTTCTTCCGCTTGCGCGCGCTGATGGGCTTCCAGTTCGGCTTGTTGTTGCGCCTCTAATGCCCTCTGCTTCTCAGCCGCTTCGCGCGCCGCCGCGTCTTCGCGCTCTTTCTGCAGTGCGAGTTGTTGTTGGCGGCGTAGCGAAACAATACGAGCGTCTTCCGCCTTTTGCACGGCTTCTTTCGCCGTCATGATCGAAGGGTTCCACTGTTTCCTATTTTGGTAATCCTGGGCCTGTTGGAGCAACTTCTGCGCCTCGTTATAACCGTCGCTCGCAAACTGATCGGCCTTGGCATATTGCGCAATCTGCACGGCATTGATCGCCTCGTACAATGAAAGCGGACTCTTCTTGTTGGAATTCAGATCCACCGGCTTTAACTGCCTCTCCGGCACATGATATTCATACTGCCCTCTGGGCAGCAGCTCATACTTCGCATCGATGACTTCAATTTTGCCCACGGTATCGGTTCGCACGACATTCTCCATCACCACCACATCGCTTGGCTGCGCAACCGCAAAATAAGGTTCGGCTGTCACAATCAACCCGAACGCTTGCAATTCAGTAGTCACCTCCGCTTTAAACGCGCCATCGGGATTGACCACCACTTCGCCCAAGTTATCGGCATGGCCGTCTGGCGTGATGGCCCAAAGTACGTAAGTCAGGAACAGTGGCCCATAGGTATTCGCCGCCGGCAGATTTTTCACGTCGAGCCTGATTTCCATATGACCCAAGCGGCTATTGACTTCGGCGAGTCCCTTCGCTTGCGGCGCGAGCGTCGTGCCCTGGAAATCAATTTTCGTCCAACCGCTTCGATTACGGTAGCTAACGGCCGCGATCGAGCGCGAAACAACCTGGACTTTGAAAATAGGCGTCGACGTGTCCGCTGTCTGCGCAGCGGTCTGGCCGAGCGAAATGAGGGGCAACAAAGTCGCCAGAAAACGGTTATATACCTTCATACTCGGTACTAGTACAGCACGATATCGGCCAAACTTCAAGCGCCGCCTTTTCTTTTACTTAAGCTCTAAAACGGCCGTGTAAAAACGACCAGGTATGCACGCTTTGAACCACCAGCCGCTAAGATCGTAGTGTGAACACCCCGCAGCTCAGCGCTGACGAGGCGCAACCGGCATCACGATTCGCGTCGCCTTTATTACCAATCTTCCTGATCGTAGTGGTAGATATACTCGGCTTCACGATCATTCTGCCGCTGCTGCCGTTTTACGCAGAAAGGCTTGGCGCGTCGCCAATCGCCGTGGGAATGCTGGTAGCGGTCTACGCCGTTTGCCAGCTCATTTCGGGTCCTATCCTTGGTCAACTGTCCGACCGCTTTGGCAGGCGCCCGGTTTTGCTGGTGAGCCAGGCGGGCACGCTCGCGGGTTTTGTCATGATGGCTTTTGCCGGCAGCTTATGGATGGTTTTTCTGGCGCGCGCCATTGACGGGGCAACGGCTGGCAATCTCAGCACCGCGCAAGCGTACATTAGCGACGTGACAAAGCCTGAAGAACGCGCACGCTCCTTCGCCATCATTGGCGTGGCCTTCGGCTTCGGCTTTTTGGTTGGGCCGGGCATCACCGGTTTTCTGGCGCACTATAGTTACCAGGCGCCTCTTTGGGCGGCCTCCGCGCTCTCGTTCACCAGCATCCTATTTACGTTCTTCCTGCTGCCCCGCAAAGAACCAATACATCAACATGCCGCGAGTGGCGAGGTGGGACCAGGCGGCAAACGGCTGTCGCTGATTTCGTGGGGTCAATACGCAACGTATTTCCGCATACCACAAATATCCCGCTTGCTGGCTCAATGGAGTTGTTTTTCTTTATCGTTTTCCACGTTCATTGCCGGCTTCGCTTTGTTCGCAGAGCGCCGCTACCAGTGGCATGGACATCCTATCGGCGCCACGGAGGTCGGCTATATCTTCGCGTTCAACGGATTCATCGGTATCATCATGCAGGGCGCCGTAGTCGGGAACCTGGTCAAACGCTTCGGCGAACGCCGCGTGGTGGAAATCGGTTTCCTTGGTTCGCTGCTAGGCTACGCCGCAATCGGATTCACTTACACGATCTGGCAACTGCTGCTGGTAATGTTCGCGAGCGGCATTGTCGGAGCCGGCCTTCGCCCGGCCCTCACTAGTTTGATCACCAAACAGGCAGGCCGCCGTGAACAAGGCGTTATCATCGGCCTAACGCAATCTCTTACGTCCGTAGCGCAAATCACCGCGCCTCCGCTGGCGGGATTTTTGATCGGACGTCACTGGCTAACCCCGTGGGCGATTTGGGCCGGCGTTTTGGCGGGACTCGCACTGCTCTTTGAATCGCATGTTTCCTCCCCTGCCAATGAGACTGTCTGAGCGGTTGTTTGTTTGCTATTTCGCGTACGTTGCAATCCTCAGCGGGTTCTTCCATGATCGACCATATCTACATGCCCAGCCCATTTTCTATCTAGTAGGCGCCACTGCGTTCTTCCTTCTTCTAAGTAAGCTGCAGCGCGGCCCACTCGAAAACGTGATTGTGGGAGTGCGCGACTGGCTCCCGATCGGCTTCTTGATCATTGCTTTTCGGGAGATGGAGTTATTTGTCCCAGCCAAATACGACCTGAGCTACGAGAGCAGTTGGATCAAACTCGATCAGCTCGTGCTGCATGTTTGGAGCTGGCGCGCCGCGATTGAGAGTCTCGGGAAGACGTTTCCGGTCTGCCTGGAGCTTTGCTATCTGCTCGTGTATGGTGTGGCGGCCTTTTCACTCGCCTGGATTGTCGCGCGTCCCGATCCCCGCCGGGTAGACTACTTTTGGGCAGTTTATCTGTCAGGCACGCTGGCCGCGTACGCCTTGTTTCCGTACTTTCCGTCGCTGCCGCCGCGCTATGCCTTCCCGCTGGTGGAACCGCCCGCGGTGACTTGGGTGAGAGAGCTAAATCTTGCGGTACTGCACGGAGCCACGATTCACTCGGGCGTTTTCCCCAGCGCGCACGTATCATCTGTCTTTTCCGCGGTATGGGCACTGTATTTCCTCTTTCCAGACCGGCCTTGGCTAGTCCGTATTATGCTAATCTACGCATTCAGCGTGTCCCTCGCCACAGTCTATGGGCGATATCATTATGTAGCCGATGTCTTAGCCGGATTCGCGGTCAGCCTGATTGCGTTGGGTGTAGCATTTGCCATGAGGGGATATGTGCAGAAGCATTAAGGTCTTGAGACGGCCCGAGCAGGCCGCCACGCCTGATGAAGTGTCGCAAGCAGCGTTGCAATTCGTTCGCAAAATTAGCGGATACAACAAACCTTCGAAGGTGAATCAAGAGGCGTTTGAAAAAGCAGTTCGCGAAATTGCGGAGGCCAGCCTGCGGCTACTAGAGCAAGTCACGCGCTAATGAGCCGAAGTCTGGATCCGGATCTCTTCTCCGTTATTCTTCACCGTCCAGTTCTTGTTGTCGGTGGATTCCGCTTGCTCATATTGAATTTTGTTTCTGCGTTAGATTGGCAGGAACAAGAAAAGCTGCGGCAAGAATCATCTCTTCCGTTGAAGCACTGCGCGGAAAGCCGGAAGTTTCCTTTTCTCACGCGTGCGCGATGAAATAAAACGAACATCGGTCGCCCACTACGCGACGCGGAGTTCTGCAGTACCGCGTTTTTTCGGCTTCACAACGATCTCGACATCGTGTCCTAGCGCAACCAGAAAGCGCATGAGGCGTTCCACCGAATAACCCCTGAACTGGCCAGCCAGCATAGCTGAGACCTTGGGTTGATCGATGCCCATTAGCTCTGCAGCGTCCGCTTGGGTCAACTTTCGCTGCCTGATGATCCGGTGGATCCTAACCACCAGCCCTGCTTTAATCAGGTGTTCGCCTGGGTTCGCCAGGCCGAGATCAGCGAATACGTTGCCCGAGCTGGGCTCTCGTTCAAGTGCTTTTCTTTTCATCAGTCTTCACCTCATTGCGAGACGCTGCCGAACCAGTTCCATTTCGTGCTTCGGTGTTGCGATTCCGGCCCTGGATTTTTTCTGGAACGCGTGGATCACATGAATCGTCTCCCCGATTGAGACCGTAATACGGCGCGGTAAGTCCCGCTTTCGTCACCGGCCACAATTTCCATAACGCCGCTGCCGAGACCATGCAGCGGCTTGGCTTTGGCGCTCATTTCACCTAACTGCGCCGCGTACAACGCATAGCCAGCGTCGTCTCTGACGCCAGCGGGAAACGACCTCACCTTAGACGGCGAGTCGGCGAGCCAAGTGAGCTTTCTTCATACGGTGGTACATGCCTATATTGGCATAAACGCGAGACCCTGTCAAACGCCATACGCGCTAACGAGCCGAAGTCTGGATTCGGATCTCTTCTCCGTTATTCTTCACCGTCCAGTTCTTGTTGTCGCTGGATTCCGCTTGCTCATATTGAATTTTGTTTCTGCCGCTGAAGATGTTGGTGGTGCGGTAGTAGACTGTGGACCCGCCTTGATCCCACGTGCTGCCGAAAATCCAACGGTCACCTTGGATCTCCAGTTCGCCTCGCGCAGTAGCACGGCCTTCGGGTCTCACGTTCTGCGTGTAGTAGTGGCCCGGCTTGTCCGGCACCGGAATAAAAATCAGCAGATTACCCGGCACTCCATTTACCGTCTGTTCGCAAGCAAAAAAATGCCCGACTAAAGCGCAGCGGTTAGTGAGTTTCTCCGGCGGTTGATCTTTGTGCGTCACCTGCCACGAACCGTTATACAGCCAAAGCGGCGTATAGGGATCAGCGGCGAAGAGAGCACCGGCCCAGGTCAAAGCCAAAAGAAAAATCGCCTTGCGCATGGTGTTTAAAGCTGCTACGGCATTTCGGCGTGACGCTGCAGCCACTCTTCGATGCTCTTCGAACGACCGACGAAAAAGCGAAGAGCGAGAGGCACTTCATGGGGATGAGCCGCACACCAGGCGACGATTCGTTCGAGCTTCGCGGTGTCGTCTTGGATCACGCTGATCTCGGACAACTCCGCTTCAATTACAGCTAAGTCCCGCACAGGGGTAGTCTACCATCGGGCAACGCGCCAGCTTGGCCAGCAGGCGGCAGTATACTAGGGAGCACATCCAAATCCAACACCGAAAATGTTGGAACTTATCGCGCGAAATTCGCAAAAGGGATCGCCATCTCATGTTTCGTCTTGTGATCGTTTTATTGTTTCTTCCTCTTGGACTCGCTGAAGCCGCCGCGCCCTTATTGCTGCAGCATCCGACCCTTAGCGCAACCCAGATCGCTTTTGCGTATGGAGGCGAGCTATGGACGGTAGCGCGAGAAGGCGGCGTTGCAACGCGGCTTACGGCAGGGATAGGGGTTGCCTCGCGCCCTGTATTTTCTCCGAACGGCAGCGAGATTGCATACACCGCCGAGTATGACGGAAACGTCGACGTTTTCGTGATTCCCGCGGCTGGCGGCACACCGCGCAGACTGACATACCACCCTGCCCCGGATGACGTAATCGGCTGGACGCGAGACGGCAAAGGAGTATTATTCACTTCCACGCGCAGCAGCTATTCGCGCTTTGGCCGGCTCTTCACCATTTCCGAAGGCGGTGGCTTTCCGCAAGCTTTGCCTCTGCCGGTTGCGGTTGAAGGATCATATTCGCCGGATAGCAGCGAGATCGCATACGTGCCTCTCGATCATGCTTTCGAAATATGGAAGCGTTACCGTGGCGGCCGAACTTCACCTATTTGGATCGCGCGACTTTCCGATTCCAGTGTGACGAAGATCCCGCGCGACAATTCGAATGACTTCGATCCCATTTGGGTGGATCACCGCATCTTCTTTCTTTCCGACCGAAACGGACCGGTTTCGTTGTTCAGTTACGACACTCAATCAAAAAGCGTGACGCTGGCTTTGAAGAACGCTGGACCCGATTTCAAATATGCCAGCGCAGGCCCTGGAGCGATTCTGATTGAACAGTTCGGAGCGATTTATCTCTACGACCTGAAATCCGGGAACGCACCCAAAGTCGATATTAAAGTAGCAGGGGATTTGCCTGCAATGCGACCACGCTATGTAAACGTCGCCAGCAGAATTCAGAACGCTGATATATCACCTACAGGCTTGCGGGCGGTGTTCGAGGCGCGTGGCGAAATTCTCACCGTGCCCGCCGAAAAAGGCGATATTCGCAATTTGACCAATACGACCGGCGCACACGAACGTAGCCCCGCCTGGTCGCCTGATCGGTTGAAGATTGCCTACTTTTCGGACGAGCCGGGCGAGTACACGCTGTATATCCGTGGGCAAAACGGGCTGGGAGATCCTGAGAAGATCGATCTCGGAAGCCCTGGTTCGTTTTGTTATTTTCCGACATGGTCGCCCGATAGCAAGAAAATCGCCTACACCGATAAGCGCTTGAACCTTTGGTATGTGGATCTGGAGAAGAAGACGCGGGTCAAAGTCTTTCACGATCGTTTTACTGGTCCCCAACAGATTTTTAGAGCCGCTTGGTCACCCGACAACAAGTGGCTCGCCTACACCGAGCAGGGCCTCAGTCATATGCGCTCGGTGTTTCTGTACTCACTCGAAACTGGCAAGAGCGTTCGCGTCACTGACGGCATGAGCGATTCGTTTTCGCCCGTTTTTGATAAGAGCGGAAAATATCTTTACTTGCTGGCGAGCACCGACGCGGGTCCCACACTCGACACCTCGATGCTGAGTTACAACCGTCCGGTGACCGGCAGCGCGTATCTGGTGGTTTTGCGCAAAGACCTACCGTCTCCGCTAACTCCCGATAGCGACGATGAGAAGGAAATCAAGCAGGAGGAAAAGGCCAAGGAGAAAAGCGAACCCGTCGCAACTACCGTGGAGGTAAAGGTGGACGCCGAAAGAATCAGCCAACGGATTCTAGCGTTGCCGGTTCCGCCGAGAAACTATTCTGCGTTGATTCGGGCAAAGAAGGCGTCCTGTACCTTGTTGAAGAGCCGCTGGTTGCACCATTGGAAGGTCCAAGTCCACTGACGGCACAGCGTTTTGAACTCAAGACGAAAAAGACAGACAGACTCACGGATAACATTCTGGCGTTCTATGTTTCGGCAAATGGCGAAAAAATGTTGTATCGCGTCAACCTGCCACAACCCGTCGCGCCAGGTCCATTGCCGCCGCAATCTTGGGTGATTGCGCCAATTCCACCCGCCCCGAATCCGAACGCGTCTGTACCGCCGCCGGCTCCAACACCCAAACCGCTAAATCTGGCCACCATGGAAGTACGTGTGGACCCCCCGCAGGAGTGGAAGCAGATCTATCACGAAGCGTTTCGGCTCGAGCGCGACTTCTTTTACGATGCAAGCTTTCATGGCTTGGACCTGGCAGCGAAGGAGAAAGAGTTGGCGCCATATCTTGCCGGAGTGGCTTCGCGTGGCGATCTGAACTATGTTTTCGAGGAAGCGATGGGAGATCTCACAGTAGGACATCTTTTCGTTCGCGGCGGAGATGGTCCAGAAATGAAGCGCATCCCAGTTGGCCTCCTTGGCGCGGACTACCGGATCGAAAACGGTCGATATCGCTTCGCTCATGTCTATGACGGGGAGAATTGGACCCCGCAACTGAAAGCGCCACTGACACAGCCCGGTATGAACGTGGTTGAGGGTGAGTATCTGTTGTCAGTCAACGGCAATGAAGTGCGCGGTAGCGATAACGTGTACAGCTTCTTTGAGTCGACCGTTAACAAGTCTACTGTCTTACGAGTGGGCCCCAACCCTGGAGGCGAAGGTTCTCGCGAAATAACCGTTGTGCCCATCGAGAACGAGTTCGGACTGAGGAACTTGGCATGGGTGGAAGGAAACCGCCGTAAAGTGGAAAAGCTTTCCAAAGGGAAGCTTGCCTACATTTATTTGCCCGACACAGCCAACGGAGGGTTCACCTATTTCAACCGTTATTTTTTCTCGCAGGCCGGCAAAGAAGGAGCCGTAGTAGACGAAAGATTCAACGGAGGCGGCACGAATACCGACTATATTCTTGACTATTTGCGCAGAACACTTATGAATTACCGGACCACGCGCGACGGCGAAGACACGACTACACCCGTGAGCCTAATTCAGGGACCGAAAGCAATGATCATCAACGAGTATGCCGGCTCCGGTGGTGACGCTATGCCTTGGCATTTTCGGCAAGCCAAGATTGGCGTGCTGGTTGGTAAACGAACGTGGGGTGGATTAGTAGGATTCTTTGGCCCCGGCGAAACGCTGATGGATGGCGGCGTCGTCACTGCGCCGAGCCGCGGTTTCTGGACGCCGAACAACGAATGGGAAGTGGAAAACCGAGGAATCGCGCCGGATGTTGAAGTTGAGCTCGATCCCAAGGCCGTGCGGGCGGGGCAAGATCCCCAGCTAGAGAAGGCTGTCGAAATTCTGCTTGCCGAGTTGGAGAAGAATCCGATTCCGGTGCACAAGAAGCCACGTTACCCCACTTTTGATCGCTATTGAAATTGAAGATGCTTAACCAGTTCGATCAAACCGATCACCGGCAACGCGATGCTGGCAATCACCACTACTACGGTGGCGATTAGGAATAGCCAATCGTGATTCCTTTGACGCTCGGGCTGTGAGATGTGGCTCCGCAGTATCTGGTAATTCCGGCGATTCGCCTTAAATGCGATATCAAACAGATCGCCGATAAAGGGCACCGCGCCCGCCAGCGCTTCTATGCCTACGTTCACCAGCATGCGGGTGATGGCGACCCGCGCGATACCAAGTTGAATGGCGCGGACGATGATATAGAGCGAGACCAGCGCGTCGATCACGTCGCCGATACCTGGAATGAGCCCGATGATTCCGGCGAGTCCAAATCGAAAGCCGCCCGGCAGCTCAAAGGCATAATCGAACCAGCGCGCGATCGCTTCCACGTCGGCAAGCCGTGGATCGACGATTTCCGGCGTGAGTGCATCCGGGCGGTTTCGAGGAGTGATGGAAGGGTTGAGTGCTTTCTGCACGGTTGCTCCTGAAAGTCAGACTCTTGCCAGCGTCCAGAAGTTTCCGGTGCAGCGAATAAGTCCAAACGACATACGCGCCGGCACTGCTATGGGCGCGGTCGTTATTCCTCGCAAACGGGCGTTGGGTTCTGTATCAAAATGGAAGGTGGACTCGAACGGGCTCCAGAGAAGAGGTATTCGCACATGACCTTACCAACAACTTCAGAACAGCATTCGGAGCAGGACGCCCTCAAGGAGGCTGCGGCCGACTTCGCGGTGACGCAACTGCAAAGTGGAATGGTCGTCGGTCTCGGTTCGGGAAGTACGGCAAGGCTGATGGTGGCGGCCCTCGGGCGACGCTTGCATGAGGGACTACGAATCGTCGGAATTCCGACTTCCGAACAAACAGCCGACCAGGCTCGCGCTTTGGGGATTTCCCTGTCGACACTGGCAGAGTATTCACGAATTGACGTCACAATCGACGGGGCTGACGAAGTGGAACTTGGCACACTTCACCTCATCAAAGGCGGCGGCGGAAACCACTTGCGCGAGAAGATTGTGGCAACTGCCAGCTCGCGGCTGACTATCATCGTGGATGAAACCAAGCTCGTCAGCCGGTTGGGTAGCCACGCAAAGGTGCCGGTTGAAGTTGCTCAATTCGGCTGGCAGGCGACGGCAAGGAATCTGTCCAAACTTGATGCAAATCCAAGTCTCCGGTTGAGTTCTGAAGGGCAGCCATTCATCACCGACGGCGGAAACTACATCCTGGATTGCGCGTTTGGACCTATAGAATCCGCTATAGCCTTGGAGCGTGAGCTAGACAGCATTGTCGGAGTGGTTGAGCATGGTTTGTTCATTGGGCTTGCAACCCAAATCTTAGTAGGAACGCACGATGGTGTGAAGCGGCTTGATCTGGAATCCCCGAGGGCGTAATGTAACGGGTCGCGGGCCGCATGGAGGCTTAACTAAAAGGCGCCGACGCCGGAACGTCTCAGAAAGCCAATAGGGATTTCCTGCGTTCTTGTATCTCTCTACCGTACTCACTGCCATCGTAGAGTGCTGGCGGCGGTTCCATAAATTCGGGAAGCTCACTTCCAAAGTACAAGCAGGCATCGGCCAACTCGCAAAGCTTGATTCCCGACTCGAAGACCGGAACGAATACGGGCTTGCCATCCGCGAAAACCGGTTTGCCAGCGACGACTTTGATGCGTTTGCCTCCTTGCTCCAGCACGTCCGCCGCGGCAACCTTTCCCAGTTTGTCATTAGCCAGTGTGAGCAGGGTCGGTTCGGTGGGCGTAGCGTCGTTTGCCGTGATTGCGGCGGGAAGACCGGGTCCTCCGACGGGCACGACAACAAACCAGCTGGTTTTAGGACCTGTTTTGGGGAGCTCCACGATGGTTCCGGGCCGTCCGCGATACAAATGTGCGGAACCGAACAGTACCAGCGCTTTTCGATTTTTGTTAAGTACCTCTTCTTGGATCACCGCCGCTGCGGACTGATCGCGATCATCCAAGACGTTCAGCTTGCCGGGCCCTGCCGCATTCCAGTCAATGGGATAATCGGCTGCCAGAACGCGAAGTCGCGTGTCCAACGGGAGTTCAGCATTGACCGAGCGAACGGCAACAATGAACTCTTCATGGACGGGCGAATCCCATGCACCTGGTTGAGTAGTATTCTGCCAAACCTTTCGCAATTCAAAGGACGGCACGCCTTCCCCGTTCACAAAGCGGTCTAGAACACCTTGGTATAACGGATTGCCAAACTCGATTACGATTTCACTGGCCTTCTGGGCGAATGCAGGATGCTGAATCAACTTGAGGCGAAACTGCGAGTCCTCTCTCGCCCAGTGTCGTTCTCCCAGAGCAACAAGATTCACGCGATCGAAAGCAGCAATCAGAGCGCTTGCGGCGTTTTCCATTTTCCCTTCTGAAACCGTGCTCCAGCGTTCCGCGAGCGAAAGAACGACAGACGCGAGCCGGATGCCGAGCAACTTCGGCATTTTACAATCAGTGTGTCCTGATTTCCATTCTGTACGCCACTTAAACTAACCCGAACGGCCGATGATCGAAACTGGAAGAGAATGCGGAGCCCGGCAGAGATCAAATTTCGGTTACGGCAGGAAGCTGCCAATATTTACTTGGCAGTAACGAAACCTCGCTTTAGAGGCGTGGCACCGACGCGCTTAACGCTGCCCGACGCGCACGTCTGCGCCGCCGCGTTGCGCGNNCGAAACCTTCTCGCGCACCGTTTCGCGCTGCTCGGCACCACGCTAGAGACCGGCTCGGAAATTGAATGGCGTCGCGATTACGCGCATAACAAAACCTCCGAAGCGAAATACTTTCGGCTTGTCCCTTACTTGAATTTTGCGGCGGTGGGCGATCACAAATTTATTTGGGAACTGAATCGGCATCAGCATTTGGTTCTGCTGGCGCAGGCTCATCTGCTCACCGGCAAGCAAGAATACCTCGACGAGGTCTTCGCACAGCTGGAATCGTGGCTCGAACAGAATCCTTTTCAACGCGGCATCAATTGGGCCAGCGCGCTCGAAGTGGCGTTTCGCGCTCTATCTTGGATCTGGCTTTGGCACTTCTGCGGCGAAACCGTGCCCAAGAAACTGCGAGAGCAGTTTCTTACTTCGCTTTATCAGCACGGGCGGCATCTGTTCGAGAATCTTTCGGTTTACTTTTCGCCCAATACGCACTTGCTCGGAGAAGCAGTAGCCTTGTATGCGCTGGGCACCCTCTTCCCTGCCCTCGACCCCAGCGGTTCTTGGCAGCAGCGCGGCGCGGAGGTGGTGAAAGCGCAACTGGCGTTTCAAGTGAAGCCGGACGGTTCGCACTTTGAACAATCCACCTACTATCACGTTTACGCGCTCGATTTCTTCGTCTTCTACTACTTGCTGGCCGGCAAACCAGCGCAAATGGAACCGGCGCTCATGCGCATGGCCGAATATCTGCAATGGTTGTTAGGCCCGGCGCGGCGCATTGGGTTCTTTGGCGACGATGATGCCGGCCGGCTCTTTCATCCGCAAGGAAAACGCGACGAATTCGGGCGCGCGACTTTGGCGACGTGCGGCCTCTTATTGAATCGCCAGGATTGGATTGGAACGCGCGAAGAACTGGCGGAACAGGCCGTTTGGTGGCTTGGCGCCGACGTCCTTACGCACGCTCGTTCTTCTTCCGAGTTACCCAAAGGAGCCAAGCTGTTCCCGGACGCGGGCACGGTGTTCTTGCAATCGGAAGACCTTTATTTGCAGTTTGATGCCGGACCTTTCGGCTGGGGTGGCGCCGGCCACAGCCATGCCGATACGCTCAGCCTTGTCGTCTGGTACAACAACGAACTCGTGTTCACTGACCCGGGCACGTTCACATATATTGGCGACCCGGTAGAACGAGATCGCTTTCGCGGCACAGCCGTGCACAACACAATTACCATTGATGGCTTGCATCAGGCACAGACCGCCGGGCCCTTTCGCTGGAATGCGAAGCCCGCGGTCGAGTTGCGCTCGTTCTCTCCGCAGGAAAACGGCGGCACGATCGACGCCACTTGCGAATACCTCGGCTTCCAGCATCGCCGCCGCGTACACTTGCAGGACAAGCGACTGATTGTCCTCGACGAGATCAACGGCCCGCCCGGCCCGCATCTGATCGAACAAGTTTGGAACCTTGGGGCTGCCGCGCGTCAAGTCCACTTGTCCTTTTCAAATCAAGGAGAAGAAGTGCAGGCCGAGTTTTCACCGGCTTATGGCGCGAAGATTCCATCGAGCGCGTTGATTGTGCGGCGAAATGGCACGCTTCCCACTGCCATAGCTATGTGTCTCGGTACGGACCAGAAAGCAGACATCAATGTCGCGGATGCGCGGCACATGTTCGATAATGAAGTGTCGAACTTTCACACATGACGTCTCATTCGTGTTAGGCCGATCAGGTTCAGAGAAACCGTCTAAAAATCGAGATAGAACTACGTGAGCAACAGCTTTACTCCGAGCAACATTGCCGTAATAGGACTGGGTTATGTCGGCTGCGTTACAGCCGCCTGTCTAAGTAGCCTCGGACACACAGTTACAGGTGTGGACCGGGATGATCATAAAGTGAGCAGCGTGCTCGGCGGGGTTGCACCGTTTTTCGAGCCGAGGTTGCCGGAGATGGTGAAAGCAAACGTCGCCGCCGGACGCTTGGGCGCGACTTCTTCGCTGACTGATGCGATTAGGAACGCCGATATCGCTTTGATTTGCGTGGGCACGCCTTCAGAAAAGAGCGGGAATCTTGGGCTGGAGCAACTGCGCCGCGTGGTGGCCGAAATCGCTCAGAATCTGCCAGGCCGTAGCAAGCCGCTGATCGTCGCAGTACGGAGCACTGTGTTTCCAGGCACCTGCGAAGAGATCGTGATTCCCGCCTTGGGCGACAAAGCGCAAGTCGTTTCAAATCCCGAGTTTCTGCGCGAAGGGGTCGCAGTGAAAGACTTCATGGAACCCTCGCTGGTTGTGGTGGGTGGAACGGATCGGGCCGCCGTGGAACGGGTGGCGGGGGTTTACCAGCCCTTAGGTTTTGAGGCATGCCTCGTTACGTTGCGCACCGCTGAAATGATTAAGTACGCCTGCAACGCGTTCCATGCGGTGAAAATCGCCTTTGCCAACGAAATCGGCGCGTTGAGCGCCAGTTTGGGCGTGGACGGGCGTGAAGTCATGGATACGGTTTGCAAAGACGTGAAGTTGAACGCCTCCGCGGCCTATTTGAAGCCCGGCTTTGCATTCGGCGGTTCGTGCCTGCCGAAAGATCTCCGCGCGCTGGTCTATCGCGCCAGCCGGCTCGATCTGAAACTGCCTTTGCTTGAATCCTCGCTGCCCAGCAACGAAAGCCATTTGGCCCGCGGCATTCATGATGTTCTCGATCTTCCCGCCAAGCGTTTAGGCGTGATCGGTCTTGCCTTCAAAGAAAATACCGACGACTTGCGCGAGAGCCCGGTGGTCTCGCTCTTGGAACAACTCATCGGCAAAGGCCGCGACTTACGCGTGTTCGATCCTCACATCCGGCTGGAAGAGATTTACGGCAGTAATCGTAACTTCATTCTGCAGCAGATCCCGCACATCGGCCGGCTCTTGCAGCCAAACATGGAAAAGGTTCTCGATTGGGCGGATCATCTGGTCGTCGCGCAGAAACCAAGCAAAGAAATGGCCGCTCAAATCGCCGCGTCGGGCTTGCCTGTGTTGGATCTGGTCGGCTCATCTCAGAATAAGGCTACTCCAACTCAACCCAGGCCGGTTCCAGTCACGGCCAGCTAGCCGAAGGTGAGCGTGAACTGCGCTCCTTGGCGGTACTGGTATTGGATCTTTCCCCTTAGTTGTTTCGCCAGATCGCCCACCAATTGCAGGCCTAGCGTCCCGGGATTTTCCAAATTCACTCTCGCCGGCAGACCCACGCCGCTATCCCGATAGCAAAGCTCACACTTGCCGTCATGGGCGTGGAACTCGATCCGAATTTCCCCTTTGCCTTCGGGAAACGCATGCTTTACCGAATTTGACAGCAACTCTTGCAAGATGAGACCGCAGGGAATAGCGTCGCCCATGCGGAGCTTCACATCGACGTTCGACGAGAAACCAATGGCACTCGGATCGGCTATATACGAACTAAAGAAATAGCGCGCGAGCTCTTCAACATACTCCGCGAAATCGATCCGAGCCAGATCGTCCAAATGATAGAACTTCTCATGCATCAGCGCCATGGATCGGATGCGGTCGCGGCTCTCATTCAGCGCGTTGTGAAACTCGCTGTCTTCAAAACGTTGCGCTTCGAGCGAAAGCAGGCTCGATACGATCTGCAAATTGTTCTTGACGCGGTGTTGCACCTCCTGGAACAAAATATTCTTCTGTTCCAGCAGCAACTCCAGATCGCGGTGCGCCTTGCGCAGGGTCTCCTCACTGCACCGAAGCGCAAGCTCGATTTGGCGCTGCGCTGTGATATCTACCATCACTCCGACTGCGCCCTGAATAACACCGCTCGCGTCCCGCACCGGCGAGGCTGAGGTGAATACCGTCCCCTTGCTGCCGTCGAAGCGCTCGATATCGATAATTTCGCCCAAAACAGTTTCGCCTTGCAGAGCCCGCGAACGAGGCCAGTCTTTAACGCTCAGCTGTTGGCCCGAATCAGCGCGCCAGCCGCGCAGATCGCCTAATCTCTCCGCAAGCGTCGCAATGTTCCCAGCACGCCAAATCTGAAACGCTTCGGCATTGCCTTCCACCAATTTGTTGTCGCGGTCCGCCAGCAGAACGCCAGCAGGCATAGTCTGCAAAATGGCTCCCAGCCGCCGACGCTCTTGGTCCGATTCCCGTAAGGCTTCGGTCAATTTTTGCTCCGCGCGCTTCTGTTGCGTGATGTCCAGCAGTACACCCAAGACGCGAACCGCGCGATGTGTCTCGCCTTCGCCCGTAAAATACACGCGTCGCCGGGCAACCACCCAGCGAATGTCGCCATTTGGATGAACGATTCGATAGTCGAGTTCTCCAGGATCGGTCTCGGCACTCTTAGGGCACTCGTCCGAAGACCCGCCAAGTTCCGCTGCTGTCTGGCGGCCCGCTTCCGCGCGCTTTGCGCTTTGCTGGAACTCGCGCAAGACGGGCACCGTGTCAGGTTCGCCGCCCGAAGTCTTAACGAGTTCCTTCGTTGCCTGGGGACGCGCTTCCGCGCCCTCTTCGCTCTCAATGTCCTTGTTTCTCGCGCTATTCAACTTTTCGCGGTCGGCCGGGTGCACGCTGCGTAAAAACTCGTCGAGGCGCACATCCTCTTTTTGTTGAAAGCCCAAAATCTGTTTCGCGCGTTCATCGAAAATAATTTTGTTTTCGCCTGGCAGGTCGTTGAAAATACCAATCCGCCCCGTCTCCAGAGCGACGCGGATTTTGTCCTCACTTTCGCGAAGGGCTTCTTCCACGCGTTTGCGTTCGGTGATGTCGCTATTCACCCCAATCACGCGGACTGGGCACCTGACGCCGCTCGTTTCTTCGAAATAAACGCGGCCACTCGTTGCCAGCCAGCGAACCGACCCATCGCGCAACACGATCCGCATCTCGTAGGCGAACCGGCCATCTCCAGTGCCGGACATAGCGCGATTCGCGGCGCCTCGCATGGTGTCGCGCTCTTCCGGATGAACCATTTTCAAAGCCTGCGCAAAGGAGGCAGGTCCCAAGCCGGGTAATCCAAGGATTTCGCGGCAACGCTCGTCCCAAATCACGCGGTCTTGTTCCACGTTGTAATCCCAAGATCCTAACTCAGCGGCGTCCAGGGCCAGGCGGCGCTGCTCGGCCACCTGCCGCAGTAACTCTTCGGCTTCTCTGCGTTGCGTTTCATCGCGGCTGATATTCAACACGCCAACAGGCGCGCCCGTGCGGCTCCGAACCTGGACGTAGCGGCTTTCGACAACACACTTGCGCCCGTCTTTTGTCGTCTGAGCGAGTTCACCGTCCCAACGGCCTGTTTGGACAAGCGCATCTTCAATCCTTGCCGGCGCCTCGGCGTCGTTCGTGCGCAAAATCTCTCGCGCCCGCTGTCCAAGCGCCTCCGTGGCACTCCACCCGTACACTTCCACCGCGCCGGCGTTCCACCCCGTAATCACACCATCCGGATTCAATGTCACGATGGCATCGTGCGAAAAATCGATCAAGTCGGCCTGTCTTTTCAAAGCCTCCAGCGCCGCTTCGCGGTTTCGAACGTAGCGTTGCACCGCCCCGCCGGCAAATAGCAACACCACGGCCAGCAGGCTTGAGGTCAAGATCAGCATGAATCGAGTCCAACTCACCGCCTCCGCCGCGGCGCCGTTGCGCAAGGCCAGCAAGCGGCGTTCTTCTTCCTCGAACTCGCGCACTTGCAAGGTTAGTGCGGTCATGATTTTTGTGCCTTCGCCAGGCTGAGCCCCACTCGCCACACCTGGTGTGCGACCCTCCGTCACCGTTTGCCGCGTTTTGTCCATCAGCGCCAGCCGCTGCGCGGCCAGATCCCGAATCGTCTTGAGGCTGGATTGTTGTTTCGGGTTGTCCTTTGTCAACCGATCCAGATCGTCAAGAATCTGGGCCTGTGCGGTAACACCAGCGTCATAGGGCGCAACATATATCTGGTTTCGGGTAATGACGTACGCGCGCAACGCGCTTTCCACCTCCCGCATGTTGGACAGAAACCGTTCCGAGGCGATCAGAACGTGGTAGGTATGCTCTACCGACTGGCTGGCTTCTTTCGAACGCTCGAAACTGCTCCACAAAACCCAGCCAGCGGACGCGACCAACACGACCATGGCGATGGGGCCGGCCATCAAGCTCAACCGCGGTTTGCCGATCACGGTTCGCCCTTCTCAAGCGCGGGCAGAGTAAACAGGAATTTCGATCCCTGGCCCGGCACCGACTCCGCCCTAATCACGCCGCCGGCATGCTCGACAATTCGCTTGCAGACCGATAGGCCGATGCCGGTGCCTTCCACATCGCGCGCATGCAGCCTCTTGAACACGCCAAAAATTCGCTCCGCGTAAACCATATCGAAGCCTATTCCGTTATCGGCCACGACAAACTGCCAGAACGCCCCGGCGCGCTCGGCTGAGATCCTCACGCGCGGGGTAATGCCAGGGCGGCGAAACCTCAAGGCATTGCCGATAAGGTTCTGAAACAGCTGCGCTACGCGGTGCTCGGAAACCGCTACGACCGGCAAATCGACTGCTTCAATGCCCGCTCCGGTCTCCGCAATAAGCGCCTGGAGCGATTCGCTCACGGTGACGATGGCCGCTTGGCAGTCTGCCCTGGGAATAGTTTCGTCCTCCTGCGACACTCGGCTATAGTCGAGCAGGCCAGCAATCATGCTCCGCAAACGCTCGCCACTGCTTTTCACAAAAAACAGCAGCCGCTGTTGAGAGCTTTCGAGCTTTCCGGCCAAGTCCCGTTCAATCAATTCCACACCGCACACCAGCGTCCGCACGGGTTCTTGCAAATCGTGTGCAATGGTATGGGCATAAGCCTGCAAGTCCGCGTTAGAACGCTCCAGTTCCGTTTCCTTGGCCAGCAAGGCGTCTTCCATTTCCTTGCGGCCGGTAATGTCCACCTCAGTGCCAATAATTCGCAGAGGCCGCCCCGCTCCGTCACGGTAGGCATGGGCGCGCACTTGCACCCAGCGCGCACCCGGCGCCACAGGAATTCGATATTCCCAACTTTCTTCGGCACGGTCTGAGTTGACCCATTCAGCGAAACGCGCTTCGAGCGCACGTTGTTCGGCCAAGTCGGCTCCACCACCCCATAAATCGTCGATGTCGTGGATGCTTCCGGCCGGCGCTTGCCGCATCTCTTCTAATTCGGGCGTAACATACAATTCGCCGGTCTCGCTATTCCAGTCGAAAACTCCCACTCTCCCGGCCCGCTGCGCTAATTGCAGCCGGGTGTTCGCTTCGCGTAAGCGCGTTTCGGCGCGGTGCTTGTACACCGCCGTCTCAATGGCGGCCACCAGCTCGCGAGTTTCAAAAGGCTTCAGAATGTAACCGAACGGCTCGGTCGTGCGCGCCTGCAACAGAGTCTTGTTGTCGGAGTGCCCGGTCAAATAGATCACTGGCAGATTGAACTCCGTGCGCAATTCCCGCGCCGCGTCAATTCCATCGGGCACTCCATTCAGCCGGATATCCATTAGTGCGAGGTCGGGCCGGTCCTGTCTGGCCGATTCGAGAGCTTCCTCTTTCGAAGAAGCAATTCCGCTGATTTGGTAACCGAGATTTGTCAGCCGGATCTGCAGATCGCGGGCGACGATCCGCTCATCCTCCACCACCAGGATATTCAGCTTCTTAGGGATATCCGGCTGAGGGCGGATGTCTCGTTGAACTACGCCGGGCTGTCGCGCCGACAAAATCCGCGACAACGAGAGATCTCTATTCGCCGTATCGGGCACGTCGGTGTAGGGCATACCCACTGGAAGTTCCTTTCTTCACTTTTGGGCCACTAATAAGCTCTCCGCCCAAAGCCAAATCCACGCCTCCGCCCAAAAAAGCAGGAGCGCGCGCAAGAAAGGCCAAATAAAACAAATATGGCAAGTACAACCAGGCAGCCCATACCCAGAAATTTCAAGAAGCTATCGCGCGTCTGCGGTGGAGCAGCCTGCGAATAGGGTGGAACCACCTCTGGCTGAACGGGTTGCGGCTCCTGCGGCGGGGGTGCGTTCAGGGGCGTCCCGCAATTGGCGCAAAACCTCACAGCCCCTTCGTTAGCCGTTCCACAGTTGGGACAATACATAAAATCAGTCTACTCCGCAGCTTGTGCGGATGACTTTGAGACGTCAATGGTCGTAAGATGGAATTCTTCCAAGAGAACGTGGTATTTTTACCGTTCTCCACGTGCCAGCTGTAGTTGACGGAAAGGATTCTCCAATGCTCTCTTCTATCGTGAAAAACTGGAATTCGGTAAGCCGCCGCCAAATGTTCCGGCAAGGCAGTCTTCTGACTCTCTTGGGAACGGTACGCCCTGGCTCTGGTTCGGCTTCTGCGGCAATTCCGACATCCGTAAAATCATTCGAATCCTCCGGAGCTATTTACCGCACGATCGGGGTACGGCCTGTGGTGAACGCGCGCGGCACGTTCACCATCATCACCGGTTCTGAAACGCTTCCCTCCGTGAAAGAGGCCATGGATGAAGCCTCGCGCAATTTTGTACAAATGGACGAACTTATGGACGGCGTGGGAAAGCGTCTGGTTGAGATCACCGGCGCGCCCTGGGGCATGGTGACCGCGGGCTGCTGCGCAGCTTTGACCCATTGCACCAGCGCCTCTATAGCCGGCACGAATCCCGAACGGATGCAGCGCCTGCCCGATTTGACGGGCATGAAGAATGAAGTGATCATTCCTGAATATTCGCGCAATGTTTACGACCACGCCATCCGCATGGTGGGCGCCAAAATCATCACGGTCAATAACGCTGACGAACTCGAAAAGGCTTTCAACGAGCGCACTGCCATGGCCTACATTCTGGCTGGGCCGGGCGACGAAGGGCCTCTCGGCACCGAAGTGGTCGCCGAAGTGTGCAAGCGCCACGACGTTCCGCTGATCGTCGATGCCGCTGCCGAGATTCTCACCATACCGAACATCCACCTCAAGCGCGGCGCAACTGCGGTCGCCTATAGTGGCGGAAAATGCATCCGCGGTCCGCAAGCGGCTGGCCTTTTGCTCGGCGATAAGAATTTGCTGCAAGCTGCGTGGGCCAACAGCGCTCCACATCACGCTTTCGGCCGTTCGCTCAAAGTGGGCAAAGAAGAAATCATGGGCATGCTGGCGGCGGTGGAAGCCTGGACCAAGCGCGACTATGACGGTGAAATGAAATTGTGGGAATCTTGGCTCGAAGATATTGCCACCAATGTGAAAAAGATCTCGGGTGTCTCCGCAAGCATTGAACCTCCGCCAGGCCTCTCGAACAAAACACCGATTCTGCGAATTGAGTGGGACGGCGCTCAAATAGGCATCACCGGCGAAGATGTGCGCGCTCATCTGCTGGAAACCGAGCCACGCGTCGTTCTGGGCAGCGCTCACGGCAAAAGGCCGGACCAAATGGCCAGCGGTATTTCCGTCACACCTTACATGCTTATGCCCGGTGACGACAAGATCGTCTCCGACCGCTTACATCAGGTCCTGAGCAAACCGCCGCACCTCGACCCATTACCAGAACCACCGCAAGGCGACCCTGCCGTGGTGGGCGGCCAATGGCAGCTCACAATGGAGTTTGATCGTGGCAACGCGATCCACACATTGGTGCTTGAGCAGAATGGAGCCGACTTGGTAGGTACTCATCACGGCGAATTTGTGACGGGCGATCTGCAAGGCAAACTGCACGCAAATCAGATCAAATTCCGCAGTTCCCAAAGGATTGAAGGCCAGCTTCTTAGCTACGAGTTCAGCGGCACGGTAGATGGCGATAAAATGGGCGGCGACGTTGCCTTGGGTGAATATGGTGCAGCGCGCTGGACGGCACAGCGCCATCAATACCATGTGCCAGGCGGCGTAGTGCGCCCAGTCAAACGTTCGTGACAATTAAAGGAGAAACTAGTTTGCCTAAAACCGACCGAAGAAGTTTTCTGACAAAAAGTGCAGCCGCCGCGGCAGCCACCGCCACAGCAGGAGCCGTTACCGCGGAAGCCGCGCCGAACGCAATCGCCAAGCGCACCTTATGGGCCGGGGGCAAAGTGCCGGAAAAGCCCGCGATGTTCCCGCCTGCCGTAGCTTATGGCAACCTTGTTTTCATTTCGGGCGTGGGCGCACACGTGGGGAGTGACATCACGGAGCATACGAAGATTGTGTTGGATCAGATTCAAAAGAATCTCGAGATGGCAGGCTCATCAATGGAAAAAGTCTTGAAGGCGACCGTCTTCCTGGCCGACATCAATGACTACGCAGCGATGAACAAAGTGTATTTGGGGCGTTTCGGCGCCGAGCCCCCAGTTCGCACGACGGTTGCCGTAGCTATGTTGCCCGGCAAGTCTCGCGTTGAAATTGACGTAATTGCGTACATCTGATATGAGCTTCTCCGCAACCAGACGACACTTCTTTGCTTGGGCACAAGGCGCATTGGCTTTAGGCGCGTCTGGTGCGCGGCCAGGCCGCGACCCTGAATCGACGGTGGATTATTACGACAAGCTCGGCGTCACTAAGATCATTAATGCCGCTGGAACATATACCGTGCTGACGGCGTCCATCATGCCACCCTCTGTCCAGGCAGCGGTTGCGCAGGCAGCGCAACATCCCGTTCGTCTTCTAGAGTTGCAGAAGGCGGCCGGCGAGTATCTCGCGAAACGCTTACAGTGCGAAGCGGCGCTTATTACAGCCGGAGCGGCCTCTGGTCTTACCTTGGCCACTGCCGCTTGCGTCACACGCGGCCGTGCCGATGCGATTGAGAAGATTCCGACGGATATGACAGGGCTGAAGAACGAGGTCATCGTTCAGAAAGCGCATCACAACGATTATGATCATGCGCTATTGAACTGCGGCGTTCACTTCGTGGAAGTGGAAACCCTGGCCGAATACGAAAAAGCGTTCACTGGCCAAATCGCTATGGCGCATTTCTTCAATGCGGCCGGAGCAGGCTCTATCAGTCGCGAAGACTGGGTTCGCGTCGCCCACAGCCATGAAGTGCCCTGTTTGAACGATGCGGCAGCCGACGTTCCGCCCATTTCGAACCTTTGGAATTACACGAAGATGGGGTTCGATCTGGTTGTATTTTCGGGAGGCAAGGGTATGCGCGGACCGCAGAACGCCGGACTCTTATTAGGCCGCAAAGAGTTGATTGACGCCGCAGTGGCCAACGCGATGCCGATCTCGGCGACTATCGGCCGGGGTATGAAGGTAGCGAAAGAAGAAATCGTGGGCATGGTGGCGGCGGTGGATTGGTTTTTGAGCCAAACGGATGAGGGCATGGAAGCCGAGTTCACGGCGCGCGCGAATCGCATCGCCGAACATTTGAAAAGCATTCCTGGCTTGCAATCTCGCATCGTGATTCCCCCGGTGGCGAATCGCATCCCTCACCTTGTACTCACGTATGACCAGAATCGCGTGAAGATCGCGCCGAAGGCGGTGGCGGACGCCTTGCGCCACGGCTCTCCCTGTATTGAACTCAATCCTTCAACGGGCCGCAAACATGATCACGGCGTGACCGGCGATGAAGACGCCATTGTGGTGGGCGTGTGGATGTTGCAACCGGGCGAAGATATAATCGTCGCAAAAAGGCTGCACGAAGTCCTAAGCAAAGCAACCTGAATCATGGTTCTTTGTGAAGTGGATTCAACGTATCCCAGCGCGGATCGCCCACATTGCCATAGCCGCGCGGCAGAGTTTTCCAATCGGGCCGGCTGATGCCGTTCAAATCGTAAACGATCTTGCCGTTGTGTACGGTCAGTTCACAGATCAACTTCTGCCTGCCGTTCATCCGCGCACCGTACATGTCGACAAATCCGAATGCGCCCGTTTGCACGCGCAGCACCGCCACATCGGCAATCGCCCCTACCGACAGATGGCCGAGTTCTTCGTGATGAATCTCACGGGCCGGATTCCAGGTAGCTTTGGCAATCACGTCGTTTAAATCCACGCCCATCGCCAGGAATTTACTCATTACATTCAGCATGTCTTTCATGCCGGTATTCATGCTGCTGTAGTGCAGGTCGGTGGAGATGGAGTCGGCCATAAAGCCTTGCTGGAGAAAAGGCACCGCAACGCGCCAAGCGAAGCTGCCGCCGCCGTGGCCGACGTCGAAGATCACTCCCCGCTGGCGGCCTTCAATCATGCCGCGATTCACTCTGCCCTGTGGATCGAGTTCGCCGCGCAAACCGGAGAAGCAGTGCGTGTAGATATCGCCGGGCCGCAGTTTTTGCGTGAGCAGCACATCGATGGGGCGCTCGGGTTTGTTCGCTCCGAAATCAACCATCACCGGAATGTTTGCCGCTGTGCCGGCTTCTACGGCGTGTTCCACCGGCGTCCATTCTGGACCGGCATAATGCGCAGTCTTAATGCCCACGACGATGCCCGGATATTTCTTCGCCATCTCGGCGGCAGGACCCGGCTCCATATCGGTTTGGTTGTTCTCATACTTGGGTCCGCGCATGCCCGCGCCCACGATGTTGAGGAAGGCTAGGACGCGCGTTTTTGATCGGTCGATGATATGGGTTTTGAAGTCTTCGAAATTCTTGTAGCCGGAGGAGCCGGCATCGGCCACAGTCGTTACACCATTGCGAAACGTGAAGCCATCCGGGAATAGTGAGTAGTCGCCCGCATAGGAGCGTTCCTCACCTGTGCTGGCGTACACGTGAACGTGAATGTCGACCAGTCCCGGCGTGACATAGAGTCCTTGCAGGTCCACGGTCTTTAGAGCGCTGGCCGGGTTGATCGACTTGGCAACTTCGGCGATCTTTCCGTCTTTGATGGCTACATCATAGGTGGCGCTGAGGTGGTTCTTGGCGTCGACAAGATGGCCGTTTTTCAGCAGCAGATCGTACTTCGCTTGCTGCCCAAAAGCGCTCACGCCAATCGCCAGAAGAAGGGCAAGTTTCATGCTTGTCAGGATATCCCAAGGTGTTGGCCGTGCGTCTATCCTCCGCGAGCGGCGGCTACGTGGCTTGCTAGTCTGAGAATGCAAATCTTTTGGAAACGATGCACCCTCCCCTAACCAACCTTGTCGCCGGCGTTGACCTCGGCGGTACGGCCGTTAACTACACGTTCTTCAACGGTTCACAATTTCTTATCGATGGTCTCTGCGAACATCCGTCGCTCGCCACGCAAGGCCCCGACGTCTGTCTCCAGCAAATGGCCGACGGCCTGGAAATCGCCGCCGATCGCCACGATGTGACACTCAAGGACGTCAGCGTTATCGGCCTCGGCACACCTGGTCCGGCTTCACCCAGCGGCGTCTTGAGCGTTAACGGGTCCACGAACTTCGTCCACCCAGCTTGGTCAGGACTCGATATTCGCAGCGCACTTGAGAAAAAACTTGCGTTGCCGGTTGTCTATATTAACGATGGCAACGCGGGCGCGTTGTGGGGCCACTACGTTTTGTTCGGCGCGGAAAACCGCGCTACCTCCATCTCAGCCATTATCGGAACGGGCCTCGGCGGCGGCGTCATTGTAGAAAACCAGGTTCTGAAAGGCTGTCATGGTTTTGCCGGTGAACTCGGACACGTACTGCTGCCGTACCAACAAATTCCCGGTCTCGAAAACGCTCGCCCCCTGTGCAACTGCGGCCGCGTAGGGGATCTCGAATCCGTCTGCTCCCTTATCGCTCTCGAAAAATCCCTACTGCCTGCGTATCTGGCGAAGTATCCTGGTCACGAACTCGCCAAACTAGGCGATTTGCGCAAAGCCGCCCGCCTCGTAAGGGGTCTTGCCGAAAAAGGCGATCCGCTCGCGCGCGAATTGTTCGCCGCCCAAGCCCGTGCACTCGGGCTATTCTTCGATCAGATGATCAACACCTTCGATCCCGATGCGCTCATTGTCGGCGGCGGCGCCATCGAAACCGGGGCCGAGTTCCAGCAGTGGTTCATTTCCGAAATCCGCGCGGCCCTGCTCGGCCAATGGCAGGAAACAGGCGGAATTCCCATCCATATCATGCCTAATGGAGATACCGCCGGTGCCCGCGGCGCAGCTTTGGACGCCCATAAACTGCTCACCGCGCTCTTCACCCGCTCTTAAATGGCGGGTTACGGCTGTATCCTATAGCGACCCAATACAGTTTCCGGAGAAATCGCCGATATTAATATCACTATGTCTTCGACGATGAAACAACAGTTTCAGCCCTCGGGATGGTTTACGGTACCGCAGTACTACCCATTACGCAACGACCCTTTTGGAAGCGCAAAGTGCGTGCTATCCTACAGCAAACGCTACGTTTGGCTGAATAATCGCCTGGGCGAAACACTCGTTGCAGATTTGTCCCGATGCGAAAAATTTTAACTCTCGCTTTTTTTGCGATCTTGACGTTCGCCGGTACGCCGAAAAACACTCCGGTGCCGCCGTTTCACGTAGCCGTTGTAGCTGGCGATGGGGAACTCAACAGCCTGCCCTCCCATGCCGCGCATGATCCGGTGATTCGTGTCGCCGACGGAACAGGCAAACCAATTCCAGGTGCTCGCGTTGATTTTGATGTCCCGAAAGCCGGTCCCGGCGCCACCTTCGGCGGATCAACTCACTTTAGTACCACCACCAATGCAGAGGGTGTAGCCAAAGCAAGTGGCCTCCGCAACAACGGTGTTCCT
>PMSX01000195.1 GCA_003167495.1 Bryobacterales bacterium | reverse complement strand
ATATAACGGGTGTCGTGGAAGGGGGCATGCTCGCCCGCTTTGTGGTGAGGCTGGAGACGTTACAGGATCTTACGGGCAACACTGGCCGACTAACCTTGATTTACGTGAAGCTGGACGACCCCGCCCGTGCGGATGCTGAAGTGGCGAACTTTAATAAGGATTTCGCGGGCGATCTGCAAGCGATGTCAATGGCAGATATGGTGTCGCTTTTTAGCATTAACTCGATCCCCCAGTTGCAAGTGTTCATCAAGGTGATTACTATTATGTGGGTCGCAGTCGGTTTCCTGGTTGTCTTCCTTTCGATGTACACGGCGGTTGTAGAGCGGACGCGCGAAATTGGAATTTTAAAAGCGCTGGGTGCGAAACCTTTGATGATTGTGGATTTGTTGGTGCGCGAGGCGATTCTGTTGGCATTGGTTGGCTGGGTGTTCGGAATCGGCATCGCGCTGGTGGCTCGGCAAGTGATTGTGAGTGTAGCTCCGGCATCGCTCAATGTGATCAATGTGCCGGATTTCTGGCCTGAGGCCGCGCTCATTGCGCTGACCGGCGCTTTGTTGGGAGCGATTTATCCGGGCCTGAAAGCAGCGCGGCATGACGCGATTGAGGCGCTCAGTTATGAGTAGTGCGCCGCTGGCGGACACGAAGCCCGAAATCATTCGAGTGCGCGCTTTGCGAAAGGTTTACCACACCGGCGACGTCGACGTAGAGGCGCTACGCGGCGTAGACCTTACTGTGGCGCGTGGCGAATTTGTGGCGGTGGTGGGCCCGTCCGGTTCTGGGAAATCAACGCTTTTCCATATTCTGGGTGGATTGGCCCCGCCGACCGCCGGGGAAATATGGATTGATGGTGTGGATTTGCGCAAAATGGGCGAATCGGAACGTACGGAAATGCGCCAAAGAAAAGTTGGTTTTGTCTTCCAAAAGTACAATTTGCTGCCGACTCTGACGGCCAGAGACAACATTTCGCTGGCACAGGCGATTGCTGGTATCAAAACGCAGCTGGTTGGTTTCGATAATGTGCTGAAAATGCTCGGGATTACCAACCGGCTCGATCACAAACCGCGCGCTTTATCGGGCGGCGAGCAGCAACGCGTGGCTATTGCGCGCGCACTTGTCAACCAGCCCGCCATATTGCTGGCCGATGAGCCCACGGGTAACTTAGATACCGCTAACTCCAACGCAGTGTTAGATTTATTACGCGACTTGAATAAGCGAACCGGGCAGACCATACTCATGATTACCCACAATCCGGAGGCGGCGGCGTTTGCCGACCGTATTGTTTACATGCGCGACGGCAGAATCATAGAGAAAGGCGACGGGTAAATTCGCGGCCAGACAAGTCTGATAGGCTACCTATTTAGATTTAAGCTACTGCTGGACTTCACTTTTCAAAACTTTTTTGCGTGATTCGCCTTTTTCGTGTATTCATACCTGCGAGTGTCGTAGCTCTGCTGTTTTCAGAGATCATTCTGATTCTCGGGTGCTATGTCTTGGCCATTTATTTTCTTGGACTTGACCCGTCCTTTTTCTTGTTTGAGGAAGGAAACTACTGGAAACTGCTCATCGTGGCCGCCACGATTATCCTGGGCCTCTATTTCCAGGATCTCTACGGCGACCTGCGGATTACCGCAAACGTTCTCCTGGTCCAGCAAGTTTGTTTGGCGGTGGGGCTGTCGCTGTTGATTTCCGCCTTTATCGGCTATATTGATCCAACCGCGCTTCTGGGGCGATCTTTGATGATGATCGGCAGCACGGGCGTAGTGGTTCTGCTGCCGCTATGGAGAATCTTCTTTTGGCGCTACGTGATTGCGGGATTGCGATCGGAACGGGTGCTTTTGTTGGGCAATTCAAGCATTCTGGGCGAAGTGATCACCGTACTGCTGGCGCGGCCGGAATTTGGTTACAAACTTGTGGGTTACTTGTGCGAAGATCAGCCCTGCGATTTTCCCATTCCCTGTCTGGGTACGATTAGCGAGGTGCGGGCAGTGTGCGAGCAACACCGGCCCATGCGGATAGTGGTTGGCATGGCCGAAAGACGAAACCGCTTGCCGGTGCAGGACCTGCTCGAAATCCGTTTTGGCGGAGTGTTTGTGGAAGACGCCGCCGATACCTATGAAATGGCGCTGCACCGGGTATGCAGCAGCAAGATTCAGCCATCGCAATTAATCTTTTCGAGCATGTTAGGACCGCGCCGGAATGCGCTGACGCTACAGGTTTTTTATTCGTTGATCTTCAGTATTATCGGCCTCATCGTTGCCGCTCCGTTGATGCTGTTGATCGCGCTGGCCGTGAAGCTGACGTCGAAAGGACCAGTGCTGTATCGCCAGCTCAGGGTAGGGATGAATGGACGCGTTTTCACTATTTACAAATTCCGTTCCATGTACGTGAATGCGGAAGCGCGCACCGGCGCTATCTGGGCGGCGAAAAACGACCCACGCATTACGCCGCTGGGCAATTGGTTGAGAAAATTGCGGCTGGACGAACTACCACAGCTGTGGAATGTGTTGAAGGGCGACATGGCAGCGGTGGGCCCGCGGCCGGAACGGCCTGAGTTTGTGGAAATGTTGGCCCAGCAGATTCCGTATTACCGGCAGCGGCTCGCCGTCAAACCGGGCATCACCGGGTGGGCGCAAATCAATCACAAGTACGGCGACACGCTGGTGGATTCCATGATTAAGCTGGAATACGATCTTTACTACATTAAGCACCTGGCACCGGCGCTCGATTTCTATATCATTTTCCACACAATGAAAGTGATGCTGCTGAGCAAAGGCGCGCAGTAGCGGTGGTCGTTCCGCTCAGCGGCCACCGAGAGTCAGCCAACCCCAGTTTCGTTTTGATCGCCAGCCACATCGCAACATCCGCCGCAGCAATAAACACTTGACACTCGCCTTCGGCAACGGTGTTCAGCGTTTCGGGCCGATTTCTTGCTCGACAATCGCCAATACGATTCCAACGTCCCCAAGAGCGGCCCCGACTACAGGGAATCCCTATCGCTTCATGCTTGACAACCAATGAAACGCCACCGGCCTTTTTCCCACTTGAGCTACAGGGAAGCCACTTGTGGCTTAGGCGAAAGATGAAATCATTGAAGTTCGCATTATGCACTGTCCTGTTCATTACTTCCAACGTGGAGGCTGTCGACGCGCCCAAGGGATGGAACGACTGGATGTCTGAAGGCGAGAACCTGCGCAGTGCGGGAAAATACTTGGCTGCCGTCCCCGCATTCCAGCGAGCACTCGCGATTGCGGAGGCCTCCGAGAGAACAGATACAAAGTTGATTCAAGCACTTGATTCGCTGGCCGCGGCCTATGCCGAAGCAGGACAAGTCGCGAATGCAGAAGGTGAGTACCGGCGTGCCCTCGCCTCGCTGGAGGCGGTGCAGCAGCAGAAGTCGCTCGTTTATGCCGTGCTCTTGGCCAGCTTGGCGTCAATCTCTGACGAGATCGGAAATAGCGAAGAGACGATTGCGGAGTTGCGCAGGGCGATCTCGGTTTACGGCCAAGTGAGCGGATCGACGAACCTGTTTACTGTTCGGGAATGTCTGGCCGAGATCCTCATTCAGAGAAAGGAATACGACGAGGCGGGAAGGCTATTGTTAGATGCGCGGGATGATCTCGCCAAGCAGAGAGCCGTGGACCCGGCTCGTTTGTGTACGGCCCTGAACAACCTCGGGCAAATCCGATATCTGCAAGGGCGCTTTGACGAAGCAGCAGCTTTGTATCTCCAATCGACCACGACGTTGCGGGCCTCGCTAGGCGACGAACACCCAACTATCGCTCCTGCGCTCAACAATCTTGCGATGGACTATTTCCAAATGGGCCGCTTCGACGACGCGGATAAAATCTTTCAACAGGCTGCCACGCTTTGTAACCGCGCGCTAGGTAGTCATCCCACTTGTGGGGAAATCTATAAGAACTATGCCATTGCCTTGGAAAAAATGGGACGCAAGCACGAAGCCAAGAAATTGAGAGCGGAGTCTCGGCAAATTCTGGAGGCGTTCAGACGTAGTAACGGAATTGGGTCGACGGTTAGTGTCACTGCGCTCCGTTTTGACAAGAACTAACCGCAGATCGAACGGCCAGGGCTCCTTTTTGGGGAAGTCGCGCAAGACGGGCGCGGTGTCATGCACGCCGCTCGAAACGAGGGGGAATGCCTTTGTTGCCTGGCGACGTGCTTCCGCGCCCTTTGCGCTTTCTAGTCCAAGCCGTCGAATCGTATTGACGATTCAGAGCCGTAGTGGCGGTAGTTGGAGAAACTCATTTGATTCCACTCGCGGCGTTTTGAGTCTGAGTACGAGACAGAATAGTCGGCCACCGTGGGCAGGAGCCAAGTTTTTCCGCCCAGGCTGACCGAAGCCAACGAAACACTCCAATCGATTTCGGAAATACGGGTTTCGGCGGGAATGGAGAGGGACTTACGGGCGATCTTAAGGATTTCGCCGGACGCGACCGAGATCCATACATCGGTGGTGAACGGTATTTGGTAGTGCTGCGAACCGACTTCGAGATCCCATGGGCTTTGCTTTTCGGATACTTCGAAGCGGTAGACTGCGGTTGGAATGCCGGCGAAAGTATCAAAGGATACAAAGGTGACCGGCTGAATTTCTAACAGCTTGTCTGTTTGTTGCAAAAGGGTACCGAATTCGCCCTCAGACCAAGCGCCGGCGATATCGGAAAGACTGTGGCGGCTGCTCGTATTTTGGCGAATGTCGTTGTAATGCTCGACACCGTTTTCAAACGACAGGTTGGTGGAAACATGGTCGATGAAACGCGTTTTGGAGCCACGCAGATCGCCCTTATAGCGTTCGATTTCCTCGCGGCATACGAATGATTTGAGGGTGGAATAGATATCGCCGTTGGCGGCGCGGGCTCGTTCCAGAAGTTCACCTTCCGGCTGAACCTTCCCGGAAGGGGTAGGGTGGGTGTCGCCATCGGCCGGCGAATCCGCTGGCAGGCTAAAGACCCCAAATGCCGATAAAAGTAAGGTAAGTACCGCGCGATATGACATAAAATCCGTCGTTCACGGGTTTGTTCGAGCGAGCTCGCCTGCCGTTCGTGCTCTTTTGCCGCGATTGAATCTTTGAACGTTTCCCGTCAAAGATTTCATCGGCGAAAGCGGGGAATTTGTTAAGAAATTCGCGTGTGGAAGGGGAACAAGCTATTGATGAGAGGCCCGGCGGAAATCGGCGACAGCTTTTTCATGCTCCGCTAAAGTGGACGTGAAATGATGGCCACCCGAGCCATCGGCCCGCGCCACGAAATAGAGATAGTCCCCAGGAGCAGGGTTCAATGCGGCCTTCAGCGACTGGACGCCTGGATTCGCTATGGGACCCGGGGGTAGACCGGCATGGGCATAGGTATTGTAGGGATTCGTGCTGACGAGATCGGATTTGTGAATAACGCCGTTGTAGCGGTTTTCGAGCAGGGCCGCATACATAGTAGTCGGGTCGCATTGCAGAGGCATGTTGAGACGTAGACGATTGGTGAAGACGCTGGCCACGATGGGCCGTTCACTGCTTAGGCCTGTTTCCTTTTCGACCAATGACGCCAATGTGACGACGCGATGTATCTCTGGGGCAGGGAGCGCGCTGGGTGTCAGGACGCGCCATTCTTTGTGGAATTCGCTTATCATCATGCGGCATAATTGCTGCGCGCTAGTGCTGTGAGTGACTTGATAAGTGGAGGGAAAGAGATAACCCTCTAGACTGGGGGCGCTAGGGTCCAGATCGCGAATGGCTTCTGGGTCGGCGGCAGCCTTGAGAAAATCCGCCGCTTTAATGGACGTCGACTTTTCAAGTATGGCTGCAATGTCAAACATGTTGCTGCCTTCGGGAATGGTGACAACCTCGAAGAAGATCTGGCCGCGGCGAATTTTGTCAAAAATTTCAAATGGCGTTTGTTCGGCGCCGAAGCGGTACTCACCCGCCTGCAAGCGGGCGCGCGGTTGAAGGGCACGGACGGCGAGAAACGCCCAGTTGGACCGGACCAATCCTTGCTGGGCGAGCATATCGGCAATCGCCGGGCTAGACATGCCCCGGTCAATTTGAACAAACGTTTCTTCTTGCGGCGCGCGAACGGGCCCCAGATACCAAAAGCCGGCGACGCCGAGGCCCCCGAGAACGAGAAGTGTTAAGACGACGCCAAAAAAACGGCGCGTGCGGGGTCGACTAACCAATGATTTCTCCAGGTTTGATTTCTTCAGGTTCGGAGATGGATTCCTCGTTTTTGAGGAAACCGAGATAACTTTCCAAAAGCAAGACAGCCGACATGCGGTCAACCGCTTGGCGGCTTTGTAAAAGAGAAGCGCCACCTTCGCGCAGCAGCCGTTCTGCCTCCCTGGAAGTGAGCCGTTCGTCCCAATAAACAACCGGCAGGTCGAGCGATTTCGCAAGGCGTTCGGCAAATTCGCGGGTGTATTCACTCTGGCGGCTTTCCGACCCGCTCATGTGCAATGGCTTACCAACCAGCAGGGTACGAACGTTCCATTGCGTGACGATCCGCTGGAGCGCGACCAGATCGTCGCGAATGCGAGTCCGCTGCAGCGTTTCGATTCCCTGCGCCGTTAGACCCAGTTCATCGCTGACCGCCAATCCGATGCGTTTCTTGCCTACATCGAGGCTGAGCACGCGACCGTCCTTCCGCCCACAGTTTTTGTCCGCCAACTTCGGATTATAGATGGTGCGAAACTGATAACAGAAGTACAGGGAAGAACTTCTTCGCTTTGGCAGCGTTCAATACGGAAAGCACCACGTCAGATCGGTCGGATCGCGCCGCGAGCCTGGCGACTTCGGTGATCGCGTTGGCGGCTACCGTGGCACTCCTTTATTTCGGCAAAGACTTTTTTATCACCATCATCGTGGCGGCGGTGTTTGCCTTTATTCTCGATCCACTGGTGATTCTAGTGATGAAGCTGCGCGTACCTAGACCCACAGCTACCGGCATCGTGATCCTCGTGGCGCTGGTGGCCGTGTACTTTCTGAGCGTTGTCATCTGGGCACAAGTCGTTACCTTGAGTGAAGATCTACCCACTTACAGCTCGCGCATTAATGAGCTAGTGGATAAAGCCAACGATAAGTTAGACGACTTTGAGAAGAAAACCGTCGACGCGATTGTGCCGAGCAGCCTGCGGCAGCAAGAACAGCAGATTCAACAGAAGCCTCAGGAAGCTATGAAGGCTCGCCGGCGCAAGCTTGCCGCACCGGCCCCGCCTGTGCAGCCCGCGGAACCGTTTATTCAAGAGGTTCGCATTCACAGCGAGACAAAGCCGCTGATAACTACTGTGTATGCCTATGCCGCGAGTTACTTCCACGTTGTCGTGATGGCGTCGTTTGTGCCCTTCTTAGTCTATTTCATGCTGAGCTGGCGCGATCATATTAGCCGGACGTTTCAGAAATTGTTCCAGGGAGAAGCGCGCTATGTGGTGGGCCGGAGTTGGTCGGGGATCGGCGAATCGACGCGCGGCTATGTGCTGGGCAATTTCCTATTGTGGGTATTCGTCAGCAGCGTAAGCGCAATCGCGTTCTTTCTATTACGGGTGCCGTATTGGCCGCTGGTAGGGCCGGTGAGCGCATTCTTTAGCCTGATTCCCTATGTGGGATTGCCGCTTTCGCTGATTCCGCCGGTTTTGGCCGCGCTGGCGATTCCGAACAAGTTCAAGGTCGTAGCGCTGGTTATGGTGATTACGGCACTGTTACACCTGATTGCCATGAATTTTCTCTATGCCAAGATCATTGGCCGGCGCGTGCGGCTGAATCCGTTCATCGTAACAGTGGCGCTGATGTTTTGGGGCATGCTGTGGGGCGGGGCGGGGCTGCTGCTGGCGGTTCCTGTAACGGCGGCCATCAAGGCTGTGTGCGACAACGTTGAATCACTGCATGACTACGGGCGATTGCTGGGCGACGATTAAGCTGCTCGCTACTCGTTCACTTTCATGACAACGAATGTGAGATCGTCGTGTTGCGGAGCACCGGCAATCCACTCACGCAGGGCTTGTGAGACTTGGGCGGTGATTTCGGGAATCGGCAGATGCGCCACCCGCCGGACGAGATCCTTCAACCGATCCTCGCCGAATTCCTCTTCCGCTGGATTGAGGGCTTCGGTGACGCCGTCCGTGAAGGCGATGAGCAGATCCCCTTTTTGCAGGTCGACAACTGCCTCCTCGTAACTGGCGAGCGGGAACATGCCGATCACCATTCCGCCGGTGGCCAGTTCCTCAATGGGCGCAGTCTCCGGCTGAGCGCGTACGAGATAAGGCGGGTTGTGTCCGGCGTTGACATAACGGAGTTGATGCTTACTTTCATCCAGATTGGCGTAAAAGAATGTAGCGTAACTGTTGAATCCCGTTGAGCCATGCAGAAACCGGTTCATTTTGGCTGCTAGTTGGGGCAGCGAGATATTGTCCTCGGCGGCAATGATACGGAGCGAAGCCTGCACCACAGCCATGATCAGAGCGGCTGCGATCCCTTTGCCGGCCACATCCGCAAGCGCAATGCCGAGGGTATGGTCGCCAATCTTCAGAAAATCATAGTAATCGCCGCCGACATTACGGGCGGCTAATGTATAGGCGCCCAGCGAGGTGGCGACCGTTTGGGGCGAGCTTTCGGGCAGAAGGCGCTTTTGCACTTCTGTGGCGAGCGCAATGTCGCGGCGCACCTTCTCCTGCTCCAGGACGCGTTCGTTGAGCCGCGCGTTTTCAATTGTCAGGGAAAATTGTTCGGCGCAGACGGCGAGCAATTGTTTTTCCGCGGAGTTGTAGGTTGTTTCGCCCTCGCGCTCACCGAATAACAATAAGCCGATGAGATCGTTCTTGGTGCGGAGCGGCGCCGCAAGACGGAGGCCGATGGTTTCCAGTAATTCGAGTTCGGCTATGTGTTGCGGTTTCTGCTCAGTCGCCCAACGCAGGGAGGTTTCCAGATCGGCGGCGCTGAAGGCGAGAGGAGAGCTGTAGAATTTGAGGCGGTTTCGGAGGAAGCCGTTCTCTGGAATAGCAAAGGCGGTGGACGCGATGTTGGGAGATGCGGCGATGCAGCGGAACTCGACGGCGGAGACTTTCTCAAGGAGAAGAGCCGACCTAGCGTGAAGCTTGGTCAGGAGATCTCCCAGAGACTCGGCAAGTAGCTCTGAAAATGAACCAGCGCGCCGGCTGGCTTCGATGAACTCAGTCAGTAACGTGGAGTCTACGGTGGCGGGAGATTTTTCAGCCGTGATCCTCTCGCGAGTTTCAACGAGAGTGCGGCGGGCGGAGGTCCATAGAGAATCGTTCTCGTTGCGGATGGCCACCATGGGAGAAAGAAGGCTGGCGCGCCAAGCGGGCAAGAGAGAAGCGCATAAGGCGAGCAAGAGAACCACGAACATTGAGAAAAAATAAGGGATCGGACTGAGGTGCTGAACTTCAAAGTAATGGATTACGAGCATAGTGGCCGCAGTTACCGCAGCTGCGCCAATCAGAATGCCGTAGGCGGAGAGACGGATTCCGCTCCAGGCGATCAACTGCATCAATTGGCTGCCAGTGGAGCCGAGGGCGATGCGAGTGCCCATTTCGGTCGTTCGCTGGCGAACGGAATAGGAGGTCAAGCCATAAATGCCAAGAGCGGCCATCAAGAGAGCGGCGAGAGCGAAGAAAGTAATAACGATCCACTCGATGCGTTGGAAAATGAGGGAATCGCCCAAGACCTCACCCATGGATTGCACGGAGTAGATTGGTTGAGTTGGGTCTATATGAGCAACGGCGCGCCGGATAGCGGGCGTAAGACTGGCTGGCGAGAGCGTGGAACGAACAACAAAATTCATGGTCTTTAGCGGGTAGACGTTTGGTGAAATATAAACTTCTGGGAGTGGAGCGTCGCTCAGACCCCGATTTCGAACCGTGCCAACGATACCGACAACTTCCGCTGGGGAACCATTCGGTCCTGAAAAATGCGCTATTGCGCCCGCGGCATTGCGATTTGGCCAGAAATGTTTGGCTGCTGCTTCGTCAACCAGAATTGGCAGCAGCTTTTCATCTGTGTCATGAAGATTCAGAACCCTACCGGCGAGCAAAGGAATGCCTAGCGTTTTGAGATAGCCGGGGCTGACCACCATCAGACTTACAAGATGGTCCACGTCCACTCCAGGAGTGCGCCCTTCGGGAAATAGTGCCACGGTAAAGCAACATCCTGCCAGCGGAATCTGGTTCGTGAGTGCGGCATTCGTAACTCCGGGAATTGTCTCAAGAGTGTCAATCAACTTCAGGGCGTAGGCTGTGGTCTTTTCCGCCTTATCAGTGTCTGCGCCAAATCGAGTGAGTTGAAACGTCAGGAGATTCTTGGGATCAAACCCCGGAGACATTTGAGTGAGGCTGCGAAACTCCCATATGAGGAGCGCACCCACCGAGACAAGCGTGAACGCCAGAGCGGTCTCTCCAATAACGAGTGCTTGCGAAAGTCTGCGGCTGCGAACTCCAGCCGAGGCGCGCACGCCGTCACTCAGAACTTCGTTCGGTTGTATGCGGAGAGCTTGCCAAAGTGGCGCCATCGCTGCGAGCGTTGCTGTGAGAAACGCCAAGGCCAGCGCAAACAGGGCTGCTTGCCGACTTGTGGAAACCTCACTGGCACGCGGGATGTATTGCGCAGCCAGGGAGACCAATGTTCGAACAAAAAATATGCCCGCCAGAAGACCGCATGCGGCCGCCGCAACAGAGACCCAAAGACTTTCGAAGAGATATTGCAGTGCCAACTGTTTTTGACTCGCGCCCAAAGCCACGCGAATCGCTGTTTCGTGAGCGCGGCCTACAGACCTGCTGACCAAGAGCCCTGCGACATTGGCGCAAGTGATGACCAACAGAAGACTGGCTGCGCCGAAGAGCAATAGCAAAATGGGACGGATACGATTCACTACCGTATCTTGCAGGCTCAAGATGGCAGAACTGTAAGTAGGGTCGTTGGGATGATTCTGTTGGCGGATTCCAGAGGCGACTCGTTTGGCTTCAGCAGCTGCTTGCGCTATTGTGACTCCTGGCCTTAGCTTGAAATAGCCAGTATAGATGCCGTAATTGCGGGCATGATCGTCGTCTATGGGCTTTTTCAGCGGGAGCCACACATCGTTATGGGAGTCTTGGCTGTCGACGTTCGCGAGCGGGAATCTGAAGCTAGTGGGCATGGCTCCCACAACTGTGTAGGATTGGCCATTCAAGATGATGGGACGGCCGATAATTGAATGGCCCAGACTCTCAAACAGTCGATGGGAGATGACCGCCACGTTTGAGCCGTCTGAATCCATGAAGAAACGTCCCGCTGTTGGCGCGAGACCGGTATGGGAGAAGAGAGAGGGTGAGACGTCAATGCCATCGATGTGGCGGGGCTCGCCGGGAGAAGTCAGATTGTAGTCTCCGCCAACCGGAAACCAGCCAAATACTTCGTAACTCCGCAGGCGCTCTTGATAGGCCAACAGGTCTGCGAAAGTCAGACCACCGAAATGATTGGGGCGCGTATCGCCTTCGCGCAATTCTACCCAGCGGTCAGGCTGCGAATAGGGAAGTGGCTTGAGAAGGACTGTGTCGACGACCGTAAATATCGCTGTTGCCGAGCCGATCCCGATGGCAAGTGCGATCACGGCGAGAAGGGCTAAACCTTTTTCCCTCTTCCACGATCTCCAACTTCGCCCGATCAGAGTCAGCATGCGCTTAGCGATACTATATCGTCACAAGCGAGCTACTATTTCGGGAGACGAGCCGGCAACAACCAACGGAGGTTTATCATGCAAGGCTTCGCGGCGTACGTAGGCAAGGGCCACTACTTCTCCCAAGGCCTCCGAATAGGCGGCCGAAGTGACTTCCGCCACCGAATTTCCTCCCGCCAAGAGCTTGGTGCCAGGTTCGGGAGGTTGTGTGCCCGCGATGCGCACCGCTGCCAGGAGACGATGCACTTGGCCTTGGGCGCGTACGCGTTCGACAATCTCTTGACCGAGATAACAGCCTTTGTTGGAGTGAACGGCTTGCGCGATTTGAGTTTCCTGCGCCAAATAGCGTGAGCTGATGTCTTCGCCAAAGCGCGGCGTTCCATTCTCTAGACGAACAACGCGCACCTCAGCGGCTTGGGCCTGCGGAATGCCCGCTGACTGGAGACGGACGGTTAAGGGACCTATATCGGCAACAGGCAAGAAGATGCGCAGACCCGGCGCGCCGGTCACGGAAGCACGCGCCACGAAACCGTTCTGCCATGGGGCAGTGCTGTATGCCGTCGCAGGAATCGGCAAACCTAAGCCCGAGCCTGCTTCGAGACTGGCAGGTCCCTCCAGTGCGATGGCGGCCAGTATGGCGGTTTCGTCTTCGAGTGTGACATCGTCGGCAATGATGTAGCGGTCGAGATGATCGCGCAAAACGCTGGCTGCTTCCGCTTCCGTGTCGAGCAGCAGGCTGTCGGCAAAACGGTAGATATACGAATCAGCGAGAATGCGTCCCTTGTCCGTGAGAAAGAACGTGTAAAGGCCCGCGCCTTCAGCAAGATTCTTGACATCGTTCGTACTCATGGCGTGCAGAAGGCGCGCCCGATCTTCACCCAGGACGCGGATTTTGCCCCGATCCGAGACGTCGAACCAGGCGGCTTTTGAGCGGAGAGCTTCGTATGCCGTCATAAGTATTAGATGCGGGCAGCGCGCAAAGGGCGCGGATCAAAAGCCCGGCATGCTGAGTGAGCGCAGGTACGCCGAGATGAGAACGACAAGGATGCCCGAAATCGAGATGCTCAGCAAACGCCGCTTGCTCTTACCTGCAAATTCAACGTCACCATAGGGCGACGTCGCCCAAAGAATAATGGTGGCATAAATGTGCAGAACGGCCAGTATCTTAATGCCGAATGCCATTTCGTATTGGCGGGAATGGGGCACTTGCAGAAAGTTGTAGAGACCGGAAAGCAGGCTAAGCGCTACAAAGATAAAAAGCGTTGTACGATAGCGCAATTGTGCGCCGGCGGCAGCCTGCATACGTTTATCTTCAGGCAAAGTGTTCAGCACGGGAGTCAGGACACGGCGCGCATAAAAGGCGCCGCCAAGCAAGAGAATCGCGGAAAGTATATGAATGAAGCGCGAAAAGACGGGTAGGATGGTTTCGAATTCGTTCACCTAATGAGTATATATAGAGCCATTGGCATGGCTTTAGGGATATGATAATTGCGTCATGCTCACCAGAAGAACATTTGGAAAACTTGCTCTTGCCGGCCTGCCTATAGCCAGTGCCCTCGCAAAAATCGATTCGAAAATAGACGGCGTACAACTCGGAACGCAATCTTACAGCTTCCGCGATCTTTCCTTCAACGATGCCTTGAAAGCCATGGTGGCCGATGGCTTGGGCGATTGCGAGCTGTTTGCGCCGCACATTGAAGGGGGTCACACGGACAAGAGCCCCATGGCGGGATTCCGCCGCGGCATGAGCGCCGACGAGCGCAAAGCCGCGCAAGAAGATTTGCGGAAGTGGCGCCTTTCGGTTTCGCTTGATTACTTCAAGGACATCCGGAAACAATTCGATGCCGCGGGCGTCAATTTATACGCCTACAACTACAGCTTCAACGACAGCTTTACCGACGATGAAATCGAACGCGGCTTTGAATTCGCGAAAGCTTTGGACGTTGGCATTCTGACCGCATCTACGACGCTTCCGGTAGCCAAGCGCGTGGCGCCCTTCGCCGAAAAGCACAAGATCATCGTTGCCATGCACGGGCATTCCGACCTGAAAGACCCCAATCAATTTGCCAAGCCCGAGAGTTTCGCGGCGGCGATGGAAATGAGCAAGCACTACAAGATCAATCTCGACATCGGACATTTCACAGCGGCCAACTACGATGCGGTGGACTATATCACCAAGAATCACAAGAACATTGTGCTGCTGCATTTGAAGGACCGCAAGAAGGACGAAGGTCCGAACACTCCTTGGGGCGAGGGCGATACGCCGATCAAGCAGGTTTTGCTGCTGCTCAAGGAAACGAAATGGCCGCTTCCGGCATTCATTGAATATGAGTATAAAGGTACGGGGACATCGCCGGAAGAAGTGAAGAAATGCTTCGATTACTGCAAGCAGGTGCTGGGTTAATTACTGGGTTAAGAACTGGGTTAAGAACTGGGTTAGGCGCTA
>PMSX01000028.1 GCA_003167495.1 Bryobacterales bacterium | reverse complement strand
CTGCTCAGCACGTACTGGAGATCTACCGCCGCAACGTGACCGATCCTTCCGCACGTCGTCTTCTTGATCGCCTGGCCAATCGCATTGCTAAGATCCTCTCTCAAACAAGGAAACTCAACCCCTCCTAAAAATGGGCACACATTGGCCGGTTAACGCCGTTTATAAGTTCTGCGCCACATCTCAGCAACCGCCATGCTAATTAGCAATTTGCGTTCGTCATACCAATCAGATCACCAATTGGGTGGTGTGGCTGCTGCCCCTGATACGCTTACGCGAAGGCTCTGGCAGAATCTTAAATAGAGGTTAGGGCCTGGAGGTCTGGAATATGGGATCTTTTTTGTTGGACTGTCGGTATGCGTGGCGTCAGGTTCGCAAATCTCCAGCATTTGCTTTGACTGCGCTGCTTACGCTGACTTTTGGAATCGGCGCTACGACTGCTGTTTTCTCGATTGTCGAAGGCGTGCTTTTGCGGCCTCTTCCCTTTCCCAATCCGGAGAAGCTGGTTTTTCTGGGGGACATTTTAGGCGGCGTCCACCACATTGAATCTGGAGCGCCGAGCGTAACTGCACCCGGAGTGCTCACGTACATACGTGATACCCACGAATTCTCGGGTCTTGGTGCATATCGGACCTCCATTTATGAACTTTCCGGCCGCAGCAACCCGGAGCAGATCAGTGCCGCGCGTTTGAGTGCGGGCGTTTTTCCGACGCTCGGTGTATCACCTTTACTGGGCCGCGTTTTCACGCCGCAGGAAGACGGGAGCAGCGAGCGCGTTACGGTGATCAGCTATCAAACGTGGCGCAGCCGGTTCAACGGCGATGCTCAAATTCTAGGTCGAAAGATTCTTCTTGATCGAAGGCCCTACCGAGTTATCGGCGTGATGCCGCATGAGTTCGAGTTTCCGCTAGTCCCCGGCCAGGTGAACCGCTGTGAATTTTGGGTACCGATGAGCTTTACCCAATCTGAACTGCTTGAGGGCGCGGGAAACTGGGGCTACTATCTGGTGGGACGGTTGAAAGCCGGGGCTACTAACGAGACAGCCGAACAGGATGCGATGGCGGCAGCACGGGAAATTATGCGCAATTTTCCGCCAGCGCTTTCGAGTCGCCGCATCCGTCCGGCAGTGCGGCCGCTGGATCAAATTACGGTTGCGGCGGCGCGACCCATGATACGCACACTGTTTCTGGCGACGGTGGTGGTGCTGTTTATTGCGTGTGCGAATCTTGCGGGGTTACTGTTGGTGCGAGGCATACCTAGACGACGGGAGATTTCAGTACGCATCGCCTTAGGGGCGAGTACGGCGAACGTTTTGCGACAGCCTCTGATTGAGGCCGTGATATTGAGCCTGGGTGGTGCGTTGCTCGGTTTGATTGTGGCAGAGGTTGCACTGCGGTTTGGCATTAGTTCTTTGCCCGAGACAATACCGCGGATTAACTCGATTGGTTTGGATTGGCATGTAGGTGCATTGGCATTTGGAGTGGCGGTGCTTACAGGAGTTTTTTGCGGAGTGCTTCCGGGCGTAGCCGCAGCTTTTACTCAGGTGAACGATGGATTAAAAGAAGGCGGGCGCTCGTGCACGGGAGGAAGTGGTCAGGCACGTCTGCGCTCGGACCTCGTGGTGACCGAACTTGCGGTCGCGCTGGTTCTTCTGACTGCTTCGGGGCTGCCGTTGCGCAGCTTTGAGAGGATGCGCTCGGTTGGCCTGGGATTCCGCGCGGACTATAGTCTGACTGCATCTTACAGTCTGCCGCGGCAGCAGTACTCAAGCCAAGCGGCGGTTGACATTTTCAACTCGACTCTGCACACCAAGCTTGGGCAATTGCCTGGAGTCAAGGCGGTGGGCACGACCTCGCTATTGCCGGCGTCCGGTACAACTTATCTGGCAACATTTACTCCCGAAGGATATGTTCCGCCTGGAGGCGCAGGGTTGAATATTGCGTGGGTACCGGAGGTGATGGGCGATTACTTCCCCGCTCAGGGCATTTCGATATTGCGCGGGCGCGGCTTCACTCCATCGGATCGTGCAGGTGCTCCGCTGGTGGCGATGGTCAGTAGAGCACTGGCCGAGCGCTACTGGCCGGGGCAGGACCCGATTGGCAAACGCCTGCACCGAGGCCCGCTGGAGGCAAATCTACCATGGCTGACGATTGTGGGAGAGATCAATGAGGTTAAACAATTGGCTGACGAGCCGACGGAACTGGAGATTTATATTCCTTCGGAACAGAGTAAAGCTGCCGCCGGACCTTTTGCATCTCCGGACATGCTGACCGGGACGAGCGGCTCCATAGTGGTGCGGGGCGAAATGCCTCCGGAGGTCACGACCGAATCGGTAAGGTCGGTGGTGCGCTCGATCGATCCGCAACTACCGCTGACCAACGTTGAATCGATGGATCGGGTGGTGAGAGAGGGGCAAGCGCCTAGACGGTTCAATACAGCTCTGATCTCTGCGTTCGCCGGGGCAGCTGTGCTGCTAGCGGTGCTAGGTATCTACAGTGTGACGGCGTTTTCGACGGCGGCTCGCAGCCAGGAGATAGCGATTCGTTTTGCACTGGGATCGCAGCGATCGGATGTTATGCGGATGATTATGACTTCTGCCGCGAGGTTGGGCGTGTTGGGGTGCAGCATTGGAGTTTTGGGCACTTTCTTTGCTAGTGTAGTGTCCAACAA